>CAIYVA010000178.1 GCA_903929455.1 uncultured Pseudomonadota bacterium | reverse complement strand
GGCTGATCGCACCGGAGCTCGGTGAAGAGGCCAGCGTCTATCACGCGCTGGTGCTTGGGGTGAGGGACTACGTGCAGAAGCATCGCTTCCCTGGTGTGGTGATGGGTCTCTCCGGCGGGGTCGATTCGGCCCTGACCTTGGCGATCGCCGTGGATGCCTTAGGGGCCGAGCGCGTGCACGCGGTGATGATGCCCTCACGTTATACGTCGCAGATGAGTCTAGAGGACGCCAAGGCCCAAGCGAACACCCTCGGGGTTAAATACAGCGTGATCTCTATTGAGGACATGTTTGAGACGACGATGGCCGCTTTGGCTCCGCACTTTGTTGGCATGTCTCCGGATGCCACGGAGGAGAATATTCAGGCGCGATGCCGCGGTGTGTTGCTGATGGGCATCTCGAATAAAACCGGTGCCATGTTGCTCACCACAGGCAATAAGAGTGAGATGGCGGTGGGCTACGCCACGCTGTACGGAGACATGGCGGGTGGCTTTGCGCCGATTAAGGATTGTTCAAAGATGTTGGTGTATCGACTCGCACGCTACCGTAATGCGGTGAGTCCAGCCATTCCTGTGCGGGTGTTAGAGCGGCCGCCGAGTGCGGAGTTGCGTCCGGATCAAAAAGACAGTGACTCATTGCCACCGTACGATGTGTTAGACGCTATTTTGGAGGCATTCATCGAAGATGACTTATCGGTCGATGAGATTGTGGCGCGCGGCTTCGAGCGGGCGATTGTCGGCCGCGTGCTGGAAATGGTGAAACGGAATGAGTACAAGCGTCGACAAGCGCCGCCGGGTATTCGCATCAGTGGCCGCGCGTTTGGTCGCGACTGGCGATACCCGATCACCTCAGGTTATCGATCTCGATAGGATTTTTAGCGGTTTTTTGACCAGAAGTGCCACCAGCGGTGCACTTGGGTTTGGCTGGCAACCGTGTCATTGGCAAAGTTGCCTGCCAATACCTTAGCGGTGTCCTCGGCCAGATCGTTGATGCCTAATTTCTGATAGCACTCAACAGTGATCGCCAGCGCTGCTTTTGTCGCCGGTGCGCCATCGTAGTTTTCAATTTCGTAGCGCGCGCGTGCTAAGGCTGCCACGTAGGCGCCGCGCTTGATGTAATAGCGGCCCACATTGACTTCATATTCAGCCAGACGATTGCGGATATGAATCATGCGTTGGCGAGATTCTGGCGCGTAGTCGCTGTGCGGATATTGACTCACCACCCGCGCGAAGGCATCAAATGATTTGCGCGCATCCTGAGGCGGGCGCTTGGCTAAATCGACGTCAAACCAGCGCTCGAGAAAATTTCGTGAACGCTCAAAATAAATCAGCCCCTTCATGTAGTAGGCATAGTCAATACGGGGGTGTGTTGGGTTCTCACGAATGAAGCTGTCGGCGGCATCGACCGCTGATTCTTTCTCGCCTTGTCGGTAATAGGCATAAATCAAATCGAGTCGGCTCTGCCTGGCAGGATCACTGAACGGGAAGCGGGCCGTTAAGGTCTCATAGGTCCTGATCGCGCCCTGGTAGCTGCCGTCCTTGAGTAGCTTGTTGGCACGTTCATAGGCGACTTCTGGGCTTGCCATGTAGTCGTCTTTCTTATGGTGAAACAAGCTACACCCTGCGGCCAGACTCAGGATGGCGGCTGAGACCACAATGGCCACCAGACGCCCCCAAGAGGAGCGGCTCGACCCGGATGGGGTGAGGCCTAGGCGGGCATTGAGGCGTGGCGTTAAGTTCAAGGGAGGATCACCAAGAAAATGCAAGGCGCCGAAGTATAGCGTATGTTGCCGCCATGACTGGATTACTCGAAAACCGTATCCCTGAGGCCGCCCGTGGACAACGCCTAGACCAGGCGTTGGCAGCTTTGTTCCCTGATTTCTCACGAAGCCGCCTAAAAGCGTGGATCGACAGCGGTCGCGTCTTGGTCGATGGCATCAAACCCCGCCCCCGCGATCTCGTCAGCGGCGGTGAATGGGTGCGTATTGATCCGGCCAATGAGGCTGTGATTGATGTCGCGCCGGAGCCAATTCCACTGGACATCGTGTTTGAGGATGAGGTCTTATTAATTATCGCCAAGCCCGCGGGGTTGGTGGTGCATCCGGGTGCTGGTAACCCAAGCGCCACGCTACAAAACGCGCTGCTCAGTCATGACGGACAACTGGCTCAGTTACCACGAGCAGGGCTCATTCATCGCATTGATAAAGACACCAGCGGTCTTTTGGTGATCGCAAAAACGCTCGAGGCGCATACCCATTTGGTGCGCGCGTTGGCAGCTCATGAGATTGAGCGTGTGTACGAAGCGGTGGCCACTGGTGTGATGACCGCGGGCGGTACGGTCAATGCACCCATCGATCGCCATCGAGTCGATCGCCTGAAGATGGCGGTACGCGCCGGCGGTCGTGAAGCGATCACTCATTATCGGGTAGCAGAGCGTTTTGGCGCGCACACGCACGTGCGCGTGCATCTAGAAACGGGGCGGACCCATCAGATTCGTGTCCATTTGGCGCACGCTGGATTTCCGTTGGTGGGCGATCCGCTGTACGGGCGGCGCCTCGTTCTGCCGCGCGCGGCCAGTGCGAGTTTAATTGAAATCCTGCGGGGCTTTAAGCGCCAAGCGCTACATGCTGGGCGTCTTAAGTTAATCCACCCGCTCAGTAAAAAATCAGTCGAATTCACCACGCCATGGCCTGCTGATTTTGAGCGGCTACTGTCAGCGCTTCGCCAAGATGCGCGTGCGCCCAACGCCGATCCGCGTAATTTCTAAATGCGTCGGTGCCGTTGATGAGTTGGGAAGAGGCTACTTGGCAAGCGCCTAAAGGTGTTCGTGCGGGCACCACCACTCGGCTAGGGGGCGTCAGTCGGGGTGTCTTTGCAGGTTTTAATCTAGGTGCACATGTTGGCGATGAGGCCGCTTGCGTGCGCGCAAACCGTGCTGAGTTACGGCGCGAATTAGATCTGCCCAGTGAGCCATTTTGGCTCACTCAGGTGCATGGCGTGGCGGTTGCGGCATACACGGCTGATCAAGACGCACCGGTGGCCGATGCCGCGGTCAGCTTTCTACCGGATCAGGTGCTCGCGGTACTCACGGCGGATTGCTTGCCGGTGGTCTTTGCCAGTGTGGATGGAGAGCGGCTAGGGATTGCCCACGCGGGTTGGCGAGGCTTGGCGGCTGGGGTGCTTGAGGCCACCGCGACCGCTTTGGGCCCAGTGCCCTTAGTGGCTTGGCTAGGACCCGCCATCGGTGCAATGGCTTTTGAGGTGGGCGAGGAAGTGCGCGATGTTTTTGTGCAAACCGATGCGCAGGCGACTCACGCCTTTGTGATGAATGCGCGCGGCCGTTGGCAGGCGGATTTGGTGGCCTTAGCCAGGCGTCGGCTGGCCGCTTTAGGTATACCGGTGACCGGTGGGGCTTCGTGCACCCTCACGGATGCTCACCGCTTTTATTCCTATCGGCGTGACGGCCAGACCGGGCGATTGGCCACGTTGGTGTGGCGTCGATCGTCACCTCAGGGCTGATCCTCGACCCAACGCTCCCCTCGGTTGAAAGTGCCTATCGGCAGAGTGGCCCTCGGTGCGGTTGAATACGTCCATGCGGACCCCATAGTTGGGTTCATAGGAAAGACGAGGAACCCGTATGCGACAAGATAAACTGACGTCGACTTTTCAGATGGCTCTAGCGGATGCGCAGTCATTGGCCGCTGGACGTGACCACGCCACGATCGAGCCTGCCCATCTGTTGATGGCTTTATTGGATCAAAGCGCAGGTACGGTTAGGCCACTGCTGGATAAGGCAGGCGTCAACTTAAATCAGCTGCGTCCGCAACTGACCGCTTTGCTTGAGCGCTTACCAACGGTTGAGGGTGGTGCGGCTGATTTGCACCTGTCAAATGGCTTGACGCGTTTGCTCAATGTGACTGACAAGCTAGCTCAAAAACGCGGCGATCAGTTCATATCATCGGAGTTGTTTGTGCTGGCCTTGTTGGATGACAAGGGCGACGTCAGTGCGATCTTAAAAGCGACGGGTGCATCGAAAGAAGCCATGGAGAAGGCCATAGCGGATGTGCGTGGCGGTCAAACGGTGAATGATGCGAATGCAGAGGAGTCACGGGGTGCGCTTGCGAAATATACCGTGGATCTCACTGAGCGTGCGCGCCAGGGCAAGCTTGATCCGGTCATCGGCCGTGATGATGAGATTCGCCGTACCATTCAAGTGCTGCAGCGGCGCACTAAAAACAATCCGGTGCTGATTGGTGAGCCAGGCGTCGGTAAAACCGCCATCGTGGAAGGTTTGGCGCAGCGCATTATCAATGGCGAGGTGCCTGAGGGTTTAAAGAGCAAGCGCATTCTGGCGCTCGATATGGGCACACTCATCGCCGGTGCAAAATTTCGTGGTGAGTTTGAAGAGCGCTTAAAGGGTGTGCTTAAGGATCTCGCCAAGGAAGAAGGCCAGGTGATTCTGTTTATCGATGAGTTGCACACCATGGTGGGTGCTGGCAAAGCCGAAGGCGCTATGGATGCTGGCAACATGCTAAAGCCCGCCTTGGCACGCGGTGAGTTGCATTGTGTGGGCGCTACTACCCTCGATGAATATCGCCAATACATTGAAAAAGATGCGGCGCTTGAACGCCGCTTCCAAAAAGTCTTGGTGGCTGAGCCGACCGTTGAAGACACCATCGCTATTTTGCGTGGGCTGAAAGAGCGTTATGCGGTGCACCATAAGGTGCAGATCACGGATCCCGCCGTGGTGGCTGCTGCCACGCTGTCACATCGTTACATCACGGATCGGCAGCTACCGGATAAGGCAATCGATTTGATTGATGAGGCAGCCTCCAGAATTCGCATGGAGATGGACTCGAAGCCAGAGGAAATGGATCGATTGGATCGACGCCTGATCCAGCTGAAGATGGAGCGTGAGGCGCTACGTAAGGAAAAAGACGACGCCTCTAAAAAGCGCTTAGAGCAAATCGAGGAGACTTTAAGTACGCTCGGCCGTGAGTATGCTGATTTCGATGAAATCTGGAAGCGCGAGAAAGCAGCCTCGCAAGGCGAAGCGGAGATCAAGCGTCTGATTGAGCAAGCGAAGCTTGATTTCGATCAAGCCAGACGTAGCGGTGATCTAGCGCGTATGTCCGAATTGCAGTATGGCCGCATCCCCGAGCTTGAAAAGCGCCTAAGTGCCGCGCAAGCCAGTGAAGGTGAGATGGCAACACTCGTGCGCAATAAGGTCACGGAGACCGAGATTGCAGAAGTGGTCTCCAAATGGACGGGTATTCCGGTCGCTAAAATGTTGGAAGGCGAGAAGGAAAAGCTTCTGAGCATGGAGAGCAATTTGGCCAGTCGGGTGATTGGTCAGCTCGAGGCAGTCGAGGCGGTCTCTAATGCCATCCGGCGCTCGCGCTCTGGGCTCTCTGATCCGAAGCGGCCGAATGGCTCGTTCTTATTTTTAGGCCCAACGGGTGTGGGCAAAACGGAGCTCTCCAAAGCACTGGCGAACTTTTTATTTGATAGCGAAGAGTCGCTGGTGCGCATCGACATGAGTGAGTTCATGGAGAAGCATTCTGTGGCGCGATTGATCGGTGCGCCACCGGGCTATGTGGGCTATGAAGAGGGTGGGTATCTGACGGAGGCGATCCGGCGCAGGCCCTATGCCGTGATCTTGTTAGATGAGATTGAGAAAGCGCACCCCGATGTGTTTAATATTTTATTGCAGGTGCTGGATGATGGCCGCTTGACCGATGGTCATGGGCGCACCGTGGATTTTAGAAACACGGTGGTGATCATGACGTCGAATTTAGGCTCACAAGCCATCCAGGAGATGGCCGGCGAGCATTCCTATGAGCGGATGAAGGCGGCGGTTCTTGAGGTGGTCGGTGGTCATTTCAGGCCTGAGTTTGTCAATCGCATCGATGAAATTGTGGTATTCCATCCGCTCGGTCGCGCTGAGATCAGGCGTATTGTCGATGTGCAGGTGGGTCAGTTGCGAGCGCGCTTAGCTGAGCGTGATCTTGCGCTGGAGCTAGATGACTCTGCGCGTGACTTCTTAGCCAATGCGGGCTTTGATCCGGTCTATGGCGCGAGGCCCTTGAAGCGGGCGATTCAGTCGCAGTTGGAGAATTCCTTGGCGCAGCGCTTGCTCCGAGGGGAATTTGCACCATCCGAGACCATTCGGGTATCCGCACGTGAGGGGGCATTGGTGTTCACCAAGACGCAGCAGGCCGCCGCCTAAGGGCGGCGGCTGTTATTATGGCTTCCTCGGAGCAGTGACTCTGGGACTAGCGTGTTGGGTTAAGAACTGTAAGGTGTCGGGATGCCGTTTTACGAGTACCAATGTCAGGCCTGTGGAGCCCATCACGAGGCTTTACAGAAGATGAGCGATCCACCGGTCCGCCGCTGCCCTGAGTGCGGCAAGGCGAAGCTCATACGATTGATGTCAGCGCCGGCGTTTCGCTTGAAAGGCGGCGGCTGGTATGAAACCGATTTCAAGTCCGATCAGGATCGCAAGCGCAATTTACACGGCGACGACACGGTGACCCCACCGGCGGTGGTGGCCGATAAGAGTGCTAAGGCCGATTCCGCATCGACGACACCCGACGCCAGCAAGACGGCGAAAGCGGAGACGGCGAAGCCAGCTGCGCCCGCCACGCAAAAGCCAACATCGGGTGGCGTGGGCCAACGTGCGGCGCGCGGGGCATCTAAAGCGGCTCGACCCACGGCCAAGGCCAAAAAGCCGGCTGCCAAGACCGCAAAAAGACGATAAAGCACGCCTGTCGCGCCGCGACAGGCTCTATTTAGGCCGGATGCGTCCTTGTGCCTTGCCACAGGGAAGCGCCCCCCCGTAACATCGCCGGCTCCCCACTGGCGGGACTTTGAGGCATTTATGCGTTCCCATTACTGCGGTCAGGTCAATGAGTCATTAGTCGGTCAGTCCGTCCGGGTCGCCGGCTGGGTGCACCGTAGGCGCGATCACGGTGGGGTGATTTTCATCGATCTGCGTGACCGGGATGGTTTGCTGCAGATTGTCTTTAATCCAGATGCTGCTGATGTGTTCGCTGAGGCGGAGCGTATTCGTGGTGAGTACGTGTTATCCGTGGAGGGGGAGATTCGTCCGCGCCCTGCGGGTACGGTGAATGCCAATTTAGGATCCGGTCAGGTTGAGATGGTGGCCCGTCAGATCACTGTGCTTAATCGATCAGAGCCCCTGCCGTTTCAGTTAGATGAGGAGGTGCGCGAAGAAGTGCGCCTTAAATATCGCTATCTCGATCTGCGTCGCGATGTGATGCAGAAACGATTGATGTTGCGCCATGAGATCACCCGCGCGGTACGTCATTATCTCGATGAGCGTCGCTTTGTGGATATTGAGACGCCGATGCTCACTAAAGCCACGCCAGAGGGCGCTCGTGATTATCTGGTGCCATCACGCACGCATGCGGGTAGCTTCTTTGCGCTGCCGCAATCGCCGCAGATCTTTAAGCAGTTACTGATGATGAGCGGTTTTGATCGCTACTATCAGATCGTGCGTTGCTTCCGCGATGAGGATTTGCGCGCGGATCGTCAGCCCGATTTTACGCAGATCGATATTGAAACCTCGTTCTTAAATCAGAACGAGATTATGGTTTTGATGGAAGGGCTCATTCATTCACTGTTTAAGACCGTGCTGAAGGTGGATCTTCCTAATCCTTTCCCACGCTTGTCTTATGCCGAAGCAATGCGTCGCTATGGTTCTGATAAGCCTGATCTACGCATCGCGCTTGAGTTAGTGGATGTGGCTGACTTAGTGGCTGATTGTGAGTTCAAGGTATTCTCAGGGCCTGCGAAGTCAGCATCGGGTCGTGTGGCCGCCTTGCGCGTGCCTGCCGGTGGTGAATTAACGCGTAGTCAGATCGATGAGTACACGGCCTATGTTGGCCGTTATGGTGCGAAGGGCTTGGCCTATGTGAAGGTCAATGATGTCACTCAAGGTCGCGCTGGTTTGCAGTCGCCCATTTTGAAGTTTCTGTCGGATGAGGCAGTCGCGGGTATTTTAAGTCGCACGCAGGCAAACAGCGGCGATCTGATTTTCTTCGGTGCAGATAGCGCAAAAGTGGTCAGTGACAGCTTAGGTGCGCTGCGCCTTAAGGTGGCCGCTGATCGCGGGTTAGTGAGCGAAGGCTATCAGCCCTTATGGGTAGTCGACTTTCCGATGTTTGAGCATGATGCAGATGCCAATCGCTGGGTGGCGATGCACCATCCATTCACGGCGCCACTGAATGAAGATCCGGCTGCACTGTCCGCTGATCCCGGGCAGGCCATTGCCAAGGCATATGACTGCGTACTCAATGGATCCGAGATTGGCGGTGGATCAGTGCGTATCTATCGTCAGGAATTACAGTCGACGGTCTTCGGGTTACTGGGGATCAGTCCGGAGGAAGCACGTAATAAATTTGGCTTCTTATTGGATGCGCTGCAGTACGGTGCGCCTCCGCATGGTGGTATCGCCTTTGGGCTTGATCGGTTGGTGATGCTCATGACTGGCGCTGACAGTATTCGTGAAGTGATCGCCTTCCCGAAGACGCAGACCGCGTTTTGTCCGATGACCGAAGCGCCAACACCGGTGAGCGAGCAGCAGTTGCGCGACTTGCATATTCGACTGCGACCGACGGCCTAACTCGGTCGTCAGTCGATCGAGTGTGCGTGCTGTGATCTTAAGCCACTAGGTGAGATCTACGCGAGACTTGAGCGCTTGCAATTCATACAGCGCCGCAAGGGCCTCTTTGGGCGTCATTTGATCGGGATCCAGGTCGCCTAGCCGTGTGAACAGCGCGCGTTCTGCCACGGACTGTGTTGTTGTGGGAGCGCTTTCCAACATGAGTTCCGCTTGTGGTGCCGGCAGAGTCAGCGCGCGATCACGCTTCTCAAGCGTGGCCAAATAAGCACGTGCCGCTTGAATCACGTTTTTGGGCACGCCGGCGAGTCGAGCGACTTGCAAGCCATAGCTCTTATTGGCGGGACCCGCTTTTACTGCATGCAAGAACACCAGTGAGTCCTCATGTTCGGTCGCATCAAGGTGCACGTTACCGACGCTTGCGATCTCAGTGCCTAAGGCGGTGAGTTCAAAATAGTGAGTGGCGAATAAAGTCAGTGAGCGCACTTGCCGTGCCATGTGATCGGCCGCCGCCCATGCCAAGGACAGTCCATCAAAGGTGCTGGTGCCACGACCAATCTCATCCATGAGTACCAGGCTTTGGTCGGTGGCGTTATTTAAGATGTTGGCCGTCTCGGTCATCTCCACCATGAAGGTGGAGCGTCCGCCTGCCAGATCATCCGCAGCCCCGATGCGCGTAAAGATCCGATCAGTAGGGCCAAGGACGGCGTGCTTGGCCGGTACGAAGCTGCCAATGCGTGCCATGAGTACGATCAGAGCGATCTGTCGCATGTAGGTTGACTTGCCACCCATGTTGGGTCCGGTAATCACCAGCATGCGACGATCCGCATGCAGCATAAGATCATTGGCGACAAACGGATGAGACAGCAAAGACTCCACCACCGGATGGCGACCGGCGGTGATCTTAAGGCACACTTCATTGACGAACTCAGGTTCACTCCAGCGCTGTTCACGGGCGCAGTGCGCCAGATTGCTGAGCACATCGATCAGTGCCAACGCTTGTGCGGTCGCTTGGAGTGTTGCTAGATGAGTGGTGAGCGTCGTCAGGAGTTCATCGTAGAGCTGTTTCTCGCGCAGCAACGAGCGCTCTCTGGCGCCTAATACCTTGTCTTCAAAACCCTTGAGTTCGGGCGTTAAAAAGCGTTCGGCGTTTTTGACGGTCTGTCGGCGGATATAGTGTGCCGGCGCTTGCTCCGCATCACGACGATTAAGCTCAATATAAAATCCGGAGACTCGGTTGTAGGCCAGTTTTAGGCTAGCGAGACCCGTGGCTTCACGCTCCTTGGTCTCAAGCTCGAGTAGGTAACTATCGGTGTCAGTGGAGATGCGTCTGAGTTCATCCAATTCTTGATCGAAGCCAATGGCGATGACGCCACCATCCCGCAGGGCATGCGGTGGATTATCTGCAATCGCTTTAGCCAAGAGCTCAGCCAATGCCTCATGGCCACTGAGTGTGGTCACGGTGTTTTGAATAAGTGGCGCGTGGATGCGCTCTACCCACGCAGCCAATGCGGGCAATGCCTGTAATGCATTGCGCAGTTGCACCAGATCGCGTGGGCGCGCCGACTTTAAAGCGATGCGTCCTAATATGCGTTCCACATCGCCGATAGAGGCTAGGTGTGATCGTGCATCCAGACCCTGAGTCGTACCCAGTAAAGTGCGTACCGCGTGCAGTCGGCTCTGTAAACGGGCAGTGTCGCGCAGTGGGCGACCTAGCCAACGGCGCAGCTCGCGTGCGCCCATGGGGGTCACGGTGTGATCGAGTACGCTGATCAGCGTACCGGCGTCACGGCCACTGAGACTCAATTCGAGTTCTAAGTTGCGCCGCGTGGCAGCATCTAGGAGCACCGCATCGTCGCGTTCTTCGCACACGATGCCGGCTAAGTGCGGTAAAGCTGCGCGTTGGGTGTCTTGCACGTATTGCAACAAAGCGCCGGCGGCAATCACCGCGAGCGGCTTATCGCTTAGTCCAAAGCCCTGTAGATCATGGACCTTGAACTGACTGGTTAATAAGCGTGTGGCAACAGACAGATCGAAGTGCCACGGCGCACGACTTTTGGCGCCTGCAAGCGCGATCAGTTCGCTGCCTTCAGGTACCAACAGCTCCGAGGGGCGCAGTCGTGCGAGCTCTGCCTCTAATGCGAGGGCATGTTCGACGACGGTCACGCTGAAGCGGCCACTGGAGAGTTCAAGCCACGCGATGCCATAGGCTTGCTGGTGTGCGTAGACGGCCGCCAGCAGATTAGCGCGGCGCTCGTCTAGCAGTCCGTCATCGGTCACTGTCCCCGGTGTCACCACCCGAACAATGCGCCGCTCGACGGGGCCCTTGCTTTTGCCAGGTTCGCCGATCTGTTCACACAAGGCGACCGACTCGCCTAACTTCACAAGCTTTGCTAAGTAGGTGTCGAGCGAGGCGACGGGTACGCCTGCCATCGGAATCGGCTGGCCGCCGGATTGGCCGCGACTGGTGAGCGCCACATCGAGGAGGCGAGAAGCGCGCCGAGCATCCTCAAAAAACAGTTCGTAGAAATCACCCATGCGATACAGCAGCAGGATGTCTGGGCACTCGGCTTTAAGGCCTAAGTACTGCTGCATCATCGGCGTGTGGGTCGATAGGTCGGCGGGGCTCATGACAGTGAGGGGATGTGGGCGCTCGGTGGTGGTTGAAAGAAGCTGGATAGCCAAGCGCCAAGCCGCTTTTTTTGGGCGCTATCCGGGCGTTATTGTGCCTGATCCCTTGGCGCCTGATGATCGCGTTATCAACGGGGCTTGGGGTGCTGGCGTTGAGGGTGGTGTGGTGGAGTACCATGGGCTTTTAGCCGCGAGCGACTGCGTATGCCGCCAGGAACTGATCGATCGCCCGAAGACGCCCCGACGCCGCGCCCGTATGGCAGCAGCCATCCGGTACGCGCTTGGATTCGCTTGTTGCGGCCCACGCATTGGGTAAAAAACAGTTTGCTGGTGGTGCCCTTGATGACGGCTCACGCATGGGGTGATCCCAGCGCATTGAAGGCACTCAGTTGGGGCGTGTTGGCTTTTTCTTTAGTGGCGTCAGCCACTTACATTTTTAATGATCTGGCTGACGTGGCGTTTGATCAGGCGCACACCAATAAACGCCTACGACCGATTGCCGCGAGCGACGTCAGTCGGGCGGCGGCCTTGATGGTGGGCCTTGTCTTGCTGGTCGTGGGTGT
>CAIYVA010000177.1 GCA_903929455.1 uncultured Pseudomonadota bacterium | reverse complement strand
GGCAGTCAAAGTAGCCTTGATCAGCGGCGCGCCGCCACGCTGATGGGGCAAGAGCAAGCGATGCAAATTGCACTCGGCGCCGAAGCGTGGGCAATTGAAGTGCTGCACGACGACGCCGCAACCAGCAAGCACGACTCGCTTGATGAGGCATGGGCCGCACCTTTACCTCCGCTACCGATCGAGGGAGGACAACTACAGGCGAGCCTTGAAGATATGCAAGGGCGCTTTAACTTGAATAATCTAATCAAGCCAGATGGCACGCAGAATATGTTGGCGATGGCGCAATTCACGCGTCTGCTGACCGCCTTAGGCCTTGAAACGAAATGGGCCGATTTATTACTTGACTGGATCGATGCAGATACCACCGTCACCGGTAATGATGGCGCCGAGGACAGTGCGTACACCAGTTTAACACCCGCCTACCGACCACCGAATCGCCCCATCGTCAGTACCAGCGAGTTATTAGCACTCCCTGACTTTGGAGCGGAGCGCTATCACCAGTTAGCGCCCTACGTTGCCGCGCTCCCGGTTGGTACCGCGCTCAACGTGTGCACCGCGCCCGGTGTGGTACTTGATTCGATTGCACCTGACCTTGGTCAATACACGCAAGGGGAGGCACAACTCGCGCTCAATCGCCAAAAAGGCTGCTTCCCTGCACTGGCCGACATCCAAGCAGCCGCCGCCGCCCGAATCAAAAACAGCGCCGACCGCCAAGCGGTCATCGCGAGCCTCAGTGACTCTACCCACTATTTTCGCGGAAAAACCACTGTGAGCCTTGGCACTACTCAGCTCACGCTGTACAGTCTGTTCGAGCGAAATACCAACGGATCCTCCCGTGTAGTGATTCGCACGCTAAGTACTGAGTAGCTCCATGCCCGACATTTTTGTTCTGCAATTGCCAAGCCTAGCCGTGACCGCGGAGACGCCATCGAGTCCGGTCAACTGGGTAAACATTGACTCACACGGCGTGGTCACAGGCCCCGTGGGGCGCGGCTCTTTAGCGGACGCTGCAGAAGCGGCCACTGGCAAAGCGGTGCGCGTGCTGGTGCCCGCCACGGATGTGTTTTTAACGGCCCCCGTTTTCCCAGCGCGGGGTGCCGCCAAACTGCTCCAACTGGTGCCATTCGCACTGGAAGATCAGTTGGCCTCTGACGTCGAACTCCTACACTTCGCACTCGGTCGGCAGCGATCAGATCAATCGCTACCCGTCGCCGTGGTCGACCACCAGCGTCTACGCGCCTGCTTAGTCAGTTTAGAGAGCGTCGGTATCCGACCGATGTCGCTGCAATCTGAAGCGAGTGTCGTGCCCGCCAATCCGGCGCACGCGGTGATTGTCTTAGAGTCCGGCCGTCTGATGGTGCGCCAAGCGCAGCAGCTACCGATTAGTCTCGACGCGACGCCCATGCTACCGGCCTTAGAACTCGCTGGATTGTTGCCCTCTGCCGACCAGACCGATGCGCCTAGCGCATCAGCAGTACACGGATTGCTGTACGTGTCCGCACAGGACTGGCCTATTCACCAAGCAGACATTGACGTCCTAAGAAGCCACCTCGCAAGCTTGAACGTGCAAGTGATGGCAGACGGTGTGCTGCCTTTACTCGCAACCGGCACAGGCCACGCCGATGCGATCAATGTGCTGCAAGGCCCGTACGCGCCAAGTACTCGTCTGAGTGATCAATGGGCGAGCTACCGTTGGGCAGGGTTCGCGGCAGCCGCGCTGCTGGCGCTGCACCTCGGTGGCCTTGGGGTACGCTTTTGGCATAACCATCAGCAAGAGCACGCGCTAGATATCAGTCTGCAAGCGGCCGCAAAATCTGCACTACCCAACAGCCGCGCACTGGCGCAACCGGCCCTGGTGCGTTTGGCCATCGAGAACCGCGTGCGCAGCATGCGCTCCGCCGTCGATGCCGGCCTCATGGGTGCGCTTGCCATCGTGGCTGATGGCTTTAAAGGGAGTGACTCCGTCGTGGAATCGGCCAGCTACCAGGAAGGTCGCACCACCCTGACCGTGGATGTACCGAATAGCCAGATACTGGAGCAAGTTAGGAGCACCGCCATCGCACACGGCTGGGCGGCTGAGTTACAAGGATCCACCCCTCATGACAGCCGCTCACGCGCGCGACTCATCATTAGGGAGCCCGG
>CAIYVA010000176.1 GCA_903929455.1 uncultured Pseudomonadota bacterium | reverse complement strand
GGGTCGGGCATGTCTCAGAACGACGTCTACGATTCCAGTAAAATCAAGGTCTTAAAGGGCCTCGACGCGGTACGCAAGCGACCAGGAATGTACATCGGTGATACCGATGACGGCACCGGTTTGCATCACATGGTTTTCGAGGTGGTGGATAACGCCATCGACGAAGCCCTGGCGGGTCACTGCAACGAAATTGTGGTGACCGTTCATGCGGACGAATCCATCACGGTGACCGATAACGGACGCGGCATTCCTGTGGATATCCATCCTGAGGAGGGCGTCTCGGCAGCGGAAGTCATCATGACAGTGCTGCACTCGGGCGGTAAATTCGACGACACCTCCTACAAAGTCTCGGGTGGCTTGCATGGCGTCGGTGTGTCCGTCGTTAATGCCCTCTCTGAGCACCTCACGATCACCATCGGGCGGGATGGGCAGCTGCACCAGCAGAAGTACGCTCACGGCGTGCCGCAAACCCCTTTAAAGGTCATTTCAGAGACCACCACCCGTGGAACCGCGCTGCATTTCAAACCCAGTGCAGAGACCTTTACCAATATTTTATTTTCTTACGACATCCTGGCCCGGCGGTTACGTGAACTTTCATTCCTGAATTCAGGAATCAAAATCGATCTGATTGATGAGCGTGACGAGAAGCATGACACTTTTGAATACGAGGGCGGCATTGGCGCCTTCGTGAAATATCTCAATCGCGGCAAGACCGCTATTCATGACACCGTCTTTTACTTCCGCACCATGGCGGGCCCGATCACGGTGGAAGTGGCAGCCCAGTGGAATGATTCGTACGCGGAGTCTATGTTTGCGTACACAAACAACATTCCACAGAAAGACGGCGGCACCCATCTACAGGGTTTCCGCGCGGCACTGACGCGTAAGCTGTCTGACTACATCGAAAGCGAAGCGAAGAAAGAGAAAGTCGAGATGACGGGCGATGATGTCCGTGAAGGCATGACCGCTATTTTGTCGGTCAAAATGCCGGATCCCAAATTCTCATCTCAGACCAAAGACAAGCTGGTCTCTAGTGAAATCAGAGGCATTGTTGAGAGCGCGGTCTCTGAAAAGTTAGAAGCCTATTTACTGGAGCGTCCTGCTGAGGCGAAAGCCATTGCCGCTAAGATTATCGATGCCGCTCGCGCTCGAGAGGCTGCGCGTAAAGCACGCGACATGACACGCCGTAAGGGCGTGTTAGACATCGCAGGCCTTCCAGGCAAGCTAGCTGACTGCCAAGAAAAAGACCCGGCTTTGTGCGAAATGTTCTTAGTGGAGGGTGACTCAGCAGGTGGTTCTGCCAAACAAGGGCGCGACCGTCGCACGCAGGCCGTGTTGCCGTTGAAGGGAAAAATCCTCAACGTAGAAAAAGCACGCTTTGACAAAATGCTGTCGAGCGTAGAAGTCGGCACACTGATCACCGCTTTAGGATGTGGTATCGGCCGCACCGAATTTAATGTTGAAAAATTGCGTTACCACCGCATCATTTTAATGACCGATGCGGACGTGGACGGTAGCCACATTCGTACGCTGCTGTTAACGTTCTTTTATCGGCAAATGCCTGTGTTGATTGAGCGCGGCCATATTTATATTGCGCAACCGCCGCTTTATAAAGTAAAGCGCGGCAAGAGCGAGCACTACGTTAAAGACGATGCCGAACTCAACGTGGTTCTGTTGAAGAATGCACTAGATGACGCGGCCGTACATTTACACGGCGGCGATAATCCACGGGTCATTCAAGGCAGCGAGCTTGAGCTCTTGGCACAGCAATTTATTGATGTGCAGACCATTGTCGCCAAGTGGTCGCGTCGATACGAACCACGCGTTCTAGAGAATTTAGTCAATCTTCCCGTGATCCGTGCGGATGATCTATTGGATGCCGCACGCATGACCGAGTGGGCAAAGGCACTGGAGACCGAACTCAATGCCGAAGCGAGCCAAGCGCGCAGCTACCGCGTCGAGCTACAGGTGAATGCGGGTGGGCAGCCGGTCCGCTTTAATATTTTCCGCAATGAACACGGACTCACCATTGAAAAGCATCTGCAGCGTGAGTTCTTTGCCTCAGCAGAGTACCGCCGTATCGCTGAATTAGCGACCACCTTGCATGGTCTGCTCGGTGTGCGCGCTTATGTTACGAAAGGTGACGCACGCCTTGAGGTGTCGAGCTTTAAAGATGCCATGCACTGGTTGATGGAGCAGGCGAAGCGAGGCCAGACGATTCAGCGCTATAAGGGCTTAGGTGAAATGAACCCAAGCCAGCTATGGGAAACCACCATTGATCCGGCGATGCGTCGATTGATTCAGGTGCGTATTGAAGATGCGGTGGCAGCTGATGATTTATTTACGACTCTGATGGGCGATCATGTAGAACCTCGTCGCGAGTTCATTGAGAAAAACGCACTGGCGGTCGCTAATCTAGACGTGTAAGCGGTGCCGCCCATTGGGCGGCTACACGCATAGGCTATGGATGCGCTAGAGAAGGAAGGCGTGATGATCGACGTGTTGTTTTGGCCCACGCCTAATGGCCACAAAATCACGATGTTTCTAGAAGAGGCGGGTGTGCCTTATGGGCTCACCGCCGTTGATATTGGCGCGGGCGAGCAGTTCAAGCCGGAGTTCTTGGCGAAAAGTCCCAATAACCGCATCCCTGCGATCATTGATCATGCCCCTGCGGATGGCGGCGCACCGATCTCCATTTTTGAGTCAGGCGCGATCCTGGTTTATCTTGCCGAGAAAACGGGTCGGTTTTTACCGACAGAACTTCGCGCACGTAAAACCGTGATGGAGTGGCTTTTTTGGCAAGTGGGCGGTCTGGGTCCGATGCTTGGCCAGAATCATCATTTCAATGGTTATGCGCCAGTGCAGGTGCCGTACGCGATCGAGCGCTACACCAAGGAAACCAAACGCCTGTACGGCGTGCTGGATCGCCGTTTGGCTGAACACACCTTTGTGGCTGGCGGCGAGTACTCCATTGCGGACATGGCGATCTACCCATGGATTGTCATGTGGGAACGCCAGAAACAAGTCTTAGACGACACCCCGCACGTGAAACGCTGGTTTGAAGCGGTGGCCGCTCGACCCGCGACGGAACGTGCTTACGCCCGCGGCACGCCGTTACGTACCGCGCGTGAATACACGCCGGAAGAAAAGCAGCTGCTTTTCGGTTTAAGTACGCCGCCCGCCACTTAAGCGGATTAACCACCCAACGCGGTGGTGGTGGTATCAATCCAAGTGCGCACTTCTTCGGTCACCTCTCTAGGGGAGCGACCGGTTGGGTCAATGGCAGCGCCGATCACGACCCGAATGGTGCCAGGTCGTTTCAGTAAACCCCGCTTTGCCCAAAAGCAGCCCGCGTTATGGGCCACCGGTACGATCTGACAGCCGGCTTGAATCGCCAATAAGGCACCGGCGATACCGTACTTGTGACGCTCACCGACAGGGACGCGGGTGCCTTCGGGAAAAATAATGATCCACTGACCGCGTGCTAGGCGGTCCTTGCCTTTGCGAATGATCTCGCGCAGTGCAGCTGGGCTCGCGTTTCGATTGATACCAATCGGACGCAGGCGTAACGCAGCCCATCCCACCAAGGGCACCCACAACAGCTCGCGCTTTAATACCCAGGCTTGGCGAGGGAACAACACCATTTGCGCGAGCGTTTCCCACGCACTGGAATGTTTACATAGGATGATGTGCGCACCCGGCGGAAAGTTCTCTTGACCGGTGACCTCATAGCCTAAGCCGCAGATCACTTGAGCCGCTTTGATTTGCACCCACGCCCACCGCCAAGCGACGCCGTAGCACCCTTCAAAGGGCATCCACCACGCCAAGCACACGGTAATAAACGCGCCCGTCACGAACGCGGATATGAATAAGAAACCGGTGAACAGCAGTGATCGTACCCATTGCATATGGGGATCAGTTTAAGCCAAAGTGACGCGTCGTGCTGACGTAGCACGCTACCCATGGTGGCGTCCGAGGGAGGTCTATATGAAGCGAGTGTGCGGACTCATGCTCGTGGCTTTTTGTCTGCTGATGGGATGCGCTGTGGATCCGATCGCACGTCAAGAGGCTCCGCCCAATCGATACACGCCCTATGCCGGCGCGCCGATACCGCAATTTCATGCCTACCGGTTTTCTAATTGGGAGGTGGTCGGTGATCTGCAGTTGGTGATCTGGACTGAATTCAACGCCGCCTACTTAGTGACCGTAAGACCCCCGTGCGCTCAGTTGCGCTGGACGGATCAAGTTGCCATCACGACCACACTCGGCACGGTCACGCGCCTAGATAACATCTTAGTCGACCGTCATACGCCCTGCCTGATTGACGTGATTCGACCGATTAACCTTGGTCAGATGCAGCGCGATCTGAAGCAGAAGACAGCGCCTGACGCGCCGAAGCCGCCGGTTGGGCGTCAAGTATCCGCTTAACCTGGCAGGCGCGACAGATCGGCGACGGCTAAAAACAACTGGCGTAGCTTGGCGAGTAAGCACAGACGATTGGCACGTACCGCAGGATCGTCCGCCATCACCATGACGTGTTCAAAAAATGCATCCACGGCGGGTCTTAACTCAGCGGCAATAGTTAGTGCGGCCGCATAATCGCGCGCCTTCACTTTTGCCTCGACCCGTGGGGCGACGCTCGCTAGCTCGCGCGCCAATAGGCGCTCTTCACTGCTTTCGAGTAACTCGTCACGCACCGTGTTGGCTAATGTGTCAGCGGATTTCTTTAATATATTGGCGCTGCGCTTATTGGCGCTTGCCAAAGCGGCGGAGGCTGGAATGGTTAAGAACGCGCTGAGAGCACGCAGTCGGCTGTCAAAGTCGAGCGGAGAGGCAGGCCTTAGGCTCAGCACCGCATCAAACATATCGGACGTAATGCCGGCCTCGCTTTCCAAGTAGACGCTTCGCAAGCGCTCGAACAGGTAGTCATAGACATCGACTACTACGGATTCTTCGGTGATGACCGCCACTGGTTTTTTCGGATCCACGGGCCGTTGGGCTTGCAGTTCGCTGATGTCCTTTTGACAGGCTTGAAACGCTTGTCGTATGACCATGGGGAGGTCTAGCTCGATGTGCTTTTCAAGCAAGACACGTAACACGCCCAAGCTTAGCCGTCTCAGTGCGTACGGATCTTTGGTGCCCGATGGTTTCTGTCCGATCGCAAAAATACCCACAATCGTGTCTATTTTATCTGCGAGCGCTAGGGTGAGCCCAGTAACGGAGCTTGGTAGAGCATCGCCAGCAAAGCGGGGCAGATACTGTTCGGCGATCGCTGTGGCGATGGCTTCGGATTCTTGATCGTGGCGAGCATAGTAGCCGCCCATGGTGCCTTGTAATTCAGGGAATTCACCCACTAAGCCTGTGAGCAAATCACATTTGGCAATCGCGGCCGCGCGTGCTGCCTCTTCGCGGTTAGCACCTAGTATCGGGGCGAGCGTGAGCGCGAGTGCTTTGATGCGTTCGCTTTTTGCAAAGTACGAGCCCAGTTGCACTTGAAACGTGACGGCTTTCAGTTGTTCGCGACGGGCGAGCAGCGACTCTTTGCAATCGTTATTCCAAAAGAAAACTGCATCCGCCAGTCTTGGGCGCACGACGCGTTCATTACCGGCACGCACTTCATCCGGGTTAAGACTGGCAATGTTGGCGACGGTAACAAATAGCCGACTTAAGCGACCGTTTCGGTCCTTGATTGGAAAGTAACGCTGGTGATCTTGTAAGGTGGCGATCAGCACCTCAGGTGGCAAGCTTAAGAAGCGCTCTTCGAAGCGACCGAGGACAGGTACCGGCCACTCTACTAAGGCGGTGACTTCATCCAGCAGTGCGTCGCTGATGATTGCCTCGCCCGCTTCGGCCTGAGCCAGTGAGACGACGCCGCTTCGTATCTGTTCACGACGTGTTGCAAAATCAGCGACCACACAGCCTTTTTTGAGCAGGCGAGTCGCATAGGCGCTGGGTGTGCTGAGCGCAATCTCTGCGGGTGCCATAAAGCGATGGCCGCGCGTGTGATGTCCTGCATCCACACCCAAAATGTGTGCGGGCACGACGTCGCGTCCGAACATCAGCACGATCCAATGAACAGGACGTACAAACTCCGCGGTGCCACTGCCCCAGCGCATGCGCTTGGCAATGGGTAGTTTATTTAAAGACTCTTGCACGATGTCAGCTAATAGGCTGTGCGTGGGTGCGCCCGGTTTTGTCCCGGAGTAGTATAAAAATTCACCTTTGGGCTCACTGACGCGCGTCAGTGCGGTGAGTGCAACGCCACAGGATTCAGCGAAGGCGGTAGCCGCTCGGGTGGGCAGACCGTCGGCTGTAAAAGAGGCGCTCACAGGAGGGCCTTTGCGTTGCACTACCTGGTCGGCTTGATGACTGGCGACGCGACGAATGAGCACTGCCAAGCGACGTGGCGTGGCATAGGAGTGGACGATACCGTGGCGTAAGCCTGCATTTTGCAAGCCAGCCACGATGCCCGCAGTGAAAGCGTCGGAGAGCGCCCGTAAGGATTTCGGCGGCAGTTCTTCTGTGCCAATCTCAATTAAGAGGTCTTGTGCTTTCATACCACCCGCTCCGTAGACGGCTGCGCTTGTCTTTCAGGCAGTGGCGGATCGACATGCAATTGTGTGGTTTTTTGCAGTGGGAAGCCTAAAGCTTCACGACTCTGGTAATACGCTTCGGCAACCCCTCGGGCCAACGTGCGCACTCTTAATATGTAGCGTTGCCGCTCGGTGACCGAAATGGCCCGCCTGGCATCTAATAAGTTAAAGGTGTGCGAGGCTTTGAGCATGCGTTCGTAGGCAGGTAGTGCCAGCGGCACAGCCAGTAGCCGTTGACACTCACGCTCATGCGCTTCAAATTGACTGAACAATTCGTCGGTATTGGCGTGTTCGAAGTTGTAGGCGGACTGCTCTACTTCATTCTGATGGTAGATATCCCCATAGGTGATGACCCCACGTGGACCATCTGACCACACCAAATCAAACACGCTTTCCACACCTTGCAGGTACATGGCGAGACGCTCTAAGCCATAGGTGATCTCGCCCATGATGGGGTGGCAATCGAGACCGCCGACCTGCTGGAAGTAGGTGAACTGGGAGATTTCCATGCCGTTAAGCCAGATTTCCCATCCGAGACCCCAGGCACCTAGGGTCGGAGACTCCCAATTGTCTTCAACCAGACGAATGTCATGGGTGAGCGGGTCAAAGCCTAAAGCCGCCAACGACCCTAAATAGAGGTCCACAAAATTGGGCGGTGAGGGCTTAATCGCCACCTGGAACTGGTAATAGCGCTGCAAACGGAATGGATTGTCGCCATACCGGCCGTCGGTCGGTCGACGGGACGGCTGAACGTATGCCGCACTCCAAGGCTCCGGTCCCACCGCGCGCAAGAAAGTCGCTTGATGGAAGGTGCCCGCGCCCACTTCCATGTCGTAAGGCTGCACCAGCACGCAGCCCTGATCCGCCCAGTACCGTTGCAGGCTGGCAACTAGGTCTTGAAAAGTGCGGGGACGACTGGCGATGCGGCGTCGAGCCATCGAGTGCCTCATAAAACGTTCACCGGTAACCCGGCAGGATGGGCCTGATTATAGCTGACCTGCCCTCAGGCCTTCGCTTCTCGTGACCGAATCCGCCTAACATAGGGCCTCTGATCGGGGGCCAATCTTGATGAGCACGCCAATTCCGCCTGACCAAGCTGACTTGATGCAGCCTTGGGCACTGACTGTGGATCGCGCCTTAACGCACGCGGCTCGCTGGCATGGTGATCGCGCTGTGGTGTCGCGCCTAGCGGATGGCTCGTTGAGCCGTACCAACTACGCCGAGATCGAGCGCCGCGCGCGCCGCTGCTCGGCAGCGTTGCTGGCGGCAGGCATTGGTCAGGGGGATCGCATTGCAACCCTCGCCATGAATCACGCCAACCATGTGACGGCATGGTTTGGGATCATGGGTATCGGCGCTGTCTGTCACACCGTGAACCCCCGTTTGTTTGATGAGCAATTGGTGTACATCATTAACCACGCCGCAGATCGCTGGTTAATGGCGGACGTGCAGTTCGCACCCTTGGTGGAGCGTTTACTGCCGCAGTGCCCAACGCTTGAGCGTGTGGTGTATTTTTGTGGTGAAGCCGACTGTCCAACCACTCATCCTGCGGTGGCATTCGACACCTTGCTTGCAGCAGCGAGTGGGCCCGTGGTGTGGGGCGACTTTGATGAACACTCACCCGCAGCGCTTTGTTACACCTCTGGCACCACAGGCCACCCGAAAGGTGTTTTGTATACCCATCGCTCACAGATGCTGCATACCCTCATTATTCAAAGTCGTGATGCGGTCGCTCTTTCTGCAGTTGATACGGTGCTGTCGATTGTGCCGATGTTTCATGTGAATGCCTGGGGCATACCATTTGCTGCTGCGACGTCAGGCGCGCGTTTGGTTTTGCCCGGCGCACGTTTAGATGGCGCATCGGTATATGAATTAATAGAACAAGAACGCGTCACCGTATCTGCGGGTGTGCCCTCTGTTTGGCAGTTGCTACTAGAGTACTTAGCCAAGCATCAGCTGCGTCTTAGCGCAATGCGTCGCGTCATTATTGGCGGCAGCGCGTGTCCTGAATCGCTCATTCGGGGTTTTCAAGACGATCACGGGGTAGACGTCATACAGGCCTGGGGTATGACCGAGATGTCGCCCATCGGCACCATGGGTGCGCCGACTGAACGCATTGCGGCAGCAGATGCAGCGACGCGTCTGCGATATACAGCCAAGCAGGGCCGCGTGCTGTTTGGCGTGGATTTACAGATTACTGATGATGATGGGGCGGTGCTTGCTCATGATGGACATATGCCGGGACACATTCAGGTGAAGGGTCCCGCAGTGATTCGTCGTTATTATGGCGATGACAAAGATGCAGTGGGAGCGGATGGATTTTTTGATTCTGGTGATATCGGTACCATTGATGTCGATGGCTATATGGAAATCACTGATCGCGCTAAGGATCTCATCAAGTCTGGCGGCGAATGGATTAGCTCAGTGGAAATTGAAAACCTCGCGGTCGGACACCCCGCCGTGCAGCTAGCCGCTGTGATCGCTATCCCGCATGTGCGCTGGAGAGAGCGACCGCTATTAGTGATTCAGCTGAAAGAAGGTAAGACCGCGAGCCCTAAAGAACTGTTGACGTTCTTAGAGGGTAAAATTGCGCGATGGTGGATGCCTGACGCCGTGGTGTTCGTTGAGCACATGCCGCTGGGTGCGACCGGTAAGCTGGATAAGAAGACATTACGCGTTCAGTTTGCTGAATTCACGGCTGATTGATGCAGTGCTCACTGACGTATCGGCCAATCAATTGCTAGGTAGGAGATGACTTTGAATAAGCGGTCTTTCTGGTTTGCTGCCTTGGTGGCCACTTTGGTTACTGGCGCTACTGTCAACGGCGCTCCCTTGAGTGAGCAGGCCATTCATACCCTAGCGCATGACACGTTTCAGCAGTTGATTGAGATCAACACCACAGACTCAGTGGGCAATACGACCACCGCCGCGCGCGCTATGGCCGAGCGATTTTTGAGCTTCGGGTTTAAACCTGAGGATGTGCAGATGCTCGGCCCCAATGATCGCAAGGGTAATTTGGTGGTGCGTTATCACGGCCGAGCGAATTCAACTTTGAAGCCGATGCTGATCATCGCCCACCTAGACGTGGTGGAGGCCAATCGAGCGGATTGGACTACGGACCCATTTAAGTTTGTTGAGAAGGATGGATTTTATTACGGCCGCGGCACGCAAGATATGAAGGCGAGTGACGCGATTATGGTGACGAATTTTATTCGTCTCAAGCAGGAAGGCTTTGTTCCAGATCGCGACCTTATTTTAGCGCTGACGGCAGATGAAGAAGGTGGTCAATCCAACGGCGTTGATTGGCTACTGAGCCACCATCGCGCGCTAGTTGATGCTGAATTTGCATTAAATCCAGACTCTGGCGGTGTAGTCACTGAGCACGGTAAGGCGGTGACGGTGGATTTTGAGGCGACTGAAAAGCTGTATGCAGACTATGCGGTGAGTGCCACCAATGCGGGTGGTCATAGTTCGCTGCCAAGGCGAGACAATGCGATTTATCATGTGGCGAGCGCCTTAACAGTGCTTGATAACACGCCTTTCCCCGTGGAGTTAAATGCCGTCACGCGAGAGTATTTTTCACAGATGGCGAGCATTAGTCAGGGTCAGACAGCCAAGGATTTTAGGGCGGTAACCGCAACGCCGCCTGATCCTCAGGCAGTAGAGCGCTTGTCTTTAGATCCACGATATAACTCGACCTTGCGCACCACCTGTGTGGCGACGATGCTATCGGGCGGTCACGCCCCCAATGCGCTGCCACAGCGTGCGGAGGCCAACGTCAATTGCCGGATATTGCCAGGTCACTCGCAGGAGGAAATTCGCCTGGCACTTGTCAAGATGTTCAATGATCCCACCCTCACCGTGCGTTATCGCAGTGATGCAGGTGACTTGTCTGATCACGGCTCTGAGCGGCAGGCGATGCTGCCGCCACCTTTACGTGCCGATGTGATGCGCGCATTGACGGACGTCAGTGCTCGATTATGGCCGGGGGCATTGGTGTTGCCGATCATGGAAACGGGCGCATCCGACAGTATCCACACGATGATGGCAGGCATTCCCAGTTACGGTATTTCTGGCCTGGCGATCGAACACGGTGATATCCGTATGCATGGCAGAGACGAGCGTCTGGCCGTGGCGTCTTTTTATGGCGGGGTCGAGTTTTACTACCAGTTTCTCAAAGCGCTGACGTCCGGGTCAGCTGCCACGCACTAATTGGCATGGCCGTACACGGCGGTAAGGGCCTTTTGCGAGGCTGTATCGCTGGCCATCTGTAACGGACGATATGAAATGCACTTATTAAGTGCATAACATTATAAACGCACTATTAACGTGCGTATTTTTTCATGGAAATCATTCGACCGCAAAGGTAAACTAACGCCTTGCTCTATAAGAGTGCGTTAATACGATGCGTGTTACGCGCTTCCCCGCTGACTGAATCTCTGTTCGCTTTCTGGAGGTTGTGATGACGAAGCCTGCTGATGTGCTGAAGATGTTTAAGGACCACGAGGTTAAATACGCTGACCTGCGCTTTACCGATACCCGCGGTAAAGAACAGCACGTCACTATCCCGTCGCGCTATGTCACCGACGAGTTTTTTGTCGACGGCAAGATGTTTGATGGCTCCTCCATCGCGGGCTGGAAGGGGATCAACGAGTCCGACATGATTTTGATGCCAGATGCATCGACCGCTGTGCTCGATCCCTTCTTTGATGAAGCGACCGTGAACATCCGCTGTGATGTGATCGAGCCTGCCACCATGCAAGGGTATGAGCGCGATCCGCGTTCGTTGGCCAAGCGTGCGGAAGCCTACTTAAAGAGCACCGGCATTGCCGACACCGCCTTGTTCGGTCCTGAAAACGAGTTCTTCATTTTCGATGATGTCCGTTGGACTACGGAGATGCACACTGGGTCGTACGCGATTGACTCAGGTCAAGGTGCTTGGAACTCGAATACGCCGATGCCCGAAGGCAATCGTGGGCACCGTCCGGGTGTGAAGGGCGGCTACTTCCCTGTGCCACCGGTTGATCAACTGCACGACATTCGCGGTGCCATGTGCGGCGCGCTCGAGCAGATGGGTCTGATCACCGAGGTGCACCATCACGAAGTCGCGACCGGCGGCCAGTGTGAAATTGGTGCCAACGCCAATACCTTGGTTAAAAAAGCCGACGAAGTTCAAATCCTGAAATACGCGATCATGAACGTGGCCCACAACTACGGTAAGACGGCGACGTTCATGCCCAAGCCATTGGTCGGTGACAACGGCAGCGGTATGCATGTACACCAGTCTTTGGTAAAAGACGGCAAGAACATTTTCGCAGGCGACAAGTACGCCGGCTTATCTGAAACCTGCTTATATTATATTGGTGGCATCATTAAGCATGCGCGTGCGGTTAACGCATTCACCAATGCCAGCACCAACAGTTACAAGCGTCTGGTTCCTGG
>CAIYVA010000175.1 GCA_903929455.1 uncultured Pseudomonadota bacterium | reverse complement strand
GGTCATCGACGCCGGTATCTCACGGCTACGGTCAGCGAAGGTATTTCGCACCAACACCATGGTCGAGTCAGCCTCCATCGGCAGCCAATTGCCCTTGTGCGGCTGCTTGCTCACAATGATTTCAAAGCTGCCATCCGCCTCAATCGTTAACTCTTTCACATCCCGTTCGCCGGTCGATGCCATGGTGCCGTCGATCGCGTATCGATTCGCTTTGGTCGCAAAAGACAAGACCGGCACGGTGCCGCGCGTCCCGCGCAAGCGGTACTCTCGGTCCCCCTTTACGGTCGCGTTGAAGTAGATGTTATCGGGATTGTCGGCACCGATTTTTGCGGTGGTGTGCGACGCCTGATAGAAGGTTGGAAAATCGGGGTCAGCACACTCCAACATCATCTCAAGCGCCACCCGAGTCAGCCGACTCAAGTAACGCAATCCTTCGGCCCGATCGAGCTCGGTCGCAGGTGCCTCTGGACGCAAAATGGTCTTGCCAGCCGCCTTCAAGCCGTCACAGAACGACTCCCACGCCTCACCACTCATCACTTTAGATAGATTCTGATCAGTCGACATTATTCCTCCCAAGCACTAAGCCTAAGACAACCATTGATAATCCGCTGGATTCACGGCCTGCGTCCAGGTCCAATAATCAACCAAGCGCCACGGCGAGGTCGTGACCACACGCCCCTGACGGTTGCGGTACCAACTGCCCGCTTTTGGGTGCGACCACACAAGACCCGCCAATTCCTTCACGAGCTTATCGACGTAGGCGTCGTAGACCTTCTCATCACAGTCCATCGCACGCGCGCCACGCTCAATTAGTGTCTTGATACAGCTGGTGACGTAACGCACCTGACACTCGGAGTGAAAAATAATACTGCCGGCATGCGCCAAATTAGTGGACGGTCCATACAGGCAGAACAGATTTGGAAAGTGCGGAATGGTGATGCCGAGATAGGCGCGCGCCTCATCACCCCACAGGGTGCGCAAGTCGACACCCTTTCGCCCTGTCACTTTCATAGGCGATAAGAACTGCGTTGCATGAAAGCCCGTGGCCCAGATAATCACATCAACATCGATATGCCCTTGTTGGGTCACGATGCCCGTTTCATCAATTTGTGTGACCGCTTCTGTCACCAACTCGACATTCGGCCGCTGCAGTGCCTTAAGCCAGCTGCCGTTGTCCTGCAACATGCGCTTACCCATCACCGGATAGCGTGGTGTGACCTTGTCCAACAAGGCCATGTCATCACCCACTTGGCTTTTAAGATAAGCGGTGAGCCCCTCGCGCATCTGATCGTTCAGGGCATTCACCGCCCGATCAGGATGCGGCCAGTTCGGATCGATACGCAGAGCGGGTAACACACCGTCACTGCCCGGCCAAAAAATGAGGAAACGGAACCACCGCCCGTAGAACGGTACATGTTGCACAAGCCAATTGAAGGCTTCACTGACAGGCTCATGGTAGATTGGGTTAGGCATCATCCAAGCGGGAGAGCGCTGGAACACAGTCAGCTTGGCAACACTTGCAGCAATGGTTGGCACCAACTGAAAGGAGCTTGCCCCAGATCCCACCACGGCGACGCGCTTGCCAGCCAATGACACCGTAGAATCCCATTCGGCCGAGTGCATCTGCACACCCTTGAAGCGCTCGCGCCCCGCCACCTCTGGTATCAGTGGCCGATTGAGCTGCCCCACGGCGCTCACAATCGCGGTATAGCGCATAACGCTGGTCGATTGATCTGCCTTGCGAC
Source organism: uncultured Pseudomonadota bacterium (assembly GCA_903929455.1). Classification (GTDB taxonomy): domain Bacteria; phylum Pseudomonadota; class Gammaproteobacteria; order Steroidobacterales; family Steroidobacteraceae; genus CAIKZZ01. The sequence goes on along the minus strand of CAIYVA010000175.1, from coordinate 7,293 downwards.
AGGTCACCTCCCAATCACAGGTCTCATCGTCAAAGCGCGCTGACACCACCTCGGTATTGAATTGGATGTGCGGCACCAGTCCATTGCGCCGAGCGAATCCTTGGAAATAACTCACCAGCTCATCACGCTGTGCAAAATACTCAGTCCAACTTTGATTCTGCTCAAACGAATACGAATAAAAGTGATTGGCAATATCAACGCGACAACCGGGGTACTTGTTTTCAAACCAGGTACCACCGACCGACTCGTTTTTCTCAACCACCGTAAAAGGGATACCCGCTTCTTTTAGACGCATGGCCTGCAGCAGCCCCGACATACCCGCCCCAATCACTAAGACGTGACGCTTGGCTAAGGTGTCTTTGGAGACAGGCTGACTCCAGGGCGTGGCACGCAAATCAACGCCGTCCAAGGCAAGCTCTTCGAGCATCATCGGCACATATTCAGCCGCCACGGTGGCGCCGGCGATGAAGTTCATCATCTCAAGCACGATCTGTGCAGACGGCGCCTCTGGCAACGTACAGCCTCGGTCGCGATAGGCTTTAAGCGCATCCAGTGCGAGCACTCGAATGCGCTTGTTTTGCTCTTCCGTCAGACCCCCATCATATTCATTGATCAATGGCTTTTTGGGTCTGATGTCTCCCCGAATCACACTGAGATCACCGGTGAGATGCACCAGTGACATGATCAGCGCCGGAACACTGGCGCCCTCCAGCATCTTGGTGAGCTCCGCGTCGCTCGCGGTGATGGGGAGTGCTGCAGGTTTGATACGAGCGGTCATCGTGATTCCAAAAATGAGGGTATAACGCAATTCACAGCTTACACCTTGGCCGACACACCGTCAGCCACCGTGTCCGACCATCAACTGCTTGCTGGGAGTGCCGCTAGCCCGTCACTTTTCAAACGGGCATAGGCTATTCGATGCACTGTAGCCACCGGCGGCGGTGCCGCGGTCAATATAATCCGCAAGCTCATGCCACCGTGCGGATGACCGGCAGAATCCACCCAATTGCCGCCCACGCCCGGATCGGCGTCGGCGATCACCACCAACACGGAGCCGTCCTTCTCAAGGCGGGCACGATATTTACTGATATAGCCCTGCCCCTCCTCGTAGTTATCAAGGTTTTCTTGCCAAATGTTACACAGCTGGAATATCCAGTAATCACACTCAGGCGGCATAAAACGCAGCACCAAGGCTTCATCCGGTTTTTTCTCCCACCAGCCAAAGCCATGGTGGCGATCAGCGACGCCGCCGTTACTGAGATACAAGGCCTGGCTGAAGTGAATCTGATTGGGACTCTTAGACAACGTATCCTGGCACCACGAACGGACCAATTCTCCGTAGCCCAGCACCAACTGCCCCGCCTTGGCTAAGGCGCCACTCAGGTGAGAGGCCGTCAAGGCAACAGGGGCCGCCCCATCTAAGCGTTCGATCTGAAAGTGTGGAGCGATCTCTTGTTCGCGCCGATGGTAAACAATACGGATCAGAAGACCGACGCAATCGGGCGTGATCTGTAGCCAGTTAGCATCACCCGCTGGCTTCTGCTGACTCACGATTACTTCAAATCGACCGTCCTTGTCATAGGACATCGCGTTGCTTTGCAGGAATCCGGTGGTACGCAGCATCGCCGGGTTCAGATCCTTCAACCCATCGACACCACGATTCGCCCAGTCCATTTGTCCGGGATCATCCGCCATCGCTGCAGTCCACGCAGCCATCACAAAATAAGGTGCGCTGCCACGCTGACCGGTGATCCGATAGGCATGACGGCCATCCACAAACTCAGCGAGCAGATGGTCTTGATCGGGCGACTGGAAATTAATCGACTGACGCCAAGGCGCATCTCGCAGGCGGGGACGCTCAGGCTCACTGTTCTCAACAAAACGTTCTAGACCATTACGCGTTAAGCGCGTCAAAAACCGATACCACTCGATACGATCTTGTTCAGTAGGCAGATCTCCGAAGGCATCAATGATATGACCTGCGGCTTTGAGCGAATCACAGTAATCATCCCACGCTCGACCCGACAACAGACGCTGGGTGGACTTGGTACTCATCTGCGACCCTCTCTTAGACGACGGTCTTCATCATCGTCGTCATGACAGACCTCGTCAATGGCACCCATCGACGACATCGGGCGCGCGCACTAGCGCCTACACTCGGGCGTTTATTGGGCGCTTGGGGGCCCTAATACAAAAGCGTGGGCCACCTGAGTAAAGTGACCGCACGGGACGCCTGCGAGCAGAAGCCTACAGGGCATGGCCGTGGCGTGCGCACAGGCTTCGCCGCGCCACCCTGCGCGCCATCGCGCGTTCAATCCTCAGTGCCAGCATCCTCGTCGTCGCCTACGTCATTTTCATCAAATGGCACACTTTTCTCTCGTATCCATGGCTCACCCACGGCATCACGATAAGCTTCCCAACCCCGCGGCAAATCCGCGATCTCGGCGAGTGTCGGATCAAGCTCTAACAGACACCCCAAGCAGGTCAGACGACCATCCTCTGGCTCATTGGTCGTGCCACAGAGGATCTGCCACATGCCATCCTCTTCATCATGCGACACGAGCAGAATGGGCGCATCGTCCTCTAGCACCGTAATGGTGGTGAGCGCATCGGCAAACTCAGAGGCCACAAAAGGCCAGGGGGTAACTTCAAATTCGTGGGTGTGTGGCCCAATCATAGTGACTTCCAAAAAGGTAACGAAAATAAACCAACGCCGTATGATAGCGCGAACACGCCGGCTGACCTATCTTAAGTGATCCTAGCGCCTCATGACCGACCTGATCCGAGTCGCACTGATTGCCTGAAGCCTCGCCAAACAGGCCACCGCCGCCCTCACATTAATCCAACAGCAGGCCAGCATAATGATCGCAAGTCCGGTCACCGAGAAATGAGGCCGCAGCGACTTCATCTAACGCCAGAATGAACGCCCTTTCAAAAAGATAAAAGACTCTTTAATCACTATGATTTATTTTCTAGGCTCGTCTCATTTACATCCAGAATATTTGCAGCCAGTGCAACAAGCGATCAATAGTCAGAGTCTGTTCAGACATTGTGAAATAGAAGGCTTCAGAGGAATGCCCATCTGGTCACAGACAATCAAGGACAAGCTAGAACAACACCATGCCTCTGGGCAAAAACTGGTATGGATGGTAATAGACTTCAAAGCGAACAATGAGGACGCCGAAAGGATCGCTGACTTGCAAGCATCCGATTCATTATTCCTCGATTCGGCAGGATATCCAGGTAACGTTGATAAAAGATTTTTAGAAAACACTCATATCGAAACGCTTGGCAATCACTCTATCCGAGTGATTGATGACCATATTAAAAATTATCCCAGTATCAAGCTGATATTTTGGTGCCTCTATATGCGATCCAGAGCGAATTCCTCAAGCTATCCGAGACATCTTTGGTACGACCAATTAGTGGAGAGATACAAAAACCATGTCTTGGATTTAGATCTATTCACAAACCCGCAAGAATTTACAAATCTAGTGATCGACTCTGGTGGACACCCGAACGCAGCGGGATTCAAACTGCTCGATCAGATGATCAAGAGCGCATTTGCATAAGCAATCCGAGCAACCGCGCACTGCTATTCAGGCGCCTGCGCTTGGTGGCGCCAGGCTGATCGGTGAGACTCAGAAGTTGCGCGCAACGCGCAAGGTCCACTTGACCGAGCAGCGATTCTCATCAATACACTGCGAACGACGCATCGATGTATCAGTGACCTGCGCCGATAGATCCCAAGGGCCCACCGATCGCAGCGCACTCACGCTCCACGTGCTGTAATTGGGATAGATAAAGGCAACCGTATCTTTGACCCGCACGTAGCCAAACCGAGCACTCATCGCAACGTGTCCGGGCAGTGCGACGTCCGCACCGACGTTCGCAAAAACCCCAGGACCCGCTGCAAAGAAATAGTTATTGGATAGGTAGATCTCAGCCACCGGGTGCACAAGACCCTGCGCCCATGTGAAGCGCCCACCTACCTCAGCAAAATTGGAATGCAACTGAGGATCTGCATCGGGATAGGCGTAATAGTAAAGCCCTAGGTCGTACTGCAACGGGCCACGGGCACCCCTAAAGCCGACCGCGGTATCGGCCTCTATGCTCATACCGAAGTAACGCATCTTCGCAATGAACTCATTGGCGTACCAACCACTGGCCGACCGGTACTCAATGCCGGCTTGCGGCGACAGCACACCATCTGTGACATCAAGACCACGCGAGGTATAGCGACTGGCCAGCGCCACACTGCCCACCCACGACGACGCGGATCCAACATCCGCTGAGTCCGCTTGCACACTAGAAAAACAGATGAGCGCAACGCTCAGCACGAGGCCATTAATGGCGGTCTTACGCATCATTGAGATCATTCAGCGATCAATCGCCAGTAAATTGGTCGGGGCGATAGGATTTGAACCTACGACCCCTTGCACCCCATGCAAGTGCGCTACCAGGCTGCGCCACGCCCCGACCGGAGGGTGCGCCGCTAAGACCGCGACGCTTCGAACACGCTGAGTTTAATCGAATGCTAGGAGCAGAGCCATCGAAAGATGGATCAGCGGCGCAAGGACTTCAGTAACTCTTCAAGCTCGGTACGCAACTGCCGCATGATCTGCTGACTTTGCGATACATCTTCACGCGCCCCGTCACCGGCCAGACGCTGGCGCGCCCCCCCGATGGTGAAGCCTTCGTCATACAACAGACTACGAATCTGCCGAATCACCAACACGTCTTGCCGCTGGTAGTAACGACGATTACCTCGTCGCTTCACCGGCTTCAGTTGCGGGAACTCTTGCTCCCAGTAACGCAACACATGAGGCTTGACGCCACACAGATCGGCGACTTCGCCAATCGTAAAATAACGCTTGCCCGGGATGACCGGGAGTTCAGCGTTATTACTTGGTTCCAACATACGCTTCGACTCTCGCCTTGAGCTTCTGACCCGGACGGAACGTCACCACACGGCGAGCGCTGATCGGGATCTCTTCGCCGGTTTTGGGATTACGTCCGGGACGTTGATTCTTGTCACGCAGATCGAAGTTCCCGAAACCGGATAACTTCACCTGCTCACCGTTAGAAAGCGCATGACGCACTTCCTCAAAAAACAAATCGACGAGCTCACGCGCTTCGCGCTTGTTGAGCCCTAATTGATCGAACAGGGCTTCCGCCATTTCTGCTTTGGTCAGTGCCATTGGTCGCTGCGCCCCCAATCAATCGAAAAAATTAGTCGCGAAAAGATGCTTTGAGATCTTGCTGCAAACGGGCGCGCACGGTGCTCATCACCGCCTCGACATCCCCTTCCGCTAGAGTCTTATTTTTATCCTGCAAAATCAAGGCTAAAGCGATACTTTTTCGACCTGTTTCGACGCCTTTGCCCCGATACACATCAAATGCCGTCAAATGACGCAACAGACTTGATGCGCTAACAGTAACAGATTCCTGCAACTCATTGAAAGTGCAACTTTCATCGACCACCACGGCTAAGTCGCGTCGAACCGACGGGAAGCGTGACAGCTCCGTCGCGCGTGACACCTGAGCTTGACTGATGGGCCTAACATCCAGCTCAAACAACACCGGCGCTGCACTCAAATCAAGTGCGCGCACTAACTGTGGATGCAACTCACCGATCCAGCCAATCGCCTGTTTTTCTCGATAAATCCGTGCTGAGCGCCCTGGATGCAAACACGCCAACGTGTCGGCTACAAACGCATCGTTCGCCTCACCACTGGCGCATAACAGCGCCTCCACATCGGCTTTCAAATCGTAAAAATCGGCCGCCCGCTGAGGGGTACCCCATTGCTCAGGCGCCACCGCACCCCATAACAGGCCGGAAACGGTATTAATTTCTTGTAATTCAGAGCTTTGCTGAATAAACCTCGAACCCACTTCAAATAATTTCACGCGCGCCTGCTGGCGTCTGACATTTTCCAGCAAATTCTTAAGCAGTCCCGGCCACAGCGACACGCGCATATCCGCCAACTCAGCCGAAATCGGATTAAGCAGACTCAGTGGCTTGGCGTCAGGAAATAACTGCTGCTGAAAGACGGGATCCACGAAGGTGAAGTTAATGGCCTCATAAAAACCCAAATCCACCAGGCGCTGGCTAAGACGTGACGCCTCAATGACGCCCTCCGGTACATGCCCTGGCTGCTGCGGTAATTGGGCATCGATCTCAGGGATCTCGTTGTAGCCAAAGATTCGCGCGACCTCCTCCACCAGATCCGCTTCTTGCGTGATATCAAAACGCCAGGCGGGCGGTGTCACGGACCACCCGGTTGCGGTCGCATCCACACGCATCCCCAAGGCCGTCAAGATGCGACCGACACGCGCACTCTCAATATCAATACCGATCAGACGACGGATGTAGGACGGACGCAACTCAATCGCCAGCGGCGTCGGCTGATGAGCCGCACTGTGCTCTACCTGCAACGGACCCACCTGCCCGCCTGCCATCGCGACCAACAGCTGCGTCGCCCGCTCCATCGCTCGTACAGCCCCCGTCGGATCAACCCCGCGCTCAAAGCGACTGGAGGCATCGGTGAGGATACCGAAGCGTCGGCCACGTCCTGCGATCGCTGGGGGCGCAAACCAGGCGGACTCTAAAAATACATCGGTGGTATCGACAGCGATGCCACTCTTGGCACCGCCCATGACCCCAGCAAGCCCCAAGGGGGCGCTGGCATCAGCGATCACCACCATATCGTCACTTAACGCGATCTCACTGCCCTCAAGCAAACGCAGCGACTCACCGGGTGTCGCCATGCGCACCTCAATGTGATCAGTGATTTGCCTAAGATCATAGGCATGCATGGGCTGGCCTAACTCCAGCATCACATAGTTGGTGACATCGACCAGCGGCCCAAGACTTCGAAGCCCCGCACGCCTTAGTCGCTCGCGCATCCAAAGCGGTGTCTGCGCCTTTGGATCAACGCCCCGAATCACGCGCCCAGCAAAGGTGGCACAGGCGCTGGGGCAGCTGACCCGCACCACTACGCGATCAGTGATCGTGACGGGCTCTGCACCGATCTCAGGCATCTTAAGCGCCTGCCCTGTAATCACCGCGACCTCACGCGCGAGTCCTAGTACGGATAACGCATCACCGCGATTGGGGGTGAAATTAATATCAAAGACAGTGTCATCAAGCGCTAAAGCAACGCGCAGATCCGTGCCAAGCTCAGACTCGGCTGGCAACTCAAGCAAACCCTCAGGCACATCCCCCAAACCCAATTCACGGGCGGAGCACAGCATCCCCTCCGACGCTATGCCGCGAAGCGTGGCGCGCGC
>CAIYVA010000174.1 GCA_903929455.1 uncultured Pseudomonadota bacterium | reverse complement strand
GGGATGTATCTCATTTCCTGCATCGGCGGCAGCAGGGGCTTTATGGCTGCTTTATCCATCCGCGACCTTTCTTGCTGCCGTGGTGTTGTCGTTTATCGCTCTTGTGCTGTTTTCTGTAAAGCCTATCGTGGCTAAGTAGCGCGCTGGATAGCTTAACTAGAAGATGCCAGCGATCAGGCCATTGGCCAAGGTGGCGCCCAGCTCCCATGCATGCTGCAGCGCCGCTTTATCCGGTTCTCCGATCACGATTAGGGGTGGACTGAAGGCGTTCCAGCCGTAGCCGATGGCAATCCGTTCCACGGCCCGTACAGTGCCGGTGCCATCACTCCCGGCGCTGACAAACAGTCCATACGCTAGACCCAATGTTTTCCCTTCGGCCGGATAGTAGGTGCGATCAAAGAAATCCTTTAATGCACCAGACATGTAGCCGAAATGCTCTGGGGTGCCAAGTAGTAGTCCATCTGCGGCAAGTAGATCGTCAGCAGTGCATTGCAAGGCATGTCGGCTCGTGAGGCTCACTTCGTCGCCTGCAGACAGCACGCCGTGTGTGACAGCGCCTACCAATTGCTCGGTGCGGCCAGCCGCATGCCCCCCGTAGACGAGTAGAATGCGTCTTAGCAGCTCAGTTTGTTGAGGTGGGGTGTGCATCGTGGGTCCCGTCGTCGGGTTTAAGTGACGGTCGAGTGCCGTTGGCTTTTAGGAAACGCCCGATTTCATCGTTCAGAAAGCGTGCGTCTGCCGGGTTGCTCGCAGCGCCCGCCGTGTGCCCCCATAACGAGGGTATCGGTCGAAAGCTGACGTGGGGGATGAGCTGTGCCTCACGGCGTGCATCCCCAATGGGAAAGTATAGGTCTGTTTCTGATGGCATATAAAGAACAGGCACGGGTATCGAGCCTAAGGCACGTGCCAGGTCGCCATTAAAGCCCGGTGTCGCGCCGACATCGTGGGTTTCCCAAGTGCGCATTTGCAAGATCAGGTCATTGGCATCGGCACCGGGAATAAAGTTGTGACTATATTGCGCCAATATCTGTTCAAAAGTCGTCTGGGCTGGAGCTCCTTGGCGCCAGAGTTCGTCGCGCCACCACTCCTGCGAGTAAAGCCATGCAGCCCAGACCGTGCCAAAGGCATCGAGTCCCTTGGTTGGTTGCTCTGTGTAATTGCCATGGTCAAATACGGGATCCGCAGCAATCGCTGCGATCTGCCCTTCGAGTCTCACGATGCCATGGGGATAGGTTTTTGCAGTTGCCGCAGTGACCACGATCTGATCCAGGTAGTCGGGATGACTAACTGCCCATTGAAACGCCTGTTGTCCACCCATCGAAAAGCCAATGACAGCTTTGAGGTGGTTGATATGCAGATGTTCAGTGAGCAGTTGATAAACGGCACTGACATTATCGCGAATGCTGGTGACTGGAAAATGTGAGCCATGTAGCGGCCCTGGGGTATTAGAGGGTGAGGACGAGTTTCCATTGCCAAATAACTCAGTGGCAATCAAAAAGTAATGTGCCGGATCCAGTGCTTTATCGCCACCAATGAGCCACTCATAGCCGTGGCTATCTGCCATGTAATGTGAGGGTAATAAAATCACATTGTCGCGAGCTGCATTTAAGGTCCCGTATGTTAAATAACGAACGTGAGCCTCTGGAATGACAGTACCATTTTCTAATGCAAAGTTTTGCAGAGTCAGTGTTATTGGTTCATGGGCTGTGGCGGGTCCAGCAAAGGAGCTTAGCGGCGCAGTGAAGGCGAAAGCAGCAATTAGAGCCGCTATTACGTAATGCGTATACATGGCGTAGGCCCACCTGACTTTATTAGGGAGGCGTTGGTGCTTAGCTGGCAAAGTGTTCTGCATGGGATGAGCTTTCTCGCGGTTTTTTCTGGCGACTAGTACAGTCTTCAGTCACAATAGCTGATCATACTATGGCAAAACAACGCGTGTTCATGCTTGGGTTTTATCGGCTTTTAGCTTTGTGTGCTGCAGCCATAGTGCCGCAATCTTTAGTCTATGCCCAGCAAGTCAATAGCGCGCGAGGTGTGGTTTCACGCCCGCTGGAGTCGGGGCCTAATTCCGCATTAGGTACCGTGCTGGTGGAAGCCACGCCTCTAGGGGTTGGTGGGATAGATCTTGATAAGGTCCCAGGAAACGTGACTGTGCTCACTGCCACCGACCTGTTCAAGGATGGGGTGTCCGGGTTAACAGAGTCCCTGAATGCCGCGTTAGGCAGCATCTCCATCAACGAGAATCTCAATGATTCGTTTCAACCGGATCTGCTATTTCGTGGCTTTGAGGCCTCTCCTGTGCTGGGTACTGCGCAGGGATTGGCGGTTTATCAAAACGGCGTACGGATCAATGAAGCGTTCGGCGATACAGTGAACTGGGATTTGTTCCCGGACATGGCTATCGATCGGGTCTCTATTGTCAGTTCCAGTCCGGTCTATGGGCTCAATGCTCTCGGCGGCGGTGTGTCGCTGACGATGAAAAATGGTTGGACTTATCAGTCAGATTCGCTTGATGTAACTGCTGGGGCTTTTGGCCACCGTGGCGCAGGAGCGCAGTACGGCATCGGTAATGAGCACTTCGCCTTTTATGTGGCTGCTAATGCTGTGGATGCAGAAGGTTGGCGTCAGTTTTCGAGCGACCGAGTGCGCCAAGTGTACGTTGCCTTCAGTTCACGTATTGATCACGGTTCAATGGAATTCACCTATGCGCATGCAGGTAACACCCTGCGTGGCCAGAGTGCGACTCCGGTGCAGGAGTTAGCTGTTGACCGCACCTTGGTATTTACTGGTCCACAGAAGAACGTCAATACGCTGGATTTTTTCACGTTAAACGTTGGGTTGCAG
>CAIYVA010000173.1 GCA_903929455.1 uncultured Pseudomonadota bacterium | reverse complement strand
CTGATGCAGGCCTGTCAGCCTCATCATCTGTCCCCGGCCATCGATTTAGGCGCGCGTGACAGCGCAACACTCGGTGGTCTCGCCTCAACCAATGCGGGTGGCAGTCAAGCCTTTCGCTTTGGCACGATGCGCGATCGTCTATTAGGTCTCGAGGTGGTCTTAGCCGATGGCACCGTGATCACTGAACTGGGGCAGGTGCGTAAGCGCAATGAGGGATTGGCGCTTGAGCAACTGTTCATCGGTGCTGAAGGCATTTTAGGTGTGATCACGCGTGTCTCTATCGCTTTAGTCGATGAGGATGGCCCACTGGCTGCCGCACTAATCGGAGTCCCTAGCCTGTCGGCTGCTGTCACCCTCACGGATCAGTTACAGCGCACGACAGACCTTCGGCTCTCCGCCCTGGAACTGATGTCGGGTAACCACGCACACATCAGTAGCCACGCTTTGGGCTTCACGGAATTTAGCCAGCTATGCACGCATCCCTACGTCTTATTAATTGAGGTCACTGCACCAAATGCACACGCTGCCGAGGAGTCGCTGGTCAACGCCCTTGCAGGCCCCTTAGAGTCAGGTTTGATTGCCGATGCTGTCATTGCACAAAATGAGCAGCAGCGTCGCGCGATGTGGCAGGTGCGTGAAGACTGGTCCGTTGACAGGCAACGCCCGGGCGGGTTGTGGTACGACGTGTCTGTGCCGATTGCGCATTTAGCGTCTTACCTTGAGCACTTTAGCTCGCAACTCACGCAGCATGATGCGCACTTATCGATATTTGTGGTCGGGCACTTAGCGGATGGCAATATCCATATCACCGTAAATGCCCCCCAGCCCATTAGCGAACGCTATGAAGAGATCGCGACCTTGGTGACCGCCACACTACGGGGCATTGGTGGATCATTTTCGGCTGAACATGGCATTGGTCTGGAGAAAAAAGCGACGCTGGTGCGTGAGCTTGGCAGCGCAAAACAGACGCAGATGCATCGACTCAAAGATTTACTCGATCCGCATGGGATCATGAACCCAGGGAAAGTACTGTAAGTACCCGAACTTGGCCCACCGGTTTGCACTACCCTGTACCTAGCCCCCTTCAAGGAATATCCATGACCAGCCCGATGTATACGCAATCCGTTCCCGTCTTCAAACAAATGCTGACAGCACTTAAAACGATCGTGGCGCAAACAGAGGCGCATGCCACTAGCCACTCGATCGACCCTGCTGCGTACTTGCAGGCACGCCTCTATCCAGACATGTTTCCACTGATTAAGCAGGTGCAGATTGCAGCTGACTTTGCGCGCGGGATCTCCGCTCGCCTTGCCGGGGTTGAGGTGCCAACCTACGAGTCAAACGAAAAGAGCTTTGCAGATATCGACACGTTATTGACGCACACATTGGCTTTTCTAGACAGCGTGAACGCAGCCCAATTCTCAGGAAGTGAAACCAAAGACATCGTGCTTCGTCCCGGCACACCCAAAGAGAAAAAACTAAGCGGTCAGGCTTACCTGGCCAACTACGGGTTGCCGCAATTTTTCTTTCACGTCACCACGGTGTATGCCATTTTGCGACACAACGGCATGGCCATCGGCAAACGCGACTACATGGGAAGCTACTAGACGCGCGGCCAACACGGAGCGACGGTCTCATACAAATTAAGATTTTTTAGGCGTATAACACAATCTACACACCAACACCGCTAGGCGCTGTTTGCCATCGGCCGTCTCAGACCACTCGAGGAGTTGCACATGACCCGCCTCAAGCATCCCATCAAAGCCGCACTGACACTGGCCTTGGCACTCATGCTAAGCGCACCCCACTCAGCGTTCGCCGGTGCAGGGTCTACCTTGTTACCGGCGACCGCGCTTTTAATGGATACACCGGATGCGTCACCCATCGACAATGCGGTCTTCGCACCAGGTCCAGACGCACTCCCCGCACCCGCGTTTAACGGAATACTGGAGATCAGCGGGGCCGTTTTACAAAGTCAGCCCAAATTAAAAAACGACATCATTTTGGGTCGTGACGCCCTCAAGTTTCCGGCCATGTCGCTTGAATTCACTACGCTGCATGATGTGTTGGTGCCGATGCAGCGCGGCACCATGGTCGGTGAGAGCAAACGCTCCGGTCTACCCAGTTATTGGCAAGTCATCCCGCAATTTGGAAAAGTGTGGCGCGAGCCAAACGACCAAGGCTGGTCGAGAGCAGCCTTCCCTCTCATGCTGGTCAATGACACGGAAAATCATGCTCATCAAGGACTTGCGACGTTTCTCTATCAAGAGGGCCGCGTCAGCCATTTAAGAATTCAATTTGTTCAGCAAACCGCACCGTGGTTACTGAGCCCGCATGTTGTGCTTTGGACCAAGGCCACGATTCAACTGCGTCAGGGACAGCCCACTGTGCAAGCAGCGACGCGTCAAGCGGCTGAAAAAGAACTGGCGGCTCGCCTAGAGGCGCGACCGATCGGCGAGTTTGCGCCTGGCTTACCGGCAGAGGCCTTCAGTCAGCTGAATGATCCAGTCCCACCCCGCTGGCAGGTGGCGCACGCGTTGGTGCATAACAACATCTTGTACTACGACGCTGAAAAAACGCCCTTTGGTGCGTACCCATACCCACTCGAGATGCGTTTTGGTGTGCGCTCCATTATGAAAAGCGTCGCCACGCCCTTATCACTGCTGCGCCTTGCCAAGGTATACGGGCCGTATGTCTTAGATCTGCACATTGGTGACTATGTGCCCGGCGCAGACCCCAAGTGGTCCAAGGTGCGCTTTATCGATGCCGCCAATATGTCGAGTGGCTATGGCGGTGTCGGCTCCCTCGTCACTCACCCTAACGAGGAGGGCAGCGGATACCTCGACAATGACTACAACGGCTGGTACCAAGCGCCGTCCATTGCCGAGAAACTAGCGCACATGCGCACCCATCTAAAACCGTACCCATGGGAGCCCGGCCGAGTCATGCGGTATCGCGACCATGACTTTTTCATGTTGGGACTGGCCGTCAATAACTTCTTAAAATCAGTGCGAGGACCAGAAGCAGACATCTGGACGATGCTGCAAGAGGAAGTTCTTAAGCCCATCGGTATTTATGCAGCACCTGCGGTGCGCACGCGCGAACCCAACCATCAACTGGGGGCTGTGTGGTTTAGTGCCGGGTATTACCCAACACTAGATGATCTGGCAAAGCTTGCCTTGCTGTACGAAAACGGTGGCGCCTGGAAGGGAGAGCAGTTGCTCCACCGCGAACTCACCTTAGACACCATGATGGCAAAGGGCGCTCTGGATAAGGAAGGTGATGGATCAGCGGATCGCACCATCGTGCGCGATGGACCACAACCCGCTCAGCTTTACCGCATGGGATTCCACTTCATCGGATACACGCCCTCAGACAGCGCCGTCAGGCTGTATTTCCCGACCATGTCAGGGGCAGGTCACAACGAGGTGGTGATGTATCCAGGCAACGTCGTCGGCATTCGAATCGCTAAGGTAGGCGATCTCCCGCCCGGAGAAAAAGAACCGCCCTACTACAGCGACAGCATCCCACGGGCTCTGGATACCCTCCTAAGCTATCGCCGGACACATCCGCAATAGAGGCGCACTAGAGGCGAACTAGAAGGCGCAATAGAGCCTAGATAGGCGACGTGGTCTGTGCCATACAATCGGCGCGACCTTTGGCAATATAAATACCCAGCCTAAGACGCCTAATATATTGACCAGGCTCGCGAGCGCAAAAGCGCTTTCAAAGCTGCCACTGACATCAATCAAGCGACCGGTAATTGCAGGTGCCAAGATTCCTGCCAGATTACCCACTAAGTTTTGCACGCCCACCCAACGTCCTGCCGCCTGCGGCCCTGCCATGATTTGCGAAATCGCAAATACCCCGGGCGACGACACACCTGATCCGACTTCATATAAAAACAAACAGGCAATCGCTCCTGACACAGGCAGTAGCACTAAGCCCGCCATACAACCCAATGCAGTGACATGCGAAAACGCCATGGCCGCTTTATAAATGACAGTAGGAGAACGTCCCGCACGAATCCAACGATCCGTTACCCAGCCCATCAACAGAGAGCACACCGCATTGATGAGGTAAGCGACACCGGCAATGCCCGCCATAGCGGCCAGTGAAAAGCCGCGATACTTGACCAGATACAACGGCAGCCAGGAAATAATAAAATAGTAATTATAGTTAGCCGCAAAATGCCCCAGGGATGCCCCCCAAAGACCGCGCTCTTTGAGTATCTGTGCAAAGCGCGGCCCCTCGATGACCCCTTGCGCATTGGGGACCATTTTTGGCTCATGCACTTTAAGACGCATCCATGGCCATAACCAGACCAAGGACAGCACACCAAACAAGATAAACACGGGCCGCCAACCCACGCGGGTCATCATCAGGCCGCCAATGACTGTGCCAATGGCAGGTCCCACCAAGTAACCAAACGCGTAAATGCCGTTGGCCATACCAATTCGGCTGGTGGGCAACTGACTCGCAAATAATTTGGAGCCACAAGGGAACGCCGCACTCTCGCCTAGACCCAGCATCAGACGCAGCAGCAATAACGATGCGAAGCCAGCCGCAAAGCCTGTGAGCAAGGTTGCCACCGACCAAATGACCAAGCCCCCCGCCAACACCCGATGCGCACCATAGCGCTCGGCCAACCAGCCCGCCGGCACCATGGCGCT
>CAIYVA010000172.1 GCA_903929455.1 uncultured Pseudomonadota bacterium | reverse complement strand
GTCGCGCACCGGCGACTCCACGTAACTGCCACACCACCTCACACACCTGCGCCAAGGCTTGTGCTGGCACCGCTTCACCGAAGGATGCTAAACCGCCACTCGGATTCACCGGAATCCGACCGCCTAAGGTGGTGGCACCACTGCGCAGCAACTCCTCTGCCTCACCGGTTTTGCACAGGTGCAGATACTCATACCAATCGAGTTCCATCGAAGAGGCCAGATCATAGACTTCTGCGAGCGACACATCCTCTGGCCCAATGCCAGCTTCCGCATAGGCCTTAAGCGCAATCGATGCTCGGAAGGAATGTGCATCGGATACCACGGCGGAATCGGTGGCGATGTCCGGCATCTCCACCTCCGCACTGGCAAAGCGCGGCGTCACGGTTGAAATCGCCGCAATCTTCACCGGCCGTTTTACACCCAAGCGTTTAGCGTACGCAGCGCTCGCGATCACGATCGCAGCGCCGCCATCGGAGGTGGCACAGATCTGCAACAAGCGCAGTGGATCAGCGACCATCGCTGAGGACATCACCTCTTCGGCACTGAAGGCCTTCCGGTAGCGTGCATTCGCATTGTGCACACCGGCCGCGGCATTTTTGACTTTAATCGCAGTGAAGTCTTGCTCGGTTGCGCCATACAGCGCCATGCGACGACGCGCGTACAGCGCGAAATACGTCGGATTGGTGATGCCCACATAAAACCTCACCCAGTCCGGATCATCGGGACGGTAACCCTTGGCAGGCGCCAAAAAGCCTTTGGGCGTGGTATCCGCTCCCACCACCAAAGCGACCTCGCAATGTCCCGCCAAAATCTTAGCGCGCGCCGCGGCCAATGCCTGCGAACCGGATGCACAGGCTGCATAGGAGGTATTCACCTCAGCACCCTGCCAGCCAAGGGCTTGCGCGAAGGTCGCACCCGCTACGTAGCCTGGATAGCCACAGCGCATGGTGGCAGCGCCTGAGATAAAACCGACATCACGCCACTCAACACCCGCATCTTTTAAAGCCGCGCGCGCTGCATGCACGCCATACTCCACAAAGTTACGGCCCCACTTACCCCACGGGTGCATCCCCACGCCTAAGACAACGACATCGCGGCTCATGAGGCGCTCCTTGTCAACGCAGCACAAGGCCGCCATTTCCACACGACCACATCCTCTGCCTCTGTCTGATGCAGCGTCTCAACGACCAACTCCATCTCCATGCCGACCTGCAATTGCTCTACACCGATACCGCTGACCACTTGGCCAAGCACGGTCATTTTTTCATGCTCCAAGGCCACCGCCGCAATCGCGAAGGGGACGAAAGGCACAGCGGCAACATAGGGCTCTGGCGGCTGGTAGGACGCATTGGTATACGACCACAAACGACCTGTGCGACTGAGCGGCACTGACTCAAACTCACTGCCCTCACACACCGGATTACGGCAAAAGGTAGTCAGTCGTGGGAAGAAAAATGTACCGCACGCGATACAGCGCGACCCCAACAAGTGCGGCTGATCTCCTTCCAGTGTGTACCAGCCATCAATGGCTGCACGTCGCTGCCGATCCGTCATCATGATTCTCACGTGTAAGCAAAGGCGCATCATGCGACACGGCGCCTCGCCTGTCATCTGCGATGCGAGCGCCGATCAGACTGTCAGACGCAGTCAACAAGCAGACTATTGAAGGGCCGCACGTACCATCAGCCTTGCTTCGATGCGCGCGCCGTGAATTCACGTCACGCTCTCACCGCACCGCGCGCATCTCGCCGTGTGGTGCGAAACGGGCGCCCATTCACCCGTTGCTGGCCCAACTCATATCTAATAAGTTGCTTTTAATTATATGTATAAATTATTGTTTTATATACCATAGCCACCAGCTACGGCGATGCGCTGCCCGGTCACGTAGGCGGCCCGATTGGAGGCTAAAAACACCGCCGCCTGACCGACTTCTTCGGGCTTGCCCCAGCGCTTGAGCGCTAAGGATTTATGCACTTCACTGACCCAATGCGCATCAAAAACCCCTTGCCGGGTGAGCTCTAAAAACATCCCCGCCTCAATCACACCTAACAGAACGGTATTGGCGCGCACTAAGTGCTTACCCTCTTCGCGCGCAATGCCGGTGATCAACGCCTCGATGGCGGCTTTCGGCGCCACTGACATCACATCGCCCTCAGGCCATCGCAGATGACCTGCGGAACCTAAGTGCACATAAGAGCCGCCACCCCACGCACGCAACTTAGACAAGGTCGATTGCAGCACGTTGTAGAAACCATTCAGATCTTGATTGACCACCGTTTGCCACTGCTCGCGACTCATCTCCGCCACACTCACCTGCGTAGCCAAAGTGCCTGCGCCGACCACCACCGTGTGCAAGCGCTCGTGCGCACTAGCGGCTGCGGATACAGCCGCATCGACACCGGCAGCGTCGCCAATCGTCATCTGATGGACGGTGGCTTTACGACCGAGTGCACGCACGCGATCGGCAACGGCTTCAGCGACATCCCGCTTTTTGTTATAGGTGATGGCGACATCGCTACCGGCACGTGCGAACTCCGTGCACACGGCTTGACCTACGCCGCCGCTACCGCCGATCACTAACACAGCGCCCTTCGGAAATAGATCATCACTCATATCAATTGCTCCAAAATAAAAACCGGTTGATCAGATGAGAATCCGACTCATCCCGCGACGGATCGCGCCGCCAGCAAGGCGGTGAGCGGTCCATCGGCGTAACTGCAATGCAATGCGCTCTTAAACTCGGAGCGACTCTTGGTGATCTTCCACACACCGTCGATGCGCTGGTATTCATCATGATAAAGCACGCTTAAGAAGGTCACGGTCTTCCCTTGCGTGTTGATGTTGCGGTAATCCAAGGACCAAAGGGCTGTCGCATGCGTGTCATCGACCAAGTCAATTTCTGAGTTCGCACCATGATGCATGTCCAGCACGTGAGGATGACAACCGAGCGTTCGATACAGTTCGGCGAACGCCTCGCGATCCCGAAAAACCCCTAAGTGCCCCATGTCGATCTCGATCTGACCGCTCGCGAAGCAATCGCGCGCGCTGTCCGGATCCTGTTGATCACAGGCATTGAGATAGCGCGCCTTCACGCGCCGGATGGCCTCGAGCGCTTCCAGTCGCTCAATGCGTCGCTGCCATTCCACGGGTATTGATGCGGACATAGTGGTCATCCTTTGAATGTTTTAAATAACGGAAGCGCACGGTACGATGGGTCTTGGTCATCAGTGCGACCCGGCGGTGCCGCAGCTGCAAACTGCGTATACGCAGTCATGTCGACAGCGCCGGCACGACACCAGTCAAGCGCTAGCGATCGACGGAAGAACCGCCACACACCGTCGCGCCGTTGGTACTGATCGAGAAAGCGCCCGCCGATCACAATCTCGCGTGGGCTTGGCGCGGGGGTTCGATGATAGGCCTCGGTGTAAATCTCACCTTCCGCCACATCGCCACTAATCACAAACAGCGCATTGGAGATGCTATGAGCCGTGCACTCAAAACCAGCCAGCACAGACGGTAGCCACGCCACGTACTCATCGGGGGAGCCTGTAAACATATCGCCGTGATGATCAATCGCATCGTCGTGATACAGCGCACGTAGCGCCACATAATCACGGCGATCCACTGCGCGACAGTAGCGCAATACCAGTTCATGCAAGGCTTGCTTATCGAGCAGCGTGTTGATGGCTGACACAGCGAGACCCTACAAACGGGGTGGACTGTAGATGCCGGCGGTCAGACCACCGTCGGCGGTAAATACACTGCCGGTCGTATAGGACGCATCGTCCGATGCGAGAAACAATACGGTCCCTGCAATCTCATCGGGCGTACCCATACGACGCATCGGCGCGGTTGGCATGTCCATACCCACCAACGACTCCAACGGCACTTGATAGGACTCAGCAATCAGCGGCGTCAACATGCCACCTGGACACAGCGCATTGATCCGAATGCCGTACGCTGCAATCTCTAAAGCAGCCGCCCGGGTCATACCAATCACCGCATGCTTACTGGCGGTGTACGGCAAGGCATTGGCAACGCCCTCAAGTCCTGCGGTGGATGCGATATTAATGATCGACCCGCCGCCGGCTGCGCGCATGGCAGGCACGCTGTGCCGGATACCTAAAAACGTACCCGTCTGGTTGATCGCAACCGTTAACTGATAATCCTCCAGCGACGTCTCAAGCAATGGTTTGGTTCGAAACACACCTGCGTTATTGACCAAGATGCAAAGCGGTCCAAAGGTTTTTTCGGTCGCCTGAATGACACTGATCCAGTCTGCTTCGCGCGTGACATCTAAATGCTGATAGCTGACCCGAGCGCCTAACGAGGCTGCGAGCGCCTGCCCCTCCTCATCGCGCACATCGGCGATCACCACACTGGCGCCCTCGCGGTGAAACAGTCGGACGATACTCGCCCCGAATCCGCGCGAACCACCGGTGACCAGGGCGACCTTGTCTTTTAAACGCATATGTACTCTCTACTGTTCGTTTGGACTATCCGTTCGGACTATTCGTTCTGACGCGCCATTCCGCGCGTGGGTGTATCGGTCACGTGTCGCTACCCGGCGATCACCGCCGGCAGACGCGGACTTCGCACCGCTCCCCCGCTTGGATCCATCATAGACACAGCCGCGCGCAAACGGTAGCCACCGCGTTGCACACGTGCGCGCAAAGTTCGCTATGATCGGTTGGCCGGTTGAGCCCACGGGATGTGGCCCGCTGGCGAAAGAAGACATGAGCCCCATCTGGTACAAGCACCGAGGTATCCGTGAGTAGCCATCTGACCGTCAAGAGCACCCGCCCCGCCCCCGTATTGAGCATTCTCTCCTGCCTGCTGGCCATTGGCTTAGCGCCGGCTCTGCTACCGACCACGGCGCACGCGGCTGGGCCGGACGGAGCGGCACTGTTCGCACAGCGCTGCGCTGCCTGCCACGACCACGCCTCCGATCGGATCCCCTCCACGGTATACCTGGCCACCACACGCGCCCCCGAGGATGTCATCGATGCGCTCACCCGAGGCGCCATGCAGGCGCAAGGTACTGGCCTCACAGCAGAAGAACGCATTGCCTTAGCCACCCACCTGACGGGCCGAGCACCCTCAGCCGGCAACCGCGCTGATCCCAACGCGAATATGTGTAAGAAGTCAGTGGCACCCACCACCATCCAACCGGGGGACTCCAATGGTTGGGGTATGGATTTACAGAACACACGCTTTCAAGATCGCCCTGGGTTGACGGCAGCTGATCTGCCGCGCCTTAAATTGAAATGGGTGTTCGCCTACCCGGGCGCAGTGGTGTACGGACAGCCCACGCTAGTGGGCAAGCAGATCTTGACCAGTGGATCCGGTGGGTATTTATTTTCACTGGATGCCGACAGCGGCTGTACACACTGGGTGTATAACGCCGGCGCCACACTGCGCAGCACCTCTTTAGTAGGCTCGGTACATATCCCGAGCGCCAAGACACACAGCAAAAAAAGTCTGGCCACCAAAGAACTGGTGTGGATTGGTGATGACAAAGGCACGTTGCATGCGGTGGATACGCATACCGGTACCTTAGTGTGGAAGCGTCGCCTAGATGAGCATGTGGCAGCCCGGTTACTGGGGACGCCTAAGCTCTATCACGGCATCTTGTACGCACCCGTGAGCTCACTGGAAGAAGTGTACGCGGCCAACGGCCAATATCCGTGCTGCAGCTTCCGCGGCAGCATCGTCGCTATGGATCCAGGCACGGGTCGCGTGTTGTGGAAGAAAACCACCATCCAAGAAGACTGGAGCACCTTACCTAAAAACGAAACCGGCAACGCCATTCGCGGCCCTGCCGGCGGTTCCGTGTTCTCCTCACCCACGATCGACGAAGCCCGTGATCTGCTGTACGTGAGTACCGGTGACTCGTATACCAATGTGGACACGGCCTCAACCGATGCGATCGTTGCAATGAACGCCAAGACCGGTGAGCGCGTGTGGACGTACCAAGCAGACCCGAAGGACGCCTGGATCATGCTGTGCAATGGGCGGCCCGTCGATAACTGCCCAAGCCAGTTAGGACCGGACTTTGATTTCTCCACATCACCCATCTTAGTGAAGCCTACGCACGGCCCTGAGATGCTGATTGCTGCCTCCAAATCAGGCGCCGTCTATGGGCTTGACCCGGCGAATGGCGGGAAGCTTGTGTGGATGCGACCGATCGTTAAGGGCAGCAGCAACGGCGGTATCTTGTGGGGTGGTGCAGTCGATGGCACGACCGCTTACATCGGCACCTCAGAATACGATTTGGCATCCGGTACCGGCGGCGGTGCTTTGGTGGCGTTGGATCTACTGAGCGGTGCGATCCGTTGGCAGACACCCACACCCGAGTCGCCTTGCGGCTGGGGCCCTAGCCGCTGTGGTCACTCCGTGCTGGCCGCGGTGACCGCGACCGCCGATGTGATTTTTGCAGGGGCGATGGATGGCCACATGCGTGCCTACTCACCCTCGGATGGTCGCATCCTGTGGGAATTCGACACCGGACGCAGCTTTGATGCGGTCAACGGCGCCAAGGCCACCGGCGGCGGCATTGACTACGGCGGTCAGGTGCTCGTCAATGGCGTGCTCTTGGTGCAATCCGGCTCACCCCGTCAACGCGGCAACGCTCTGTTTGCCTTCAGCGTCGATGGCCGCTAAGCGCTAAGCCCAAACGGCCGGCACGCTGTGCATCGCGTGCCGGCAGCTTACGCAGAAGGAACCGCGATCTCGGTCACCGGAAACGTTTCCGGCATGCCGCTTAAGCTCACTGCAGTACGCGAGAGCGCATTAAACGTGGCAATCGCAATCGCCATGTGCGCCAACTGATCTGCTGGCAGCGCGCGAAGACGCGTGGCCAGTGCGGCATCGACGCGTTCTGGGTGCAACAGATAGGTATCCGCAAATTCAACCAACAACGCCTCCTCCGCCGAGAGCGCATCGAGACTGGTGACGGCTGCAATGGAGCTCACTTTTTGCTCTGTGAGTCCGTCCTGTTTAGCGACGTCATAACGCACCGCTTTACAGACAACGCAATTGACTGCGTTGGCATTTCGAAGGCGCAGCAATTCAACCAGCGCTGGTCGCAAGGGATGCCCTTGGAAGAGCATCGCCGCAAGGGATACGATCGGCTCCAAGGTTTCGGTCACCAACCCCAAGCTCGAGTCACGGATCACATGACCGGTGGTGACGGAAGGGACGCCTGCACGGGGTAAGACACTCATGACGCACTCCCAGACTGCAGTTGAGTCAATATCTGGCCTACACGAATGCGGCCATCGATCACGCCCAGCGCCTCAATGAGTGCCACCAGCCCCTTCTCCCCGAAATGCTTTTTAACCTCATCCGCCAGCTCATCGGTGATCATATTGGCATCGATCGCATGCAACTCTGCAAACTCAAGCGCCGCGCGCTCAGCTGGAGTAAAGCCACGCGCCGCGGTGATTTGACCGGCGATCACTGCTTGTGCCTTATCCTCAGAAAAGTCAGGCGCCTGGGCACTCGGATGGCGCGCCTGCAGTTCGCAATCGGCCCCTCGCAATCGGGCCACCCGCAATCGGCATAGCTCCAGCACCGCCGCGGAGACGTAGGGCTGAGCCCAGATCGATGCCCAGAGACGCTCGTAGGCTTTCGCCAACGGGCCAGCTGCCACCAGCGCAGCCTCAAGGTGTAAGGAGTCCATCCGTCCAACATTCGCGAAAGCCATTCGGTGTCCCTCAGTGCAATGAGCCCAAGCATACCTCTTCCGTCAGCCGCCCGACAATGTGACACTAGGGACGACACGACAACTCACCTCCCGTCATCTCACCCTAAGGGCACGCATCATGGATCCATCGCATCCGCACTGGGCATCAGCCGTCGAAGCCCCTTTGGTGATTGATCACGCCGATGCCATTCAATGGACTGATGAGACGGATCTTCTGATCGTCGGCTACGGTGGGGCCGGTGTGGCCGCCGCACTCGAGGCCGCCACCCGCGGCCGCGATGTGTTGGCTGTTGATCGCTATGAAGGCGGTGGGTCCTCAGCTGCCAATGGCGGCGTGTTTTACGCCGGTGGCGGCACCGCCATTCAACGTCAAGCCGGCGTGACCGACTC
>CAIYVA010000171.1 GCA_903929455.1 uncultured Pseudomonadota bacterium | reverse complement strand
GTGTGGCGGAATTGGTAGACGCACCTGACTCAAAATCAGGCGCTTAACAGCGTGGGGGTTCGAGTCCCTCCACCGGCACCATCCCCTTGTTGAGGTCCATGAAGTACTGCAATCAATGCGGCGGAACGGTTGAAGCGCGAATCCCTGTTGGAGACAACAGGTCGCGGTACGTCTGCGTGACGTGCGACATCATTCATTATCAGAACCCAAAAATGGTGGCTGGTTGCGTGGTGAACCACCAAGGCAAGATTTTGCTGTGCAAGCGCGCAATCGAGCCACGCAAGGGTTATTGGACGATCCCCGCGGGCTTCATGGAAAACGAAGAGTCTCTGCCAGAAGCGGCAGCCCGCGAGTGCTTGGAAGAGGCCTTGGCGCCGGTAGAGATCCAAAGCCTACTGGCGGTGGTGAGCCTGCCTTATGCCCACCAAGTACACATTATGTTCCGGGCACACCTCGCACAGCCTATTTATGGTGTGGGCGAAGAAAGCCTGGAGGTCGGGCTGTACCATCCAGACGATATTCCATGGGCTGATATTGCTTTCCCTAGTGTGGAGTACGCTCTACGGCAATACTTGGCGGACCAAGCGCGCGGCGTACAGGATGTACATGTGACTGACATTGAGCGACCGGCTTGGCGCACAGCCACCATCGTCTGACGGGTCTTGTATAATACGGCCGTCTAACAACACCACAGCGGATGACAACCGCCTGTAAACACACGAGAGAACCATGACGTTTGTCGTCACTGAAAATTGCATCAAATGCAAATACATGGATTGTGTAGAAGTGTGCCCCGTGGACTGCTTCCATGTTGGGCCGAACTTCTTAGTGATCGATCCAGATGAGTGCATTGATTGCACTCTATGCGAGCCTGAGTGCCCTGCTGAGGCTATTTATTCGGAAGAAGACCTGCCGGCTGGCCAAGAAGAATTCATCAAGCTGAATGCTGAACTATCCAAGCTATGGCCAGTACTGACGGAAAAAAAACCAGCGCCGGCGGATGCCGATGAGTGGAAAGGAAAACCAGGTAAGCGTTCACTACTTGAGCGCTGATTGCCCTGGAGATTAGCCAGCGCCGTCCGAATCTTTAAGGCGGTTCAGCAAGTCATCGGGTGACAAATAACCTGAGATATACTCGCCGCGCTCAGAAAATATACCGGGCGTTCCCTGCATCCCAAGTGCATTTCCCGCCTCGAACGATTGCGCCACGTGCGTCTTACACAGCGTGCTACGCGGCATCGCCGCACCCAACTTGGCACGCGTTAACGCCTCTACCCGATCCGCTGAGCACCACACAGCCTCCGCCTTCCGCCAAGAATCAGTGCCCGGCCCAGAGCGCGGATAAAACACGTATCGAACTCGGATACCGCGGCGGTTGTACTCAGCGATCTGCGCGTGCAACTTGCGACAGTACTGACAATCCACATCGGTAAACACGGTGACGGTATAGCGCGGGTTTTTTGGAGAAAAAATAATGGTGTCATCGTCTTTAATACCGCCGATCACGGACAGACGCGTCAAATTTTTTCGATGCTCTAAATCATACAACTGACCACTGATTGCAAAGCGCGCATCAGCGGTCACATAGACGACTTCACCGGACTGTATGACTTCGTACAAACCCGCCGAAGTTAACTTAACCGCATCGCTAGACACGTTCAGTCGACGCGCGATCTCCACGCGAGGATCAACCTTAGCAGGCTCTGCCGCCCGACTGAGTGAACAGACCTGAAGTGCTAAACACCCCATGATCAACAGACGCGCTAGTGACACCATAAATCTACGGCC
Organism: uncultured Pseudomonadota bacterium; assembly: GCA_903929455.1. Classification (GTDB taxonomy): domain Bacteria; phylum Pseudomonadota; class Gammaproteobacteria; order Steroidobacterales; family Steroidobacteraceae; genus CAIKZZ01. The sequence goes on along the minus strand of CAIYVA010000171.1, from coordinate 15,721 downwards.
GATGACGCATCGGTCCTGTGTAAAAACCCGATCCGCAGTGTAACAAAACGATTCGCTTAACCGCGAGGATGGTGCTTGGCGTGCAACTCTTTCAAACGCTCACTGGCCACATGCGTATAAATTTGAGTGGTTGACATATCGCTATGCCCCAACAGCATCTGTACGACGCGCAAATCTGCACCATGATTGAGCAAATGCGTTGCAAAGGAGTGTCGAAGGCTATGCGGCGATAGCGCCTTTTGGATACCGGCCTTCAGGGCATAGCGCTTAATCGCATGCCAAAACGCTTGACGCGTCATACGATCCCCGCGCCGTGTAGGAAATAAGTACGGCGTTTGCCGTTCGAGCAAAATTTCTGAGCGAGGCCCCTCAGAAAAATGCGCGAGCCAGCGTACCGCTTCCTGGCCTAACGGAATGAGACGCTCACGATCCCCTTTGCCCACGACGCGAATCACACCCTGATTCACGTTCACCTCAGAATGCTTTAGGTTCACAAGCTCAGATACGCGAAGACCCGTCGCATACAAGACTTCCAGCATGCTGCGATCTCGATAGCCGAGCGGCGTATCGACATCGGGCGCTAGCAACAAGGCATTCACCTCGTCTTCAGTCAGGGATTTAGGTAGCGCACGGCCCACCTTAGGCATTGCAATTTGAGTCGTTGGATCTTCATCGAGTACGCCCTCACGAATGAGGAAGCGAAAAAATCGTCGAAAACTGGACAACTGTCGCGCGGTGGAACGTGGCTGCGCGCCTGCCGTCACGCGCACACTGATATAGGCCAGCATGTCTCGGCGGGTGGTTTTGGTCAGCGTATTGCCGCGCGGCGTAAGCCAACGCTCCAGGGCCACCAGATCGGCCTTATAGGCTGCTAGCGTATTGGTCGAGAGACCCTCTTCGACCCAAATGGTGTCCAAAAACCGACTGATCGCAGGATCAACCAGATGGGCAAGCGCCATAGGCGTCTTGCTCACGACCGGCAGGACGGGTGTGCGGACCACTGTACGAACGGGGGATTTAAGCATCGGACTACCATCAAACGTAAACGGTGGCACGGGCAATCGGCACGCAACAGGACACCACGGGGCGACCTGCCAACCACAGACACCGCGACCGTCTTGGCTTGACGGACAGTATCCTTTAGGGTGTATCGGCCGGTATGTGACCCGGCTCACGCAAGGGCAGGCGCGGGCCCAGACGGCGACATAGGTCACACTCACGCACGGGCGGATGCACCTGGAACAGCACGATGAAGTTAGTTTTTCGAGTTATGTATGGCGCGTGGTGCTGGTCGCTACTCTTGGCCTGTGGCACCGGCGCCCTGCTGCTGGCGCTGCCACTACCTAAAGTCACCCAGCGACGACACGTTGCGCGTCGCAGCGCTCGCTTATTCTTGGGCCTCAGCGGCATGCGCCTGCAGATTACCGGGCTACAGCACCTACCCGATGGGCCCTGCGTGCTAATCGCTAACCATGCCAGCTATCTGGATGGGGTGATCATGCAGGCAGCTCTGCCGCCGCGTTTTGCCTTTGTGATCAAACGCGAGATGCGGCGCATGCCCATCGCCGGGACACTGCTCGCGCGCCTAGGCTCCGAATTTATGGAGCGCCACGACCGCAAGCGTAGCGGCGCCGACGCTCGACGAGTGATCAAGCAAGCGTTACTCGGTCACTCACTCGCCGTGTTTCCAGAAGGCACCTTCACGGCCGAGGTGGGCATCGGCCATTTTCATACCGGTGCCTTTATGACCGCGGCCCGCGCGGGTCTGCCGATCGTGCCCGCTGTGATTCGCGGCGCTCGCCAGTTGCTCCCTGCCGAACAATTCCTGCCGAGACCCGGAGTGGTACACGTGGAGATTTTGCGTCCACTGCCAACGATCACCGCCACCGATCGCCCAACCATTCACCAATTACGAGACGATGCTCGCCGCGTGATTGTTGCCAACGCCGGTGAGCCAGACCTACACGCACCCACCTAACGACGGCTCCGCTTCAAACAAGTCCTTAAGCAACTGTTTTTTATAGCGATATAGCGGCACTAGGCGGCGAATCGACGGCCCACCACCGTTGGCCACACGGCGAAATGACAAGTCGATTGGCGGGCGCACCAGCACGCGGTTAGACTGCCGCCGACCCATTACGAAGAGACGCGCCAATGAGCACTGAATCGATTGTTATTTTATCGGCCAAGCGCACGCCCATCGGCGCCTTTCAAGGCGTGTTATCCCCAGCCGCAGCCCCTATGCTGGGTGCAGCCGCGATTCGGGGGGCCTTAACCGACGCGCACGTCTCGGCGGAGGATGTGCAAGAAGTCATCATGGGGTGCGTACTGGCCGCAGGGCTCGGTCAAGCACCGGCACGACAAGCGGCACTGGGCGCAGGCATCCCGATCGGCGCACCTACGACCACCATCAACAAAATGTGTGGCTCCGGCATGAAAGCCGTGATGATGATGGCCGACAGCTTGCGCACCGGCGACATTGGTCTAGCCGTCGCGGGGGGCCTTGAATCAATGAGCAACGCGCCTTATCTGTTACCAAAAGCACGTACCGGCTACCGCATGGGGCACGGTGAAATACTGGATCATATGTTCTTCGATGGTCTGCAAAGCCCGTGGGATAAACAATTGATGGGCTGCTTTGCTGATAATACGGCGAAGAAATACGGCATCGATCGTGAGCAGCAAGACGCCTTTGCAGCTGAATCAGTACGTCGCGCGCTGCACGCAGTCAAAAGCTCGGCATTTGTAGCTGAAATCACACCGATTACCGTACAAGGACGCAAAGGCAGCACGGTCATCGAGCAAGACGAAACCCCTTTCGCCTGTGACATCTCGAAGATCAGCACACTAAAACCCGCCTTTGGAAAAGACGGCACCGTCACGGCTGCCAGTTCCTCGTCTATTTCCGATGGCGCTGCTGCTTTGGTGCTCGCCAGAAGCTCGGTCGCCGCCGACAAAGGCCTGAAAGCAATCGCCCGCATCGTCGCTTACGGCAGCCATGCGCATGCACCGGAGTGGTTCACGACAGCTCCGGTAGGCGCATTACATAAAGTACTCAATCAAGCGGGCTGGCGTGCTGATGACGTTGATTTATTCGAGATCAACGAAGCCTTTGCCATCGTCACGATGGCGGCCATACAAGAATTAAAGTTAGACCCTGCCCGCGTCAATGTGAATGGCGGGGCCTGTGCGCTAGGCCACCCGATCGGCGCAACAGGCGCGCGCATCATCACAACTTTAATCGCAGCACTGCAGCATCGCGGCGGTAAGCGCGGCGTTGCCACACTGTGCATCGGCGGCGGCGAAGCCACTGCAATGGCCATTGAGCTGCTGTAAAACAGCTGAATCAACCGGGTCCAGTAGGGCTGCACAGACTTAAGGGCGCGGCATGAATATCGAACAAAAAACCGTCGCCATTACCGGCGCCGCTCGCGGCCTTGGTCGTGCAATGGCGCTGGAATTTGCACGCCGTGGCAGCCATCTCGCTCTGTTAGATGTTGATCAGTCCACACTCGACGGCACGCGTGAGCAGTGCCAAGCGCTCGGAGCGCGCACATCTACGTACCGCTGTGATGTGAGTGATGAAGCATCGGTGATATCAGCGCTCAATGCGATTGTTGCTGACTTTGGCCACTTAGACGTCATGATTAACAACGCCGGCGTACTTAAAGACGCCTTACTGATTAAAGTCAAAGAGGGCGCCATTGTTGACAAGATGAGCCTTGCCCAATGGAACGCAGTGATTCAAGTGAATCTGACCGGCGTCTTTTTATGTGCACGGGAAGCCGCTGAACGCATGATCCAAAGTGGCCGTGGTGGCGTCATCATTAACTTGTCGTCTTTATCAAAGGAAGGCAACGTCGGTCAGAGCAACTACAGCGCCTCCAAAGCGGGCGTGGCAGCGATGACCGTCACCTGGGCAAAAGAACTGGCCCGCTTCAATATCCGCGTTGCCGCGATTGCGCCCGGCTTTATCGCCACGGACATTTTAAGTGGCATGGCGCCGGATACGCTGGCGCGCGTCACCCAACCGATTCCCCTGCGGCGACTCGGCAGCCCCGACGAGGTAGCCAAAACAGCCGCATTTATCGTGGAAAACGATTACTTCACAGGACGCATCATTGACCTTGACGGCGGCATGCGACTCTAACGTGCCAGTCTGCGCCACGCGAGCACCCACTCCATCGTAAACCGTGGGCAAGCGCCTGACATAGGCCGTCGACCCTATGACCGCGCGCCTACTCAGTTCATAATCAGCGCTCAATCCACCACACGACTCGCGATGCACAAAACCCATCTTCTGCTAACGGTCGCCCTAACCTGGCTGATGCTGACAGGACAGGTTTTCGGCGACACCGTCACGTCCGACGCACACGACGCACCGGCCCTCGCTGTGCCCATTGACTACTATCGTCTCGACAACGGACTGCGCGTCGTTTTAGCGCGCAACACCTCCGTGCCCACCGTCACCGTCGCCACGTACTATCACATCGGATTTCGTCTTGAACCGAAGAACCGCACAGGCTTTGCACACCTGTTTGAGCATCTCATGTTTCAGGAAACGACCCATCTCAAGAAAGGCGATGCCGATCAATTAATCAGTGGCAACGGTGGCGCCTCGAATGGCTCGACCCGCTTCGATTACACCAACTACTACGAGGTAGTCCCAAGCCATGTGCTCGAACCGGTTCTTTGGATCGAAGCAGAACGTATGCGCGGCCTAGCGGTGTCACCCGCCAGTCTGCAGAATCAAAAAGACGTCGTGAAGAACGAAGTCCGCGTCAATGTATTGAACCGTCCGTACGGTGGGTTCCCATGGCTTTCATTGCCACAAGTCGCGAACCAGAATTGGTTTAATGCACACAATTTTTATGGCGATCTCAGCGATATCGACGCCGCTACTTTTGCAGATGCGCAAACCTTTTACGACACCTATTACGTACCAGCCAATGCCGTGCTGGTAGTCGCCGGCGACTTCGACCCAAGCGCCACGCGTGCGATGATTGCGCAACAGTTCAGCGCCATTGCCAACAGACCTGAACCTACTCGCCCGGACATTTCTGAACCCACACAGCAAACAGAGCGCGTGGTGCAGCAGACGGATCCCAATGCGCCTAGACCTGCGTTGGCATGGGGGTACCACGCGCCAGCGCGCAACAGTGCCGACTGGTACGCCTTCGTGTTGCTGGATAGCCTTTTATTAGGAGGACAAGAGGGCCGCTTGTGGCAACGGTTGGTAAAAGAGCGCGGCTATGCTGATTCCATTGACGGCGGTCTTAATTCGCTCGGTAATGAATTTAATTATGAGGGCCCGACCCTATGGTCGGCCTACCTCATTCATGATGCCAATGCATCTAATAAAGCAATCACACGTGATTTTGACACGGTCATCGCAGAGATCCAAAAAAACCCAGTGACGCCGCAGGAACTAAATCGCGCGCGTACCCGAATACGCTCCAGCCTATATGACCTGGTCGGCAGCAGCACACGCTTCGGCTTGGTTGATTTATTGGCTTGCTTGGCATTATTTGACAACAATCCAGACCACATCAATCACATTGAGGAGTCATTCAGCTCCGTCACTCCGCGCGACGTCATGCGTGTAGCCAAACAGTACCTAACGGCCAACAACCGAACGGAACTGATCTTAAGCGCGGGTCGACCAGCCGCGGGAGCAACCCCATGAGCGCTGGGCGAGTCAGCACCACGCGCCTGATCGTCGCGCTGTGCGCGTTGGCGATCAGCCACGCGGCACTCGGCAACGAGACGCTTCGCCTTGCAAGCACACCCATAGACGTTGGGCTGCCACCTGCCCTAGGCACACCGCACCCTTTTGAGATCGCCTCCAAAGTGGACTATGTATTAGCCAACGGCCTGACCGTGACGCTCGTGCCGTTCGGCACCGTCCCCAAGGCCACTGTGTTAATCGATGCCAACACCGGTCACGTGGCTGATCAGGATTTGGTGAGCTTGGCACCACTCTTGGCCGAGCTACTGAAAGAAGGTGCAGCATCGCACAGCGCGCAACAGATGGCCGCCACCTTCGCAGACATGGGGGGCTCACTCAACGTCACCGCAGATCTAAACAACGTGGAGCTACGCACGTCTATCCTGTCAGAGCACCTCCCACGCGCGTTGGCGCTCATGGCAGATGTCTTGCGCCGCCCGACACTACCCAGTGATTCCCTGCCACGACTCAAAAATGATCTCACGCGAGCGATCGCAGTGGCGCGCTCGGAGGCGCAAAATGTCGCCAGCGAAGCCTTTGCGAAAATGCTGTGGGGCTCAGGCCCATTCAGCCATGGCTACCCCAGTGAGCAAGACATCGCAGCCGTCACGGTCAACGATGCGCGCCAGTTCATCGCTCACAAACTAGGCGCTCGCCGCACGCATATTTATATTGCAGGGCAATTTGATCAGCGCGCCGTCGAAAAGGCCATCCGCAGGCACTTCGGCTCTTGGGCTACGGGCGCTCTACCTGACGTCAACGTACCGAGCAGCACCGCGCACCGGCAAGTCACCCTGATCGATCGTCCCGCCGCCACGCAGTCAACCATTCTCATGGGGCTGCCCGTCTTAGCTGTGAACGACGAGCGCTACACGGAGTTGTCGGTTGCCAACTCACTGCTAGGCGGTTCTCTGCTGTCCCGTCTTGACCAAAATCTACGCGAGGCCAAAGGCTATACCTACGGCGCTTCGAGCCTGCTAACGCCCTACCATGGCCTGTCGACCTGGACCGTTACAACGGACGTCAATACGCCGGACACCGCAGCGGCATTGCACGAAATATTCAAAGAAATTAGTCGCTTAACGAGCGAGCCCGCAACAGCGCAGGAATTGAGGCTGATCCAAAACTACCGTGCAGGCCATTTTGTCTTAAGTGCCTCTAGCCCCTCCAGTTTGCTGTCTCAGTTGCAGTTCATTGACCAGTATCAACTGCCCGCTAGCTATCTCAGCCACTATGTTGCACGTACCAACGCCGTCACCCCCGATCAAGTGCTCAGCGCCGCTAGCCATGCCTGGCAGCCGGCACTGATGTCACTGGTGATTGTCGGCGACTTGGCTAAAATTAGGGCTCCACTACTGGCCTTGCAGGAACTTCAGGGCATCGATCTTCACTCACCGGGTATGGAATAACAGCTATGAGCGACGCGCACATTGAACGTGATCAGATGGAATATGACGTGGTCATCGTCGGCGGCGGACCCGCAGGGCTTGCGTGCGCGATTCGACTGAAACAACTCAATAAAGAATTAAACGTCTGCGTTCTTGAGAAAGGCGCGGCAGTGGGTGCGCACTCCCTATCCGGTTGCGTCATGGAGCCAGGTCCACTGGATGCCCTACTGCCCGAGTGGCGACAAACACCACCCGGCATTTGCATTCCAGCAACGCGCGATGAATTTCGCTTACTGACGAAAAATCGCGCATTCAAGCTGCCCACACCGCCGCAAATGCAAAATCATGGAAACTTTATTATTTCCCTCGGGATGCTCACACCGTACCTAGCCACTCAAGCAGAGGCCCTCGGTGTGGATGTGTTCGCTGGATTCGCCGCAGCTAAGGCTTTGTTTGATGATTCCGGCGCTGTGGCCGGCGTACAGATTGGTGACATGGGTATCGACAAGGACGGCAACCCAGGATCAGCGTACGCACCCGGGCCAGAAGTGCGCGCCAAAATAACCGTATTCGCCGAAGGCGCGCGCGGTAGCGTCACTAAAACCTTGGTGAGTCGCTTTGCGCTTGACGCCGATGCATGCCCACAAACGTACGGCTTAGGCTTCAAAGAACTCTGGCAACTACCTGAGGGTCGCGTTGAACCAGGCTTGATTCAACATTCCATCGGTTGGCCCATGGACAGTAAAACCTACGGCGGCAGCTTCCTTTATCATTTGACCGACAATCGCGTGTATATCGGCTACGTCGCGGGCCTCGATTACACAGATCCTCGCTTCAAACCCTTCGAGGCCTTCCAGCAATTCAAGAATCACCCGTCAGTGAAACCACTACTGGCCGGCGGTGAGTTACTGACCTACGGTGCGCGCACCATCGCGGCCGGTGGCTTTCAATCGCTGCCAAAGTTAGATATGCCAGGCGCCATGCTAATTGGATGCTCAGGTGGGCTTGTGAATGTCCCCAAAGTGAAAGGAGTGCATCAAGCCATTCGCTCAGGCTCCTTGGCGGCCGAGCACATTATCGAAACCGGCACCACCACAGGCTTTGATGCTCGTTGGCGCGCATCGCCAGGCCATCAGGAACTGAAGAAAGTGCGCAACTTTAAGCCCGGCTTTAAGAAAGGCTTGTGGGCAGGCTTGGTCAACGCCGGCATCGAAACCGTTACTGGCGGAAGGACGCTTTGGACACTCAAAAATAAAGCGGACTACCAGCAACTGGCTCAGTTAGCGGATTACAAGTCTCCGGATCGTCATTGGCAAGCCGATCGCGAACTTAAACCGCGGGATCGAGCCGCCGCGGTCTACTTTGCAACCACGACGCATGACGATAGCCAACCTGCACACTTGAAAGTAGCCGATACGAGCATATGCATTGATCAATGCGCAAAAGAATTTGGCAATCCTTGCCAGAATTTTTGTCCAGCGCATGTCTACGAAATCGTGACCAACGAAGCAGGCGAAAAGAAGCTACAAATTAACGCATCCAACTGCGTACATTGCAAAGCCTGTGACATCAAAGATCCGTACGCGCAGATTACCTGGACAACACCTGAAGGCGGCTCCGGACCTAACTATGCCAACCTATAAAAGGCTATGAAATTACTGGCATCTGGCACCTCACCGTATGCTCGCAAAGTACGGATTGTGGCGCTTGAGAAAGGCCTTGATCAACGCATCACCTTAGTGCCAGCATCGCCGTGGCCTGAGCCTACGGCGATCGTCGACACCAACCCCTTAGGCAAGGTGCCTGCGTTGATCACGGTGGATGGCCATCATCTGTATGACAGCCGAGTTATCTGCGAATACTTAGATAGTCTATCCCCGCACAATCCTCTCATCCCAGCGAGTGGACCTGCGCGTTGGCAATGTCTTCGAACACAGGCCTTAGCCGACGGCATTTTAGACGCCGCCGTCATGATTGTGTTGGAACGACGACGACCCGCCTCACAACAATCGACCCCTGTGGAGCAAAGAGCGCTCAACGCCATCCGCCGAAGTGTTATTGCACTTGAGCGCGACCTGAAGCCCACTGACAGCACCTTTGACCTCAGTCAGATTGCGATTGCCGTCACTTTCGGCTATTTAGAATTCCGTTTTGCTGACGTCGACTTGGGCTTGAACAAAAGCGCCATCAGCACCTGGTGGTCCACGCGACGCGAACACCCCAGTGTGCTAGCGACCATACCGATACCATGAGTAAGCCAATCGCGCCCCCTCAGATGCCTGATGAGCCTTTCTGGCAGCCCAGCACAGAGCGCATCGCTGACAGTAACTTGACGCGCTTCGCACAGCTGGCACACACCCGTTATGGCGCTCCGGAAAGCAATGGCGACCCCCTCGCCTCTTGGGCTCACCTGTGGCGGTGGTCTATCGATGACCGCGCGCAGTTCTGGGATGCGCTACGCGAATTCACTGGCGTCATTAGCGAAGACAGCGGAGGTGAGCGCCTCAAAGAGGGCGATCAGATGCCCGGCGCGCGCTGGTTTACAGGTATGCGCCTTAACTTTGCGGAGAACTTGCTGGCGCGCCGCGATGATCACCCCGCCATCATTGCTGCCAGCGAACTGGGGCAACAGCCAGCGCTGTCCTATCAGCAACTTTATCAACAGGTCACGCGATTCAGTGCAGGCCTCGCGGCTGCCGGGGTGGGCGTTGGCGATATCGTTGCCGGCTACCTGCCCAACATAACCGGCACGATCGTTGCCATGTTGGCGACCACAGCGCGCGGCGCCACCTGGACCTCCTGCTCACCGGACTTTGGAATTCAGGGTGTGCTGGATCGCTTTGGACAAGTTCGGCCAAAGATTCTCATCGCAACCGATGGCTATCACTACGCCGGGAAAACCATCAACTGCCTACCGGCGATTCAAGGTGTTGTCGAGGCACTCGACTGCATTCAGCACGTGGTGATTATCCCTTCTCTGCAACAGGCTCCACCTATTGCCACGATCAAGCACAGCATGCTACTTGCTGATTTTGAGCGCGATGGCCAACTAGAATTTGTTCGCCAACCATTTGATGCGCCTTTGTTCGTCATGTATTCGTCAGGCACCACTGGCGCACCTAAATGCATCGTGCACAGTATCGGCGGCACGTTACTGCAGCATCTTAAAGAGCACCAACTGCACGTTGACTTAAAGCCTATCGATCGCATCTTCTACTTCACTACCTGTGGCTGGATGATGTGGAACTGGTTGGCCTCGGCGTTGGCCACAGGTGCCACCCTTGTACTTTACGATGGCTCACCACTGCATCCTGGTCCTGAGGTTTTGTGGGCACTTGCAGAACGCGCCGACATCAGTGTTTTCGGGACCAGCCCAAAGTACTTGTCCTCTCTGGCCAAATCAGGCTACCAACCACGACTTAAGCATCAACTCCCCGCTTTACGTCTGATGTTGTCAACCGGTTCGCCCTTAGCGGCAGAGCAATTCGACTATGTGCGCGATGCCATCAAGCCCGACATACCACTTGCCTCAATTTCCGGTGGCACAGACATCATTTCGTGTTTTTGCTTAGGCAATCCGTGGCTACCCGTGTATCGCGGTGAAATCCAAGCCCCGGGGCTAGGAATGGCTGTAGATGTCTGGGATGAGCAAGGACAGTCCGTGTCTAACACGCGCGGTGAACTGGTCTGCACACGCGCATTCCCGTCCATGCCCATTGGCTTTTGGAATGACCCAGAACACAAAAAGTACCGCGCCGCCTACTTCGAGCGCTTTATAGGTGTGTGGCATCACGGAGACTATGCCGTACTGACCTCCCGCGGTGGCTTCGTGATTCTGGGTCGCTCAGATGCGGTGCTAAACCCTGGCGGCGTACGCATAGGGACTGCAGAGATCTATCGCCAAGTCGAACGCCTCGACGACGTATTAGAAGCGCTCGCCATCGGCCAAGCGTGGCTCGGCGATGAGCGTGTCGTGCTGTTCGTGCGCTTGCGGCCTGGCGTGACACTGGACACGGCACTGATCAAGCGCATTAAAGATACGATTCGGGCAAACACGACCCCACGGCATGTGCCAGCGAAGATCATTGCTGTGCCGGATATTCCACGCACACTGAGCGGCAAAATTGTTGAGCTGGCCGTGAGGCACGTAGTGCATGGTCGTCGCGTCGACAACACCGATGCATTGGCAAATCCTGAAGCCCTCGAATACTTCAGAGATCTCACTGAGTTGACAACCGAGTGACCCTATCGGAGCGCTATCTGTCAGCGCTGACCCAGCACGGCTACCATGTCGATGGCGCGCAGCAAAGCGTTTTACAGCAATTCGAACGATTAGCGGCAGACTGCCAACGGCGCCTAGCCAAGCGCGGGCGCCTAGCGACTTGGATTAAACGCACAGCGCCGCCCGCTCCCATCGGAATTTACTTATGGGGTCCAGTAGGGACTGGCAAGACTTTCCTGATGGATCTGTTTTGCGCCGAACTAGGCCCGCTTGCCAAGCGCCTGCACTTTCATCACTTTATGCAAGATGTGAATCAACGCCTTGCTCACTTGCAGCAGTCTCCATTGGCTAACCCTCTGCAGCATGTGGCGGCAGAGCTAGCACGCAGCACGCGCGTGCTCTGTCTAGATGAATTATTTGTCCGCGATATCGGCGATGCCATGATTTTGAGCGGCTTATTCGAGGCACTGCATGCGCAATCAGTGACGCTGGTATTCACCTCTAATTGCGCACCAAATGATCTGTATACCGATGGATTACAACGCGCGCGCTTTTTGCCGGTGATTGCTTTACTAAAGCAAATCACTCAGGTCGTTCACATTGAGGGGACTGTCGATTATCGGCTGCGCCAGCTGGTATCCGCATCGCTATACATCCGTACGGACCATCCCGACGCCCACGCCACCTTCGTTCATCGTCTCGAAAGCCTCAGCAACGAACCGCTGACAGGACCGAGCTCAATCCGTATCGAGGGCAGGGAAGTCGCGGCGCAGGCGGCTACCGAAAACTTACTGTGGTTTGACTTCCAAGAACTGTGTGCTGGACCACGCAGCGTGTCGGATTACATTGCCATCGCTAAGCAGTATGCTTTGGTGGCTGTCTCAGGAATTCCTATCTTAAAAGCAGAAGACGAGAACACCGCACGTCGACTCATCGCATTAATCGATGAGCTATATGACCAGAGCGTCAAGTTACTAGTCTCTGCCGCTGCTGCACCGCCGGATCTATACCAAGGTACGCTACTGTCCTTCGAGTGGCAGCGGGCGGCCAGTCGTTTGATCGAAATGCAAACCGAAGCCTATCTTCGGCGAGCGCACCGCTCTGCCTAAGCCAGTCACCGTTATAACCTACCCCACGGAACGCGTCGCGTGAGCAAAAGCCAACCACCCATCGCGCCGATTGACATCGACCCTTGGTTGCACCGCGTCGGTCTTTTGGCTGATACGTTAAGCAGCGCTGCAAGACAAGCGATGACGGCCACGTTTGGTATAGCCACTACGGAGTGGCGCCTCCTGCTTGCTCTCGATCCGAGCGGAACGCGCTCACCGACCGAGCTGGCGCGACACTTAGGACTCTCTGATGTGGTCATTAGTCGGGCGCTCGCCAAACTGCATCGGTCGGGGCACTTATTCCGCAGCGCCGATGAATCCGATGCACGAAAGTTTAATATTCGGATTAATGCCAAGGGGATTAGTCTGCGCACTGAGGTGACGACTTGGTGGATCAATTATGAGGCCGCAGTGCTGTCAGGGGTCAGCCCTCAGGCACGCGAGGCGATGCTGGCTCTGCTAGGGCAGTGCTCACAACGGAGCGCCAGATATCTAATGGCAGCTCATAACAATGTCAGCCCACCACGCAAAGACTGACCACAGCACGACTCACGCACGAAAGGGCTTTACCCGGACTGGCCGAATCGTTAGCCTCTCACCGGCGCATCACACAGATTGGCTAAGGGAGAATGTCACGTGGCCCACTTGAGCGGTAAATTGGTGCTTCTGCGCCACGGACAGAGCACTTGGAATCTCGACAATCTATTCACAGGTTGGACGGATGTCGATTTAACGGCACAAGGAGAAGCCGAGGCACGTGAGGCAGGGCGACTCCTGCTGGCAGAAGGCATCCCTTTTGATATCGCTTTTACATCGGTATTAAAGCGCGCGATCCGCACGCTGTGGATCGCCACTGACGCGATGGATCGTCTGTGGATGCCGGTCGAGCGCGCCTGGCGCCTCAACGAGCGCCACTATGGCAGTCTGCAAGGACTCGATAAGGCGCAGACCGTAGCCGAGTATGGCGAGCAACAAGTCAAAATATGGCGACGTAGCTACGACATCCCTCCACCGCCGCTTGCCCTGGACGACCCAAGACACCCGCGCTTTGATACCCGCTACGCGATGCTTAATCCGCAAGATCTCCCTGCGACAGAGTCCTTAAAGGACACGCTCACGCGAGTGTTGCCGCTATGGAAGGATCGGATTGCGCCCGAACTGATGGCGGGCCGCCATGTACTGATCGTGGCACACGGCAATAGCTTGCGAGCACTTGTGAAGATGCTCGATGGCATGAGCGAGGCAGAGATCGTTGAGTTCAACATCCCAACCGGCGTGCCCATCTTATACGACTTAGATTCCGCCCTTAAGCCACGCAACCGTCGCTTTCTAGGCGATCCTGCGGCGATTGCGGCCGCTGCTGAAGCCGTGAAGCGCCAGACAGAAAAGCGTTAAGCCACCCGCACTCAATCGTCCGGCGCGATGGTGAGCCTAAGACCGGCAAGCGCCTCCGTGAACGGCACCTGACATGAGAGACGCGAGTTGGGCTTAAAGGACGACATCTCGCGCAGCAACTCCAATTCGTCACCTTGGCAGGGAGGCAATTTAGCGACCCAGGCCTCATCAACCCAGATATGACAGGTGGCGCACGAGCACATGCCGCCACAAATCGCGGCGACGCCATTATCGAGATCGCGTAACGTTTCCATCACGGACACACCCACGCGACCCTGCACGGGAGTCTCCGTACCATCGCGATCTACGATCACCATCTCAGCCATTCGAAACTCCTCATCAGTATTCCCGTCAGTTTAGCGTAACCCTCGCGCGCGCGCGATAGGGTGCTCAGGGGGATTCCACACAAAACGCCAACGTCCCACTTGCGCGGCTCAGGCGCCGGCGCGCAAGCGCTTGACCAGCCTAGCTTGGCGTGATGTCGGCAGCATGCTCCACGCATTGGCAGTGTCCAACCACAGCACATGGAGACCGTCAAATAACAGGCTGACATCGTCCAGTTTCTTCATGTCAACGGTGGAATCATAAGCATCTACGAATAACCGGATGTGGGCGTCACTTAGATCGTGATAGCTCAGCACAGCAGCCAATTCAAATAGCGGATCACCACAGCCGCCGTACTCCCAATCAATAAAGCTGATCGGATCAGACATCAACACATTGCCATGATGCAGATCGTGGTGGCACAACACATCACCCGAGCGCTGATAGCGCGTCAAAGGCTCTCGTATACGGTGAACCAGATCACCGCGCGGCACAGGCCCCTTCACACCGACACCCAAGTCCAAGTAGTGCGCGATCGTGTCAGGCACACTCACGACACGAAGCGTCGCAGGAATCGGCACACTGTGTAAGGCTCGCAGACGCGCGCCCAGGGCTCTTAGCACCCACGGCGTCCGCGCAGACGCCCAGGTCAACGTCGGACTCGCGCGGTACGCCGTCACCAGCAAGCCCTGCACCGGTGCGGCATAAATAATCGGCGGCGCAAAACCATGTTGCGCCGCTAGCTGATGCACCTCACATTCTGAGTCCCTATTGATGGCAAAGCGCTGATCGTCAGCCCCCGTCAAGCGCAACACCCAATCTCCGATAGCAGATTGCACACGCACACTCTGATTTAACTGACCACCCGACAGAAGGCTAAAGCTCACCCCCGCAGACAACGCCGCTCGACCCAAGGGAAATTGATCGAGGGCGCCACGCCATCCGCGTTCGATGTCTGAATTCAAGCAGCCTCCGTACTCGTTGCCGATTGTCGATGCCAATCGATTTCCCACTGTCGCCAACCGATCAAGACCAGCGCCAAGTACAAGGCATACAGAATCAACGACGGATAAAGATGGGCGCGCCAGCACAATACCAAGATGAGCGAATCAATCACTAGCCACCAAGGCCAGTTGTCGATCTTCTTCTTAGCCACCAGCCAAGTCGCAAATACACTGCCCCAAGTCGTCAGCGAATCCAGTAGAGGATCAGCCGAACCCGTTTCAGCCGCCAACCCGCGAGCAGTGAGCACGCTCGCCACCAGCACCGCCAAAACGCCCATGGCTTGCACCTGCCACGAGGCTCGACTAATGGGCAATGCGGTACCGGCAGGCGTCGCACGCCAAGCCCAAAACCCATACACAGCGACCACCATGTAATAGCCTTGGAGTGCAGCCTGCATGTAGAGCCCAGCACGATAAAACACAGACAAGTACACCGCCGTACTCAGCAGCGCCGCGACCCAGCAGGCGCGCACCTGGCCGATCACCAAAACCACATAAACTAGGCCCAAAAGCGCGCCCACCACCTCGGTAGCTGACAATCCCGCCCAAAT
>CAIYVA010000170.1 GCA_903929455.1 uncultured Pseudomonadota bacterium | reverse complement strand
CCATTTCGAACTCGGAAGTGAAAATGCTCTGCGCCGATGGTAGTGTGCCCTTCGGGCATGTGAGAGTAGGTCGCTGCCAGGGTCCCAACAAAAGCCCCGTAGACAAAAGTCTGCGGGGCTTTTTCTTTTGGTGCGTTTATGATGGTAGCTGGGCGATAGCAACTCCGAGGTGCGACGATGGCCTGGTTCCTTGGCGCTCGCGATCAGAGCGGTGAGATATCGAAGACTGGCGTGCTGCTGGTTAACTTAGGCACGCCGACGGCGCCAACCTATGGCCCGATTTGGCGTTACCTCGCTGAGTTTTTGAGCGATCGACGCGTGGTCGAGGCCTGTCCCGCGTATTGGTACCCACTGCTGTTTGGTCCGATCCTAACGTTTAGGCCGCGGCGTACCGCCAAGCTCTATCAGGCGGTGTGGATGAGCGAAGGCTCGCCCTTGATGGTGCACTCCAAGCAACTGGCCGACACGTTGCAACAGCAGTTGGGTCATCCGTCGCAGGTACGCGTTGAGCTCGCGATGACGTATGGTCAGCCCTCGATTAAGGCGGCGGTCGATCGTCTGTTGGCAGCTGGAGTTAAAACACTCTATGTGTTGCCCTTGTATCCTCAGTACTCAGGTAGTACGACCGGTGCTGTGTTTGATGGGGTGGCTAAAGCGTTGCGTCGCTGGCGGCGGGTGCCTACCTTACATTTTGTGGCCGACTATCATGCAGCACCTCGCTACATTGAGGCATTGGCGGCCAGTGTGCGCGCCTCGTGGGCAGAACACGGCAAATCGCATTTGGTGATTTCCAATCACGGCATCCCGGTGAAGTATGTGGCGCTGGGCGATCCTTACCAGAGCCAAGTGGAGCAAACCGCACAGTTGCTGGTGGCGGCCTTAGGGCTTAGTCCCACGGATGTCTCTTTGGTGTTTCAGTCACGCTTTGGACCGACCGCCTGGTTACAACCCTATACCGATGACCGCTTAGCGGAGTTAGCAGCACGCGGAGTACGTGCGGTGACGGTGGTGACCCCATCCTTTGCGGTTGATTGTCTAGAAACCCTAGAAGAGATTGGGGCTACCTCACGTGCCAAGTATCTGGCAGCGGGTGGTGAGCGTTTCACCTTAGTGCCTGCGCTTAATGCCTCTGCTGATCATGCCCAAGCGCTTCAAGCGGTGTTGGCGAATGCTGGCTTGAGACAGCCGTAAATGCTTGAGCTTGCGGTTAAATCGCTGATCGCCTACTTACTGGGCGCGATCTTAGGCGCGCTCATTTTAGGCGTATTAATGGGTGTTGATATTCGCACCCAAGGCAGTGGCAATGCCGGTGGTACAAACGCACTGCGCACGCAAGGTAAGTGGTTCGCTTTGGGTGTGATGCTGATTGATGTGGGTAAAGGGTGGCTTGCGGTGGCGTGGTTGCCTTTGCTGGCATGGCCCACCCCGTCAGTGGAGCTTGATCCGCAGTGGCTTCGCGCCGCGTGTGCACTGGCAGTCACGCTCGGTCACATCTATCCCGTGTGGTTTGAGTTTCGTGGCGGCAAGGGGGTGGCCACGGTGTTGGGCGTGGTCATCGGTTTAAGCCCAGTGTATGTGCTGCCGCTGCTGAGTATCTGGGCTGGCATCGTGTTGCTCACTGGCTTTGTGAGTCTGGGGTCTATGTTGGCGGTGAGCGCTTTGCCGATCATGGCGGCGTGGCGGGATCCGTCTGATCCTGCTTTGATCAGCGCGTTTTTTGTGTTGGCGGTTTTGGTGATCTTT
This sequence comes from uncultured Pseudomonadota bacterium, assembly GCA_903929455.1. GTDB lineage: Bacteria > Pseudomonadota > Gammaproteobacteria > Steroidobacterales > Steroidobacteraceae > CAIKZZ01. The sequence goes on along the minus strand of CAIYVA010000170.1, from coordinate 6,200 downwards.
TCGCATCGCGCCAATGTGCTGCGCTTATTCGAGGGCACGGAGTCGCGCCTGCGACGAGGGCGGTCTGTCAAGCCGAGTGCTCCTTGATGGAGGCACCTCAAGTCCTGTTATTGCAACGACTGAGTGACGGCCAGGATTATCACGCCGAGCATCTGATGCAACTTGTGGGATTAAGCGCTCGAGATCTGCAAGTCGCTGTCGATGCGCTCTCCGATAACGGTGTGTATGTTATTAAGACCGCGCAAGGGTATCGACTGGCGTGCGCGCTCGATTTGATCGATCAAGCGGTGCTTAAAGGCTTGCTGATGGACGCGCTCGGATCGCGACTGGCGCGTGTTAACAGTGCGTGGGTGATCGACTCGACCAATACAGATTTATTGACTCAGGGTGCCCCGCGTGCGGGCAGTCTTCGAGTCTCTGTGGCGGAATTCCAGACGGCGGGTCGTGGACGACGCGGTAGGGCTTGGTTGCAACCACTCGGTAGTGGCGTGTGCTTATCGGTGGACTGGGTGTTTGCGGGTGGCGCGCGTGCAGTGGGCGCTTTAGGGCTTGCGGCAGGGGTTGCGGTGGTGCGCGCGTTGCAGCGATTCTCCGTGCCTCACCTTGCGCTTAAGTGGCCGAATGATGTGCTGAAAGCGGGCGCAAAGCTGGGGGGCATTTTGTGTGAGTTGCGCGTTTTGCCGGACGGTGCGGCGCAGGTCGTTGTTGGGGTGGGGCTTAATGTGGCCTTGCCTCCCGTGACGCGTGCCGCCATTGTGGCGAACGGGGGTTTGCTGCCGGCTGATTTGCTGGATGCAGAGGGTGCACCATCACGCACGCGCTTGGTGGCGGCGTTGGTAGAAGAGCTGGCGGCCATGCTGGTGGCGTTTGAGGCGCGCGGTCTAGAACCCTTCTTGCTTGAATGGGGGCAGCTCGATGCGTTGCGTCATCAACCGGTTCGCGTGCAGGGACCTGCCGGCGCCTATGACGGCGTTGCGCATGGCATTGCAGTGGATGGCGGTCTACAGGTCGAATCCGCCGGGCGCATGCTCTCGTTGCAGGCGGGCGATGTGACGGTGCGCGCATTGTGATGACTTTACTCATCGCCATGGATGGAGTGTCGGTGCGTTGGTGCCGTTTGGCCGATGGCGCATCCACCGCTCACGCTGTCATCGAACAGGCGAGCGTGGATGCTTGGTCGCAAGCCTTGCCTACGGATGCGCCAACGCGCGTGGTGGCGTGTGCGCAGAGCGATGTTTGGGCGTCTGAGTTCAGCGCTTTTTGTCGTGATCGTTGGCAGATCGAGGCGCAGTGGCCAGAAGCGCCCCACACCGAGATGAGCATGACGCGCTGGGCGGCCTTGGCCTATGTGCGTGTTCAATCCGGGGTGCATGTGGTGGTGCATGCCGATCAGCGCACCACCATCGATGGCTTAGAGGCGGGTGGTCAGCATCACGCCTTAGGCAAGCTGCCGGGCATGGCGCTGATGCAGTCAGCGCTGTATCAACAGACGAAAGGCATTCAGTCATCTGCTCTACGCGAGGCAGCGGTGTTGGGTGATGTGTTTGCTTTAAATACTGCCGGCGGCGTACAGGCGGGCGCACATCGTTTGTCAGTCGCTTGGATCGATACGGTGGTCAGTCAGTTTGAAGTCAAACTAGGCACCACAGTGACGGTCTGGATAACGGGGTCACAAGCAGGGGCCTTGTCATCACTCGCGCATCCCGTCACGCGCTGCGATGATTTGGTGTTACGCGGTCTTAAAATGCTGACGGACAGCAGTCTATGAAGCGTGGTCTGTGGTTATTGGTGCTTGCCAATGTGCTGTGGTTTTTCTATGCGCAGTGGCGCGTTCTGCCGCCACCTCCAGTCAGTCATGCGCCAGCGGTTCCATCTCTTAAGCTGGTGAGTGAGGCACCCACTGCCGCAGCTCGTTGTGTCCGTATCGGTCCTTGGAGTAACGCACAAACAGCGGAGGCGTTGCGTGCTTGGTTGGAGCGTGCGCAGTTTGAGTTTCATGAGCATCGCATTGAGGCGACAGGGCCTGTCACTTTTGCCGTGACACTGGTGTCAGCCAGCGCGAATGAGGCCGCAGCCATTAGTGCTCAACTGAAAGCGCGCGGATTCACTGACTTTGAAGTCTTGCCCCCGCAAGCCTCTGCGGTTAAGACGACACTGGCGCTCGGGCATTTTAGTGATCGAGGCAGTGCGCAGCAAAGAGTGATGCAACTCGAGGCATGGGGCATCCATGCCACAGTCGCAGCACCCGTGCTGCCGGCTGCTGGGGGTTGGTTTGAGGTGAGTGTTGCGTCCGATGCGCCGGCGCCTGTGGCATCGGATCTCGTGCAGGCGGTTCCGAGTGCTGATGGCATCACCGTGGCACCCTGTCCTTTGGAATCACCGACTACACCACCCGGGGTGTCGCCGGCGCCACACGAGGATAATCCGGCGGGCGCCCCTAACAAATTAGGGGTTCCCCCGGCTGACGGATCGTCACCCGGTCGGGTGTTGGCAAAACCCGCGAGCGCGCCGGCGTAATAGGTCGGCGTCGTGCGGCGACGTGGCGATCGCCTGTGGTAAAATAGCGCCACGCCGCTTTAGCTCAGTTGGTAGAGCGCCAGTTTTGTAAACTGGATGTCGTCTGTTCGATTCAGACAAGCGGCACCACTTTTGTTTATTTGTCTTACCGGAATGCGTTTCGCTACGCGTTTCGTTCAATCACGGCGAGCGTGATGTCATCAGACTGCTCCGCTTCACCAGCAAAGTGAGCGACGCTGCTAAAGATCTCATTAATGAGAGTCTGTGCGTCACCGGCGCCGTGAGCGGCAATGACCGCATGTAAGGCGGCCTCTCCATAGGCTTCATCCGCCATGTTAAAAGCCTCGGTCACGCCATCGGTATATAAAACGAGCCGATCGCCTGGATTAATCTGCACCTGGTGATCGGCGTACGGCATCTCAGACATAGCACCCAGTACTAAGCCGCCCTCGCCTAACAGGGCTTCGATCGATCCGTCGGCTCGGCGTAGTAAGGGTGGGTTATGTCCACCGTTGGCGTAATGCAGTACGCCGGTGTCTGGATCATAAATGCCATAGAACACAGTCACGAACAGATCCATCGGGTTTTGAGCGCACAGCACGTCATTGGTGTGCGCGAGGCAGGCGCCTGGCATAGAGAAATGGGCAGCGAGGTTGCTCAGATTGGTGCGCGCCACCGCCATGAAGAATGCCGCAGGGACGCCTTTACCAGAGACGTCTGCCATCACCAAACCAATGCGACCATCGGGTAGTTCGATGAAGTCGTAAAAGTCGCCGCCCATGGTGGTGGCAGGTAGCATGCGAGCCGCGCCTAGGCAGCCGGGCGCCTTAGGGAAATGATTTGGTAGGATGGCAATCTGCAACGCCCGCGCAATGTCGAGCTCCTGAGTCATGCGTGCGCGGGCTTGTTCGGCCTTGGCGCGCGCGATTTCAAGATTACGACTGAGCTCCTCTACGGTTGAGAAGCTCGACAGCATCTTGTTGAATGCGGTAGCGATGCCGGCGACTTCCGGCCCACCGATGACCTGTGCGCGCCGTGTCAGATCGCCACTCGCCTCAATCTCGCCCATGGTTCTGGCAGCGTCCGCGATCGGTTGAGTGATGGTCTGCGCCATGCGTGACGAAATAAACAGGAGCAGGCTGTCAGCGAGGGCAATAATGATGGCGAATAGGCTAGCCCAGCGGGCGAATAGCGCATCGATGTCATCGATATAGACGCCAGAGCACAGCACCCAATGCCACGGCGTGAATGCTTTCGCATAGGAGAGTTTGGGTGTGGGCACTTCGTCGACGCCACCGCCAGGCTTGGGTCTTTTGCCTCGATAAGTGACATAACCATCACCCGCCTTGTTGGCAACGGTGGTGAGGGCTGCCCAGTAATTCATTGGCTGAGTGAGGGCTGTGCTGGGGCCTGATAAGCCGTATTGAAGTTTGGTGGCCGTGTCATATAACGCGCCAGTGGGTTGTGTGCCTGTCAGTTGGGGGCGCGTGGTGTGCATCACCATGGTGGGGATCGGTAGCTGATCGTTCAGCACAAAGAAGTAGCCCGACTTATCTTCGTTGGGCGCGAGTCCATAGCGCATGCTTTGAATGACGTGTAGGGCATCGCGACGCGCATCGGCGCCACTCAGTGTTCCGAGGCGTTCTAATTCCTCATAGTGCTCAAGCACCGTGTAGGCGGCTTCGACCAGATTGCGTGTTTTGTGTTGATGCTCGGCCAGTAGATCGGCGCGCTTTTGGAACAAGGTAAATCCGGCGAGCGTGATCAAAAACAGCAAAGCGAGGCCCTGTGCCCAACGCAGGTTGATGACAATGCTGGTGTTGCGCGAAGGCAGGAGCCGTTTGGTGAATGTCATGTTCGTGTACGCCTACCGACGACTGGGGTACTCATAGGGGACGCTCATCACGTCGTCGTTTGGGCGGCAGGATCGTGCCGCTTGATTCATTCTATATGACGGGTCATGTCTTTAGGGTGAATGGCGTGAAATTGGTGTGCCGATCGTAATAGTCTTCACTTTCTGCGCGCTTGACGATGCTCACGAGCTTGTAGGTCAGCGGTGTCGCCAGCACTTCCCACAGCACTTTCAGTATGTACTGAGAGCAGATCGCCGTTAGGAGCAGTTCGGTGCTCCATATCCCGTAAAAAGCGACCAGCAGAAAGATGGTTGAATCAACCAGTTCGCCGCACATGGTGGAGCCTATGGTGCGGGTCCATAGCCAACGTCCGTGGGTCCATATTTTAAGCTTGGCCAACACGAAGCTATTAACGAATGAGCCGCACCAGAAAGCCATGATGGATGCGACCACAATCCGCGGCGTGTTGCCGAAGACCTGCTCGATCGCTGCTTGATGGCTCATCCAATCCTTGGCCGGTGGCATATGCACGATGGTCGCGGCCATCAGTGAGGCGAAGGCCAGTGCAGCGAAGCCTGCCCACACCACGCGTCGATCGCGTGCGTAGCCGTAGACTTCCGTCAGGATGTCGCCGAAAAAGTAGGAGATGGGGAAGAACAACACGCCCGACAAAAAAGTCACGGGGCCGATCAGTGGGAGGGTGACTGTCGATACCTTAGCGGCCCCGATGAGATTGGCGCACAACAGGATGCACACATAGGCGGCCATGAAAAAGTCGTAGTAACGGTACTCTCTGGCGGCGGTAGGCGTGTCTGGCATCCGAGTGTCCTTTGGGTTGAAGCTCCGCTAGCGTAGTTTATTGCGGATTATTTGGACACGGGCGGACGGTTTTAACTGTGCGGGCCAGCCTTGCTGATCTTGATCGGCGCATCGATAGCCGAGGCGGATTGCATTCGCAGTCCAGTACCGCCTTGGGTAACGTGCGCCACCACGGCGGTACGTCGATGTAGACGAGTAATGGTGCCTTGCTCGACCGCAAAAGCCACGTCGACCACGCAGCCAGTGGGCAAGCCTAAGTTCTGGCTACTGACGAAAGCGCCGTTGGCGCTTAGATTGTGCGACTGACAGACTTTGCCTTGGCCACCCGGTGCTTTGATATAGACGGTGGTGCGCCCTAGGTGCCGAGTGTGTAGTCGTCGTTCCATGTCATCGCCTAGGGCTTAGAGGCGCACATCGCGCCTCTGATCAGTGAGTGTCTCTAGGCCTCCGCTCGGTCAACACCCCTGTCTGGGGGACGCCAACCCGTAATGCGACGTACGTCACACTTTTAAGGGTCGCCCAATGGTCTCCGAGGTCATTGCAGATCAGTGATTATCTGCCAGAATAATATTAACTATATGTTTTATATGATTTTTTTGATCTTCCGGCGGTGCGAGCGGCGCGTCTGCCCGACGCCTCGGCTCAATGGACACTATATATAGGTCTCTTTGGGCGCGGTTGTTAGGTGCGCCTGGTGCGGTTGAAGGGTGGATTTAAGGGGTTTGTCCGCGCACCGATCGTCTACTGACGGCTTCCGCCGACTGTCCTTGCGGGCTCAATGAGCGTGCGTAGCAACGAAAGACTCGACCGAGTGGGTGGCCGCCATGCCACTATGGGCGCCTGCGAGTCTTCAGTGGCTGCCCGGAGGTCGCGGGTTGGCTGAAAAATATAATTGGCTCCCGAGGGCTGTTTTCGTCAGTTTGCCGTTGACAGAAATGCACGCCGGCCCGAAAATACGCGGCTCATTTGCCGGAGGGGTACCCAAGCGGCCAACGGGAGCAGACTGTAAAT
>CAIYVA010000169.1 GCA_903929455.1 uncultured Pseudomonadota bacterium | reverse complement strand
TGCTGGCCTGCAGTACTTCTAAGATACCGTCTCCGGCACCTCCGGCGAGCACATTCTCCTCCACGCTGACCAGATGGCTGTGGGTGGCGGCTAACTCTCGTATCAGGCTTTGATCGAGTGGTTTCACAAAGCGCATATTAATGAGGGTGGCATCTAACTGCTCGGCAGCGGCGAGCGAGGCGTCCACCATGGTGCCGAAAGCAAAAATGACCAGCCCGGAGTGACCGTGACGGTTGATAACGGCGCGCCCAATGGGCATCGCCTGCATGTCCTTTTGTGGCGGCTTTCCCGGGCCTTGTCCGCGTGGGTAACGGATGGCGGAAGGGCCTTCAAGCTGCGTCGCTGTGTACAGCATTTGCCGACACTCGTTTTCGTCGGCGGGGGCCATGATGGTCATGTTCGGTATACAGCGAAGGAAGGACAGATCAAATGCGCCTTGGTGCGTGGCGCCGTCGCCGCCCACCAATCCAGCGCGGTCCAGCGCGAAGATGACGGGTAGGTTTTGAATCGCCACATCATGAATCAGTTGATCATAGGCGCGCTGCATAAACGTCGAGTAGATGGCAACGACTGGCCGCAAGCCTTCGCATGCCATACCCGCAGCCAATGTGACGGCATGTTGTTCGGCAATGCCCACATCAAAGTAACGGCTCGGAAAGCGTTTGGAGTAATCCACCAGGCCTGAGCCTTCGCGCATGGCGGGAGTGATCGCGACAATGCGTGGGTCGCGCTCTGCCATGTCACAGAGCCACTCGCCGAAGACCTGTGTATAGGTAGGGCTACCCGGTTTTTCTTTATAGATTTCGCCTCGGGCGGGATCAAAAGGGCCGGGTCCATGCCATTTGATGGGATCCGCTTCGGCCGGTGCATAGCCTTTGCCTTTGCGGGTAATCACGTGCAGGAATTGTGGGCCTTTAAGTTGGCGAATGTTTTTAAGTGTGCGTGAGAGCGCAGCCACATCGTGACCATCGAATGGGCCGATATAATTGAAGCCCATTTCCTCGAACATCGTGCCAGGCAGGACCATGCCTTTCATGTGCTCTTCTGAGCGACGAGCGAGCTCCCAAGCCGCGGGAATCCGGCGTAGGAATTTTTTGCTCCCTTCACGCAGACCTGCGTACAGGCGTCCCGCGAGCACGCGTGCAAAATAATTAGATAGCGCGCCCACGTTCTCAGAAATGGACATGTCGTTGTCATTGAGGATGACTAACAAATCAACTTCGAGACTGCCTGCGTGATTCAATGCTTCGAAAGCAAGACCCGCGCTCATTGCTCCATCACCGATGATCGCCACGTGATGCCTGCGGGGTGCGCCGGCGGTGGCGCGCTGTTGTTCTGCGAGCGCCATGCCGAGTGCGGCTGAGATCGAGGTGCTGGAGTGGCCAACGCCAAAGGCGTCATATTCACTTTCTGAGCGAGTGGGAAAAGGCGCTAACCCATCTTTTTGTTTGATGGTGTGTAAGCGCTCGCGACGACCGGTCAGTAATTTGTGAGGATAGGCCTGATGGCCCACGTCCCATACCAAACGATCGTCCGGTGTGTGGTAGACGTGGTGCAAGGCCACCGTCAACTCCACCGTGCCCAAGCCCGCTGCAAAGTGGCCGCCACGGGTGCTTAAGGTATCAATCAAGAGTGCGCGCAACTCATCCGCCACAGCAGGCAGTTCCTGTTCCGGCAGGGCCCTTAAGGCCGCCGGCGTCTCGATTCGATCGAGGTGTGGGTAACGTCGGTCAGCATCAGGCATGCTCGCAGTTTACCCGTAAAAACGGTGCAGGCGGTTGCCTGTGGTGGCGCTTAGGAGGATCGCTCGACGATATACCGAGCCAGCCACCCCAGCATGCCGGCGGCAGGCCCTAGGGGTTGGATGGCGGCTTGTGCGGCGCTATGCAGTGCGCTCGCCCGCGTCCGGGCGGCATCGAGGCCGACCGCTGCCGGGTACGTGGGTTTATGACGCGCTTGATCCGCGCCGACCGCCTTGCCAAGCAGGCTCGGGTCGCCTTCGACATCCAAAATATCGTCTACGATTTGGAAGGCGAGTCCTAAGTGGTCGGCGAATTGACTGAGTGCGATTTGGGTGGCTTTGGGGGGGTCCGCTAAGGTCACAGCCATCGCCACGCCGGCGGCCAGTAGTGCGCCTGTTTTGCACCGATGCATCCGTTCTACCTCAGCGGCCGATAGATGGCGGCCGACCGCCGCTAAATCAATGGCTTGGCCGCCGGCCATGCCCTGCGTACCGCTGGCGATAGCCAATTGTTGGATCAGTTTGACCCGTGTGTCAGCTGGTGCGGGTGCGCAGGCTAAGCACTCAAAGGCCAGCACTTGCAAAGCGTCGCCCGCCAAGATAGCGGTTGCCTCATCGAACTGGCGGTGGC
>CAIYVA010000168.1 GCA_903929455.1 uncultured Pseudomonadota bacterium | reverse complement strand
GCAGGCGCATGGCCAGGGCAGTGGCCAAGCGGCCTAATGTCTTGCCAGAAGCGTCAACGACAAACCAGTCGCGGCGCACTGTCTGATTATTTTCAAAACTCGTATACATGGAACGACCCTAGGGGCTCGGCGAAAGACCGCGAAGTGTACTGATTGCCGAGCAACTTGGCAAAGCCCACGTGCATTTAAATTGGGCCAAAGCCCGGTCTGCGCCACCGGCGCCAACCGCCTCTATATAATAGCCTCCACCGGGAGAGCAGAATGCGTCAATTATCCGCCTTAGATAGACTAATTTCTGTTATAGATCAAGGACTTAAAGTTTCCTTGCCGTTAAATACGCCAGCCACACCGCCCGCCCGCCCTGTGCCGTTGGCCGAGCCCTCAGAAAACCCGAGCACACTTGATCCGACCGACTCGCGCACCTCCGCCGCGCTTATGCGCATCAACCACGCCGGTGAAGTAGCCGCTCAGGCGCTCTATTACGGGCAGGCCTTGGTGGCCAAAAGCCCTGATATCCGCACGTTTTTATTAGAGGCCGCACAAGAAGAAGGCGACCACCTGAGCTGGTGCGCCACCCGCTTAAGCCAACTAGGCGCTCGCCCGAGCGTGCTGAATCCCTTCTGGTTTGCGGGTTCCGTGGCCATTGGCGCCGCCGCCGGATTGGCCGGCGACCGTTTAAGCCTCGGCTTTATCACCGAAACAGAGCGGCAAGTAGAGGCGCATCTGAGCGATCACTTAAATCGGTTGCCAGCAGCCGATCACGCCAGTCGCGCGATCATCAAACAGATGCAGGCCGATGAAATACGTCATGGACAAAATGCCCATGACCGCGGCGGTCAAGCCTTACCTACCCTACTACGCCGACTAATGAGCGCTACGTCACGCATCATGACCTTCGGTGCCGGCATGATTTGAGACATAGCGCACGCTTAACGCGCCGGTGCTTACATTATGTTCAATTGTCGCTAACATGGTGAGGGTAGCGACCCAGAAGGAATCTTCGTGATGGACGAACCAATCAAGCCTTTAAGCGATCTCCCGGCAATCAACCGCTTTCTCAGTTATTGCCGCGTGCGCCCTGTTCCCACGAAAACCGTCCTCATTCATGCGGGCGATCTACCCGACACGCTGTACTACATCATTAGTGGCTCTGTCGAAGTGATGATCGAAGATGAAGAAGGCAACGAGATGGTGTTGGCCTATCTCAACAAAGGTCAGTTCTTCGGCGAGATGGGTCTATTTCAAGAAGCCTCTACGCGCAGTGCCTGGGTACGCACCCGCCAACGCTGTGAGTTAGCCGAAATGACCTACGCGCGCTTTCGGCAAATTGCCGCTGAAAGCCCCAATCTTATTTTTGAACTGGCTACCCAATTGGCGAGCCGTTTGGATCGCACCAATCGCAAACTCGGTGACTTGGCTTTTGTCGATGTCACAGGTCGCGTCGCACACGCGATCATGGATTTATGTGGTGAGCCGGATGCCATGACGCATCCACAGGGCATGCAGATTAAGGTTAGCCGCCAAGAGCTATCACGATTGGTTGGCTGTTCACGTGAAATGGCTGGCCGTGTGCTCAAAGTCCTAGAAGAACAGGGCTTGCTAACGGCGAGTGGCAAAACCATTGTGGTGTTTGGCGCAAGACCAAAAGTCAAAACCCGCCCAACCACCGTGCCCACCTCAGAGACGCGCAATAAAAGCGCGCCAGCGGCTGCAGCAGCTCCGGCAGACGACGAGGATGAGGACGACGACGAGTAACCGACAGAGCGGACTCGAGGGCGGCCACCCGCCTTCACCGACCTAGATTGCGATCAGACCGATGCTGCCAGTTGTGCGCGCATGTCGCGAATCACATCCGGGTAATGGGCGGCACCAAAAATAGCCGACCCCGCGACAAACGTGTCGGCACCCGCGCGCGCAATGTCACCGATGTTATCCACCTTGACGCCGCCATCGACTTCAAGACGTATCTCGCGCCCGGATGCTTTGATCATGGAGCGCACCGCCGTGAGCTTTTGCAAGACGCTCGGAATGAATGCCTGCCCGCCAAAACCGGGATTCACCGACATCAACAAAATCAAATCAACCTTATCCATCACGCAGTCCAACACATGCAAAGAGGTGGCTGGATTGAGCACAATCCCAGGCTTGCAGCCGTGCTCACGAATCAAACTGATGGTGCGATCCACATGCTCACTGGCTTCGGGATGAAAGGAAATCCAATCCGCCCCCGCCGCCGCAAAGTCGGGAATCAGCCGATCCACGGGTTTCACCATTAAATGCACATCGATCGGCGCTTTGATGCCGTGCTTACGCAAGGCCGCGCAGACCAATGGACCGATGGTGAGATTAGGGACGTAATGGTTATCCATCACGTCAAAATGAATCCAGTCAGCGCCGGCAGCTAACACCGCCTCCACATCTGCGCCTAGACGGGCGAAATCAGCAGATAAGATCGACGGTGCGATGACAGGCAACATAGGTATCCACCTAGCAGGAGCGAGTCCCTAATCTTACCGACCTGACAGTAAGTGTGCGACTGCCACGAGCGCATCCACACCACCTTCCATCATGTAATGCACGGGTGGCTCACCCTTAAAGGGCGCTTCACGGCGCGGTTCGTGAATCCACCGAAAACCCTGGTCGCCGCTCAGGCCACTCTTGGCCAAGGCAGCATGGATGCCCGTAATGATCTGAATGCGCTTTTGCTGGGCAGGCGTCAGGCGGGTGCCATGACCCACTCGATAACGTCTCAGTACTGCGGTCGACGGACAACGCAATAACTTACATTGCTGGATTTCCGACAGTTCCCACGCATCAACCACCCTAAAGTAGGATTGCAGGGCGATCGGAACATGGCCGGGGACGGGGGCTTTGGCCTCAACGGAGACCGCGGGACTCGGAGATGATTTCG
>CAIYVA010000167.1 GCA_903929455.1 uncultured Pseudomonadota bacterium | reverse complement strand
GGTTTTTGCTGCCGGCGCCTGTGTGGCCGCCGGCTGGGGTGTGTGGGTTTGGCGAGCCGCCAACGACTAAGGCGATTTCTCAACAAAATGACCTGATTTGCAATCGGCACAGGTCCATGGCCGGCGTACACTTAAGGTTAAGGTGTGAGTCCGCAAGGGGCTCAGGCGGGATACTCAATGAGGAGTGAGTGATATGGCGCGTGGGATTAATAAAGTCATTCTGGTTGGCAACTTGGGCAAAGACCCAGAGACTCGGGCCATGCCGAGTGGCAAGGCAGTGACTAATTTTAGTATCGCCACCAGTGAGAGCTGGCGCGACAAGCAAACGGGCGAACAGAAAGAACAAACCGAGTGGCATAACATTGTTTTTTTCGACCGGCTCGCTGAAGTCGCTGCGGAATATCTCAAGAAAGGCTCACAGGTTTATGTCGAGGGTCGTCTGCGTACACGGAAGTGGACGGATAAGAGTGGCAACGATCGTTACACCACAGAGATCGTGGGTAATGAGATGCAGATGCTCGGTTCACGCGGCGGTGCGGGCGGCGGCATGGCGGGTGGTGGTGGCTCACGCGGTGCAGCGCCAGCTAGGGATGAAGGTCCTCCAATGGGTGACGATGCATCGGGTGGCGGCGTTTTTGATGATGACATCCCTTTCTAAGGCCGGTGTCCGCTGTTGCGGTTTGAGTAAGAAGCAAAGACATCGAAGCGGCAGCTTTGGGCTGCCGCTGGTAGGTGCAACCCGACACGCGCCGATCTGCCTGCCTTTGGGTGAGGCCGCACGCTGATATGGCTGGTTTTCTACACCTTAAAACCTTTGGTTGTCAGATGAACGAATATGACTCCGCTCGCATGGCGGATGTCTTGCGCGTGTCTGATGGCCTTGTGTTAACGGATGACCCCCTACAGGCCGATGTGTTGTTGCTGAACACCTGCTCGATTCGTGAGAAGGCAGAGGACAAGGTGTTCTCGCACCTCGGTGTGTACGCCGAGCTTAAAGCGCAAAAACCCAGTCTCATCATTGGCGTTGGTGGGTGTGTTGCCAGCCAAGAGGGCGACGGTATTTTAAAACGCGCGCCCTATGTCGATCTGGTGTTTGGGCCACAGACCTTGCATCGCTTGCCGGAGTTATTGGCGGCGGTTAGGCGTACCGGACAGCCGCAGGTCGATGTGAGTTTTCCGGAGAATGAAAAGTTTGATGTGTTGCCGACACCCAAGGCTTCTAGCACACAGGCCTTCGTATCCATCATGGAAGGCTGCAGTAAATACTGTAGCTTCTGTGTGGTGCCCTACACGCGGGGTGAGGAAATCAGTCGGCCGTTGGCCTCCGTTCTTGAGGAAGTGCGTGCATTGGCAGAGCAAGGCGTCGGTGAGATCACTTTGCTGGGTCAAAACGTTAATGCGTATGACGGCCTCATGGAGTCCGGTGAGACTGCTGATCTTGCTTTATTGCTTGATCACGTCGCAGCCATTGAGGGTGTTGAGCGTCTGCGCTTTACCACCTCGCATCCGCTCGAGTTTACTGATCGGTTGATTGATGCCTACGGCCGCATTCCTAAGCTCGCCAATCATCTCCATCTGCCGGTACAGTCGGGTTCCGATCGCATCTTGAGTGCGATGAAGCGCGGTTACACCGTGCTTGAATATAAGCAGAAAATTCGTAGGCTCCGTGCGGTACGGCCAGATATCCCAATTTCCTCGGATTTTATTATTGGATTTCCGGGTGAGACGGATCGTGATTTTGAAGCGACTTTGAAATTGATCGATGAGGTGGGCTTTGACCAATCCTTCAGTTTCATCTACAGCCCACGACCGGGGACCCCGGCGGCGGCACTGGCCGATGATGTGACGGCGGAGCAGAAACAAGCCCGTTTAGAGGTGCTGCAAAGTCGCTTGAACGCGCTCGCCTACGCGCGCAACCAATTTTTGGTGGGTTCTACGCAGCGCGTATTGGTTGAGCGCTTCTCGCGGCGGCATGTGCATGAGCTTGCAGGTCGCACCGAATGTAATCGCTGGGTTAATTTTGAAGGTCCAGGGACACTCATCGGTCGCTTTGTGGATGTGGTCATTGCCGACGCACGCCCCAACTCGTTGCGTGGACGCTTGGCGGCGCACAGCCCAGCGACAGACTCGGCGGTCGCGGTCGCGGTTGCGTCAGCGTGAGTGTAATGCCGCACGAGTGTGTGCTTGAGCCCACGGATAATCATCGGCTAGCAGCCTTATGTGGCCCACTCGATATTCACTTGCGTCAATTAGAAAGTGGATTACTGGTGTCGATCCATCGGCGCGGCAATCGATTTCAGATTAGTGGCGCTCGCGCAGCGGATACGGTGCGCATCATCGAGCAGTTGTATCGTCGTGCCCGCCATGGAGTGGCCAGCAGTGATGTTCATTTAGCGATTCAGGAGTCTGGCATGACGGCAGTGACCGAGACGCCCCACGAGACGGCCTTACAGGCAGTGCAAACAGAGCGTGGGCAAATTCGTGGGCGGGGTGCTCATCAGAGCCAGTATTTGGCGCAGATACGCAGCATGGATCTCACCTTTGGGATTGGACCTGCTGGCACGGGTAAGACCTACTTGGCCGTCGCCTGTGCAGTAGAGGCGTTACAAGCCGATCGAGTGCGTCGCATCGTGCTGGTTCGTCCGGCGGTGGAGGCCGGTGAGCGACTGGGATTTTTGCCAGGCGATCTGACGCAGAAGGTCGATCCTTACTTGCGACCCATGTATGACGCACTCTATGAGATGTTGGGCTTTGATCGGGTGATGCGCCTGATCGAGCGCCATGTCATTGAGATCGCCCCTTTGGCTTTCATGCGCGGGCGTACCCTAAACGATGCCTTCATCATTTTAGATGAGGGGCAGAACTCCACCATCGAGCAGATGAAGATGTTTCTGACTCGCATTGGCTTTGGGTCGACTACCGTGGTCACAGGGGATATCACCCAAACCGATTTGCCAGGTAATCGACTGTCAGGTCTTCGTCATGTGATTGATGTATTAAGTGATGTGAGCGGTGTCGGTTTTACCTTCTTTACGTCTCAAGACGTGGTGAGACATCCGCTGGTGCAACGCATCGTGCAAGCCTATGAGCGTAGTGGAGAGGAGAGATGAGCACGTCGGTTGAGATCATATATGGCACCCGTGATCCGTGGGCACCGTCGGCGCGACGGCTCACGGAATGGGCGGTGGCCGCAGCGGGTCGTCATGCTGGGGGTGTTGCTATTGCGATCCGTATCGTCACCACGGCAGAGAGTCGCACACTGAATCGTCAATACCGTGGCTTCGATCGGCCTACCAATGTTTTAAGTTTCCCGATCAGCGCCGAGGCTGCAGCGACCGAGGCGCACGTCGGTGAGCGGCCGCTCGGAGATCTGGCGATTTGTGCGCGCGTGGTCGCGCGCGAGGCCAGTGATCAGAAAAAAACCTTGGCTGCTCACTGGGCTCATATGGTGGTGCATGGCACATTGCACCTGTTGGGGTATGACCATGAGCAAGATGCTGATGCGCTGCTCATGGAAAAGCGTGAGAAGGTACTCCTTAAGCGTCTTGGGTTTAAAAATCCTTATCAGGTAATGCAGCATGACTGATCGCTCGCCGGCTGGATTAAAACGGGGCTGGTTCGAACGCCTCGTACAGCAGTTCTCGGGTGAACCGCAGGATCGTGACGAGTTACTAGCCGAGTTACGCGAGGCAGGGGCGCGTGGTTTGGTTGAGCCGGACGCGCTTGACATGCTGGAGGGCGTGCTGGCGGTGGGTGATCTCAAAGCGCGCGATATTATGGTGCCGCGCTCGCACATGACGTGTCTGGCGCGCGATGAATCGGCTGATAAGTTGTTGCCCATTGTGATTGAGTCGGGCCACTCGCGTTTTCCGGTGATGAGTGGCGAGCGTGATGAGGTGCTAGGCATTGTTTTGGCGAAAGACTTGCTGCGGTACTACGCGGAAAAGAAACTCGATGACTTTGACATGCGCGAGGTGCTGCGTCCGGCAGTGATGGTGCCGGAAAGTAAGCGACTCAACGTATTGTTAAAGGAATTTAGAAAGAATCGACACCACATGGCCATTGTGGTGGATGAATATGGCGGGGTGGCTGGATTGGTCACTATTGAAGATGTCATTGAACAAATTGTCGGTGACATTGCCGACGAGCATGATGTGGATGAAGACCACGTGATCCGTCGCGATGGTGAGCGTCAGTACACCGTACAGGCACTGACGCGCATTGGAGTTTTTAACGACTATTTCGGCGCGTCTTTGAGTGATGAGGAATTTGATACGGTGGGCGGCTTAATCGCGCACAGCTTCGGGCGCTTACCGCGCCGTAACGATGTGGCGCGCCTAGACGGTTTTGAATTTAGGGTTCTAAAAGCCAGTCATCGCCGTATTGAGTTGCTGAAGGTGATTTCGCCTCGCGATGTGCTGCCGCCATCGGAATCAGTCGAGTGAATGCGATGCGATTGAGAGACCGTTGGCGGTCACATCGAGTCGCCGCGCCGGTCGTTGCTTTCCTCTTGGGTGCTTTGCAGTCGCTGTCTTTTGCCCCGTTCAATGTTTGGATATTGGGTCCCGGGTGCTTGGCTGCCCTGTGGTGGTTATGGCGCGATGCGTCACCAAAGCGGGCGGCTACCGTCGGTTTTCTGTTTAGCGCAGGTTTGTTCTGTAGTGGCACCTATTGGCTCTACACCAGTCTTCATGTGTTGGGTGGCGCACCTGTGTTGTTGGCGCTGGTACTGATGGTGGGCCTCGTCGCCATCATGGGCACTTACAACGCTGTGCTGGGTGCCTTGCTTGGGCGGATGTCGCGCGGTCACGAAGCCGCTTATGCGCTCCTCGTGTTGCCATCCGCATGGGTGCTGATGGAGTGGGTGCGCGGTTGGTGCTTGAGTGGATTTCCGTGGCTTGCATTGGGTTATGCGCACTTAGATACGCCTTTGGCGGGATTTGCACCGCTCCTTGGTGTGTATGGGGTGAGCTGGCTTGCGGCCATGAGCGCGGGCGCGCTGTTGTTGGTGGTGACTGGTATCGGTCGACATCGCTTATTGGCGTGCACTAGCCTGTTATTGGTATGGGGAGCCGGTGCGGCACTCAGTGGCGTGCCATGGACGCACGCGCGGGGAGCGCCATTGACGGTGGCACTGGTGCAAGGCGCCATCTCGCAGGATCAGAAATGGCAGAGCGATAACCAGCAACACACACTTGAGGTATACCAAGCGTTGACGGAGCAGGCGCTGGGTGCGCGCTTGGTGGTATGGCCTGAGTCTGCTTTGCCCCTGTTGTATGAAGAGGCGATTCCTTATCTGGCAGCAATCTATCGGCGTGCACACGATGCGCATTCGGATTTGCTGTTCGGCTTGATTCGCTACGATGCGGCGGCAGGCGAGCTGCACAACGGCTTAATGGCTCTGAGCGATCATGAAGAGTGGTACTACAAGCGTCGTCTGGTGCCGTTTGGAGAGTTTTTCCCGGTACCCGCTTTTATCCGGTCATGGATGCGGCTGAAGAACATGACCTATGTCGATTTTTCGCCCGGTAGCGAGCGACAGGGTGTGTTGCATGCCGGTGGTCAGACGTTGGCAGCAACGATCTGTTACGAGGATGCCTACGGCGTAGAGCAGCTGAATGACTTGGCAGAGGCGACCTTATTGGTGAATGTCAGCAACGATGCGTGGTTCGGCGACTCCACAGCACCACATCAGCATTTGCAAATCACGCGCATGCGCGCCCTTGAGGCAGGTCGCTTTATGATGCGCGCTACCAATAATGGCGTATCGGCGGTGATTGATAACAAAGGTCATGTGCTGGCCCAGTCAGCGCAGTTCGTTCCGCAGGTGCTGCGTGCGCAGGTGGTGCCTTTTTCGGGGCTAACACCATACGCCCGTCTTAAGAACTGGCCAGTGTTAGGGTGGTGTACTGCGGTGTTGGCGTGGGTCTTGGTGGCGCGCTGGCGCCGCCGCGCGAGCCGTCCGTGATGGATTTCTTATTGGAGTATGGGGATGTTTGAAAGTTTAGAGCCGCAGGCGCCGGATGCGTTGCTGGGGATCACCACCGCGTTTATAGCAGATCAAAGCCCACACAAAATTGACCTAGGGGTTGGCGTGTATCGGGATGCCACCGGTGCGACACCGGTGATGGCGGCGGTGCGTCAAGCCGAGCAGCTGATGCTGTCAGAGCAAGCCAGCAAATCCTACATCGGCATGGCGGGTAATCGCGCCTTCGCCACGTTTATTGAAAAAATGGTGTTAGGTGAGGCTGCGGCCACACTGTCCGGACGGGTCATTACGCTGCAAACGCCTGGCGGCTGTGGTGCGCTGCGTTTGGCCTCTGAGCTGGTACTGCGCGCGGCGAAAGAGACGCCAGTGGTGGTCAGTGAGCCCACCTGGCCTAATCATGTGCCGTTGATCGGCGGCACCGGCTTGGCGATCAGTCGTTATCCCTATTACAGCGTAGCGACCGGTGGCGTTGACTTTGCTGCCTTATGTGCAGCGTTGGATGCGTTGCCAGCCGGCACGCTCGTGGTGTTGCATGCCTGTTGTCATAACCCGACCGGCGCTGACTTATCACCTACCCAGTGGCAGACCTTAGTGGCTTTGTTTGCGCGGCGGTCATTGGTGCCGCTGTTTGATTTGGCCTATCAAGGTTTGGGTTTGGGCCTTGATGAGGATGTGTATGCCATTCGCTTATTCGCAGCGCAGCTTCCGGAAATGCTGGTGGCCGTCTCCTGCTCCAAGAGTTTTGGGCTCTATCGTGAGCGTGTGGGCGCTGTCATGGCACTCGCGCCATCACAGCGTGAGGCCGGCATTGTGATGGGTCATCTGCAAATGATTGCGAGGCGTATGTACTCCATGTCGCCGGATCATGGTGCCGCGATTGTCGCCACGATTGCCAATAGTCCCGCCCTGGTGCAGGTTTGGTCTGAGGAGCTTAGGCTCATGCGTGAGCGGATCCGGGCCTTGCGCGTGGGTTTAGCCGATGCGCTCCGTAGCGTGCTTGGCGAGCCGCACTTTGACTTTATCAAAGGGCAGCAGGGCATGTTTTCCCTGTTGGGCTTATCTGCCACGGCCGTACAGCGCTTGGCTACCCAGCATCATATTTATGTGGCGCCAGACAGCCGGATGAATGTCGCCGGGCTTTCTGAGGCGAAAATCGAGCAGGTGGCCGCGGCCATTGGCGCGGTTCGCGGCCAATAGCGATTTTGCGGCTCCCGGCAGGGGGTCTTTGCCTGACATTCCGGTATCCTTAGCGGTTTAACGCGCGCCAGATCGAGACCATGCAAGAAGCTTATCAACCTGCCGCCATTGAGGCCGATGCCCAAGCGTTTTGGGAGACTGCGGGTACCTTCCGTGCCGTCGAAGACCCCAGTCGCTTGAAATACTACTGTCTGTCGATGTTCCCGTACCCGAGTGGGCGCCTGCACATGGGGCACGTGCGCAATTACACGATTGGTGATGTGTTATCGCGCTTTATGCGCATGCAGGGACGCAACGTTTTACAGCCGATGGGTTGGGATGCCTTTGGTTTGCCGGCTGAGAATGCCGCCATGGCCAATCATGTGCCGCCAGCCCAATGGACTGACGACAACATCGCCAATATGAAGCGGCAGTTAAAAGCGCTCGGTTTTGGCATTGACTGGCAACGAGAGCTGGCCACTTGCAAGCCAGATTACTATCGTTGGAACCAGTGGTTCTTTCTGCGCATGCTTGAGAAGGGCATTGCCTACAACAAGACCGGCACCGTCAATTGGGATCCGGTCGATCAGACCGTACTTGCCAATGAGCAGGTCATCGATGGTCGTGGCTGGCGTACCGGCGCGTTGATTGAGAAGCGCGAAATCCCGATGTACTACTTGGCGATCACACAGTATGCGGAAGAGCTGCTCGGCGATGTGCAAGGACTAGAGGGTTGGCCTGAGCGTGTGCGCATCATGCAGGCGAACTGGATTGGTAAGAGCGAAGGTCTGAATATCGCGTTTCCCTACAGCTTAGGGGGTGAACGGCATGTGCTGCGCGTGTTCACCACGCGCGCCGATACGGTCATGGGCGTGACCTTCATGGCGGTGGCTGCTGAGCATCCATTGGCTACGCATGCGGCAAAGACCAATGCGACACTTGCGGCGTTCATTGAGGAATGCAAACGCGGCAGTGTCATGGAGGCTGATATGGCCACCATGGAGAAAAAAGGCGTGCCGACCGGTCTCACGGTTGAGCACCCACTGACGGGCGCGGCGATTCCGGTGTGGGTTGGTAACTATGTATTGATGGGTTACGGCGAGGGTGCCGTGATGGGCGTACCCGGACATGATCAGCGTGACTTCGAGTTCGCCAACAAGTACGGCATCGACATTCAGCAAGTGATTGATGTGGATGGCCAACCGTATTCTACGGAGCAGTGGCAGCCGTGGTACGGCGAGTACGGTCTGTGCGTGAACTCTGGTGCTTATAACGGTCTTAATTATGAGCAGACGATTGATGCGGTCGTGGCCTCTTTGCACGAGCGTCAGTTAGGCGCCAAGCAAGTGCAATGGCGTCTGCGTGACTGGGGTATTTCGCGCCAGCGCTACTGGGGATGCCCAATCCCGATTATTCACTGTGATGCGTGCGGCGTGGTGCCGGTTCCTGATCAAGACTTGCCGGTGTTGCTACCCGATGACTTGGTGCCTGATGGTTCCGGCAGTCCGCTCAATAAGCTCGACTCATTTATTAAGTGTGTATGCCCTACCTGTCAAAAACCGGCGCGTCGCGAAACCGACACGATGGACACTTTTGTTGACTCTTCTTGGTATTTTCTACGCTTCGCATCGGCGCACAATGGCCAGGCGATGGTGGATGAGCGGGTTAATTATTGGTTGCCAGTAGATCAGTACATCGGCGGTATCGAGCACGCCATTTTGCACCTGCTGTATTCGCGCTTTTGGACCAAGGTGATGCGCGATCTCGGCCTCACTACCTTACGTGAGCCGTTCGCTAATCTGCTCACGCAGGGCATGGTCAGAAATTCGATCTATTTTAGAAAACCAGCGTCCGGCCGCATTGTCTATTTCAATCCCACTGAAGTCACTGTAGATACAGACGATAAGGGCGCGCCCATCGGTGCGCGTCTTAAAGCCGACGGTGAGCCCGTGGAGATAGGGGGCATTGGTACGATGTCCAAATCCAAAAACAATGGGGTTGATCCGCAATCCTTTATTGATCGCTATGGCGCCGACACGGCGCGCCTGTTCATGATGTTTGCGGCGCCACCCGAGCTTTCTTTGGACTGGTCGGATGAGGGTGCTGAAGGCGCTTCGCGCTTTATAAAGCGGCTATGGAAGGCCGTACATGCGCATGTGAATGGGCCTGCGGTGACGCCCATGGCCACAGATCGGTTGAATGACGCTGAGCGCGATCTCAGGCGCCTGGCTCACCAGACCTTAGCCAAGGTGACTGATGATATTGGTCGACGCCGCGTCTTTAATACAGCGATCGCTGCCGTTATGGAGTTGTTAAATGCGATCACGCGTTTTGATCGCGCTGAGCCGCAGGCCGCCGCGATTACGCAGGAGGCGCTAGAGATTGCTGTGCTTTCCTTATCGCCGGTGGTACCGCACGTTTGTCACGCGTTGTGGTCAGCCTTAGGACATGAGCGAGCCATCATCGATGAGCCTTGGCCCGTCGTTGATCCCACTGCACTCACCCAGGCTGCTATGGAGCTCATGATCCAGATTAACGGCAAGTTGCGCAGTAAAATCACCGTGGCTGTGGGCACGGATGAAGCGAGTATCCGTGAAGCTGCGCTCAGTGATGCGACTGCACGTCGCTTTATTGGCGAGGCCACGGTGCGTAAAGTAATTGTGGTGCCCGGTAAGTTAGTCAATGTGGTGGTCGCATGAATCGCAGCCTAACTACGCTACTCGCTTGCATTCTGCTTTGCCTAATAGGGGCTTGTGGCTTTCATCTGCAAGGCGTTTCTAAACTACCGGCTGCTTTTGCCACCACGGCGGTGCTCACGGACGATCGCTACAGCGAGTTTTCACAAGCGCTGGTGCGGATGATTGAGCGATCGGGTGGTCGAGTGCTGCGTACGGCGCAGGCAGGTGTCCCTGTGATTGACGTCTTAGAAGACAAGACGGAGCAGCGCGTGCTGTCTATTTCTGCGAGCAACCTACCGACCGAATACGAGGTGTTTTACACCGTTCGTTATCGCGTGCGTGTGGACGGTAAGGATGTGCTAGCCCCGCAGGTGCTGAAATTATCAAAAGATTACAGCTTCAATGAGAACGCGGTGCTTGCTAAGGAAGAGGAGCAGCAACTCATCCGCCGCGCGCTTGCACAAGAGTTGGCCACCGTCGTGGTGAGGAGATTGGCGGCGCTCACGCTATGACTGTGTCAGTCAACTCACACCCGTCTGTCCTGACCTTGGCGGACGGTTGGTTACAACCAGTGACTGATCTGTTGGCTGGATTTTCGATCGAGGTGCGCTCCGTGACGGCCGGCTCGCCGATACCTAATAGTTACTGGGGCGAGCCGGAAGCTGGACTTGAGCGGATGACGGTGTGGGTACGCTCGGATACGCCGGTTCACTCGGTGCTACATGAGGCGAGTCATGTGATGTGTATGCAGGAAGAGCGACGCGCGCAGCTTCAGTCAGATGCAGGTGGTGATTTTGATGAGGAAAGTGCGGTGTGTTATCTGCAGATCACGCTGGCCGATCAGATTCCGCAATTAGGTTCTCAGCGAGTGATGTTAGACATGGACCGCTGGGGATACACCTTTCGACTCGGGTCGACGCAGGCGTGGTTTATGCAAGAGGGTGCTGAGGCCGGTGCGTGGCTGCAACGCCATGGTCTGTTAGATGCGAGCGGCCATCTGACCGGACGTCTGCGCGCATGACTGGGCGATTGACTGGGCCATTGACTGGGCGCATGAGTGGGCGGTGTAACCGCGTTGCCTCGCTCATGATGGTGGGACTGCTGTCGTTGGCGGCTTACGCGGACGCACCACGGGATCAGTTGATTCAGGTGAGCGCCGCGTGGACTCGTCCGACGCCTGAGGGGACATCTATTGCGGTCGGTTATTTAACGATCGATAACCACAGTCAGCACGCTGTTCAGTTGGTCTCAGCGAGCTCACCCTGGGCGCAGCAGGTCACGTTGCACGAGTCGCGTCTTGACGGCGGGATGGCGCGGATGACCGCGGTCGATCTACAGATCGGTGCAGGCCAGCGCGCGTCTCTTAAGCCAGGTGGAATGCATTTGATGCTGATGGGATTGACGCAGGCATGTCGCCTCGGTGATGCAGTGCCGTTGCAACTGAGTTTTAGTGATGGGCAAATCGTCAAGACATCACTGCTGGTGCGTACAGAGGCTAAACAGCCGTGATACGAATTCAAATAACGAAAGTGGGGGGCTGACGCATGATGTTTAAGCATCGATGGCTGGCTGTTCTCGTTGGCCTGTGGGTATCTACCGGGCTGTGTGGTGAGGTCGACAAGTCAAGTGTTGAGCATGTGGATATGCCGGCACTTAAAGACCAATCCAGTCGCACCACCCACAGTATGTCGTATCAGGGGCGCCCACTGGCGTATGTCGCTGAAGCGGGTGTCTTGGTCGTGCACAGCAAAGATCCGCTCGATGAGGTGGCGCCGGCGGCTGACAAAACGGAAGCGCCGCGCGCGCCGCAGGTGTCCATGTCCTATGTGGCGTATACGCTTGGCAAAGAGGCGAATGTCAGCCGCCCGATTATGTTCATCTTTAACGGTGGCCCGGGATCGTCGACGATTTGGTTGCACATGGGTTCGTTTGCACCAAAGCGCGTGGTGACGACCGACGCCGCTCACTCGCCGGCAGCGCCCTATCAAGTCGTTGATAACTCGTCGACGTTATTGGCTGACAGTGATTTGGTTTTTGTGGACGCGCCCGGGACAGGGTTCAGTCATCTGCGCGGTCAAGAGGCTGAAAAAGCTTTTTACGGCGTCGATCAAGATGTCGCTGCATTCGCCGGGTTCATTGTTAACTTCCTGTCTAGTCATGGTCGTTGGAATTCGCCTAAATTTATTTTTGGTGAAAGTTACGGCACCACGCGTGCTGCAGCACTCGCCTATCGATTACAAAACCACTATGCGATTGACCTCAATGGCGTCATTCTGTTGTCGCAGATACTGAGTTATGACAATAACGCAGACACACCACAGTGGAATCCGGGTGTGGATCAGCCTTATGCACTGGCGTTGCCCACGTACGCGGCCACCGCCTGGTATCACCACGCCTTGCCCGATCAGCCACCAGCACTTGAGCCATTTTTGGCGGAGGTGGAGACCTTTGCTACAGGCGAATATCTCACTGCACTGGCGGCGGGACGTCTGCTGGGAGCGGAGCGTCGTGCATCAATCGCTGCACGACTGCACGCCTATACGGGATTGTCGCTTGATGTGATTAATCGCGCCAATCTTCGCATCAATGCCGGTGTGTTTGAGAAAAACGTATTGGGTGATCAAAGCACGGCGGGTCGGCTCGATACACGCTTCACCGGTGTTACCTTAGATCCGCTCAGTAAGGAGGCTGAGTACGATCCGCAGTCGGCAGCGATTTCCTCCGCTTATGTGTCGGCTTTTAATGACTACGTGCGCCGTGAACTTAAGTTTGGTGAGGGTCAGACCTATAAGTTCATGGGAAATTTTGGGGATAAGTGGGATTATTTGCATCAGCCGCCGTCTGAATCAACGCCCGTACCCCAGGCCACCAATGTCATGCCCGATTTGGCGAATGCCATGAAGCAAAATCCCCGCTTAAAGGTCATGATGAACGGGGGCTATTACGATTTAGCGACTCCCTATTTTGCGGCGGAGTTTGAGTTGTCACATCTGACGATCCCCGACAGCCTTGCGAGCAATCTTGAGATCAAGTTATACCCTTCTGGCCACATGATTTACGCGCATGAGCCTGCTTTGGTGGCACTGAGCGCTAATGTGGCTGACTTTATTAAGCGCGCTACTCACGCTGGGGCGGGTCATTAAGCCATGCGGCTAGAGCCAGCAACCTTGCAGCGTACGCTCGACTCAGGTGCTTTGAGCTTGGCTTGGTTAGTCGCTGGAGATGATCCGTTGCGTGTTGGTGAGGCGAGTGATCTGATTCGTGCGCGCGCACGTGCAGAAGGTTATGTTGGGCGCGACGTGCTGTTTGTGGAGAAAAGTTTCGATTGGGAGCAGTTGTCAGGCAATTTAAATGCCATGTCTTTATTTTCTGAGCGCCGCATCGTTGAGTTGCGTATGCCGCAGGCAAAGCCAGGTATCGATGGGTCGAAGGCATTAATAGCGGCGCTTGAGACGCTACCGTCGGATGTGTTGCTGTTATTGATTACGGACAAGATTGAATACAAAGATCAAAGTAGCGCCTGGGTTAAGGCGTTTGACGCAAAAGGGTGTTGCTTATTGGTTGAGCAGTTGCAGGCGCATCAGTTGCCGGCCTGGGTGACCGAACGGATGAAGCGTGTTGGGTTGGTACCAGACCCTGAGGCGGCTCAATTGCTGGCAGAGCGCTGTGAGGGCAATTTGGTCGCTGCGCATCAGGAAATCGAGCTGCTGGCTTTGTTGTGCGGCAAGGGGCCTGTGACTGTTGAGACAGTGGCGGAGTCGGTTGCTAACAGTGCGCGCTATCATGTCTTCAAGTTAAGTGAGGCCTTGTTGGCTGGCGACAGTCACCGCGCGGTGCGCATCCTAGATGGCTTAGCTGCTGAAGGCGACGAGCCAACGTTGGTGTTGTGGGCGCTGACGGAGGATCTGCGCTCTATTTTGCAGTTTGGGTCAAAGCCCGGGAATGCTGCGCGGTTATTTAAAGGGGGGGCACTGCGTAAGGAGCGATTGGCCATGGCGGCGAGACGGGTGCCTAAGCGGGTAGCGCAGGAGTTGCTCATGCAGGCCGCCCAAGTGGATGGGATGATCAAGGGAGCGCGCAAGGACGAAGCGTGGGGCGCGCTGACCAGAATTGCGACGACGCTTTGCATCGCGGCGAAAAATCGTGCAGGGTGAGCGCTGATGTCAACTACTCACTCTACTGCGTCGTCTATGGCCATGACTGGGCCGATGGGCATCTTTGGCGGAACCTTTGATCCGATTCATTACGGGCATCTGCGTACCGCCTTTGAGTTGCTCGATACGCTAAGGCTGCCAGAGATGCGCTTTGTGCCGGCGGGTAATCCGCCGCATCGGGCGGGTGTTACCGCCAGCAATGAGGTTCGCTTACAGATGGTGCGCGCCGCTACGGCCGGCCAAAGTCGCTTCACGGTCGATGATCGTGAGCTGAGAAAAGCGGGGCCGTCTTATTCGGTTGAGACCCTAGCGGATTTACGCGCGGAGTATCCAACACGTCCCTTATGCTTCATTATTGGCATGGATGCCTTTTTAGGCTTGCCGCGCTGGCATCAGTGGC
This sequence comes from uncultured Pseudomonadota bacterium, assembly GCA_903929455.1. Classification (GTDB taxonomy): domain Bacteria; phylum Pseudomonadota; class Gammaproteobacteria; order Steroidobacterales; family Steroidobacteraceae; genus CAIKZZ01. The sequence continues at coordinate 15,261 of CAIYVA010000167.1, read as the reverse complement.
GGAATTTGCTGAACTTGGCGCACTTGGTGGTGGCCCATCGCCCAGGCTGGCGTGCGCCGACCTTAGGCCCTCTCGGTGAGTTGCTCGTTGATCGGGGCACGGGTTCGGTGACGGATCTGCATGAGTCTCTGGCTGGCAAGATCTATATTCATGCGGTCACACAATTAGAAATCTCCTCGACCGATGTGCGTGCACTGATTGCCGCCGGACGAGATCCACGTTATTTGATGCCTGAAGACGTACGACATATTTTAATGGAGTCGGGCTGTTATGCCCGAAAGGAAGCAACACCAGAATGACTGCAAAAAAAACCACGCGAGCGGGTGCGAGTGCGCCGACTCGACGCCTGAGTGGCAAGAAAGCCATTGCCCTAAAGAAAGCCGTCGCTGCCAGTAAAACGGCTAAGAAAACTGTAAAAAAAGTCAGCAAAAAAACCGCTGCTCCTAAAAAAGCGGCGCGCGCAAAGGCGCCGGTTAAGACAGCACTGGCCGCTTTAGTGGCAGAGACCTTAGATGATTTGAAAGGTAAGGACATTATTGTATTGGATGTTCGTGGCGCTTCCGATGTCACCGATACCATTGTGATTGCCTCTGGCACCTCTGATCGTCATGTGAAGTCATTGGCGGTACGAGTGCAGCAAAGGGCGCGCGAGGCGGGCTTTCGATCGCTCGGTATGGAGGGAGAGCGTGAGGGCGAATGGGTGTTAGTGGATCTGGACGATGTGATCGTGCATGTGATGCTGCCGCGTATTCGAGAGTTTTACGCGTTGGAAAAACTGTGGGACTCCTCGGCTGCTGAGTCAGCGTAAGGGTGAGTGCGCGCGTCGGTTTTGCTAGATGAAATTACGCCTGATCGCCGCGGGTGCGCGCTTGCCTGCCTGGATTAATGCAGGATTTGCTGAGTACGCCAAGCGTTTCCCGCCGGAAACGCCGCTTGAGTTAACTGAGATTGCGGTCGTGCGTGGGCAGGCGCAAGGGGCTGCTGGCCGGGCCACGCACGCGGAAGGTACCCGCATGTTGGCGGCTTTGCCGCCAAAGGCATGGGTGGTGGCCTTGGATGTCACCGGGCGGGCCGTGGATACGCCTGCTTTGGCGCGCTGGTGGGCTAAAAGGCTACAAGATGGCCGTGATGTCGCCTTTTTAATCGGTGGCCCCGAAGGTCTGGCACCGGAGTGCTTAACCCGTGCTGATGAGCGCCTGTCCTTGTCGCCCCTAACCTTTCCGCACAGTTTGGTCAGGGTTCTGCTGGCCGAACAGCTGTATCGGGCCATTAGCCTGCTTAAGGGCCATCCCTACCATCGCGAGTGATCCTGAGCCCGCCGATACCCGCCACCGGCCGCCCCGTAAGCTCTGGAAAACATGACGTATTTACCGCCCACGCGGTCGATGGGCGGGCTATGCTTCACCTCCCCAGTCATTGCCATGGCCCCGTTCGATGCACCGATTCGATTCCATCACCCTAGCCTCGAGCTCGCCGCGCCGGCGTGAGCTGTTGCATCAGATTGGTGTGGACCATGACGTGCAGGCGGCTGACATTGATGAGCGACAGCAAGACGGGGAAGACCCCGCGGCGTATGTGACTCGGCTGGCGTCCCAAAAAGCGCAGGCGGTGTGGGCGCGGAACGCGACGCGCCCTGTGCTGGCTGCGGACACCGCTGTGGTGCTCGATGGGCAACTGTATGCAAAGCCGGCTGATCAAGCAGAGGGGCTCGCGATGTTGCGAGCGCTGTCCGGTAAAACACATCAGGTGCTCACCGCCATTGCGTTGCGTTCCACAGAAGGACTTGCCGTGGCTGTCTCCGCGAGTGACGTGAGTTTTCGAGACTTGGCACCCGACGAGCAGATGCGTTACTGGGCCAGTGGCGAGCCCTTGGGTAAGGCGGGTGGCTATGCGATTCAAGGCTTAGCGGCCTGTTTCATCACGCGTTTAGTCGGCAGTTACTCTGGCGTCATGGGTCTGCCTTTAGCTGAAACGGCACAGCTGCTGACAACAGCCGGTGTGCGCTTGTGGCATGTAGGAGCCGTTCAGTGACTGCTGAAATCCTCATTAATGTAACGCCTCGTGAGACGCGCTCTGCTTGGATTGAGAATGGTGTTCTGCAAGAAGCACACATTGAGCGAGCCACGCATCGGGGCATCACCAGTAACATCTATAAAGGACGCGTCTCCCGCGTATTGCCGGGCATGCAAGCGGCCTTCATAGACATCGGTCTTGAGCGCACCGCCTTTTTGCATGTGTCTGACATCGCACGTCACGAGGGCGTGACCTTGGAAGCTGAAACCCAAGTGCCGTCAGATGCTGAAGATATCCGCGCTGCGGTGGCGGAGGGTGATGAGCTTTTAGTGCAGGTGCTCAAAGACCCGCTCGGCACCAAAGGCGCACGACTCACCACCTTCATTTCGCTACCTTCGCGCTTTCTCGTGTACTTGCCGCGCGGCAATGGTGTGGGTGTGTCCGCTCGCATTGAAGATGAGGTAGAGCGCGCGCGTTTGCGTGATGCTGTGGAGTCCCTGCGGTTGCCTGCCAACTCGGGTGGCTACATCGTACGCACAGTGGCGGAGGGTGCGTCACTTGAGGCCCTGCGTGCCGATATGTTGTTTCTGACCCGCTTATGGTCAGTGGTCGCAGATGCGGGATTCCACTCGAGTGCCGGCCAACTGGTACATGAAGATTTGCCGCTCCACGTGCGTATTCTGCGCGATCTGTTGGGACAGCGTGTTGACCGCGTACTGGTGGACTCCTCCACTGCCCATCAGGCCATGCTGCAGTTCGCGCGCACCTTCATACCGGATAGCGAATCACGCATTGAGCTATACCAAGGCACTCGACCTGTATTTGATCTGCATGGGGTCGAGGAAGAGATTCAGAAAGCGCTGGATCGCAAGGTGCCGCTGAAGTCCGGTGGTTACCTAGTCATCGATCAGACCGAAGCGATGACGACCATCGATGTGAATACCGGTGCGTTCGTTGGCAGCCGAAATCTAGAAGACACCATTTTCAGAACCAATTTAGAAGCTGCCGTGGCCATTGCGCGGCAACTGCGGTTACGCAATTTGGGTGGCATCATTATTATCGATTTCATCGACATGCAGGATGAGGACCACCGCCGCCAAGTGTTACAAGCACTTGAGCGTAGCTTTAGCCACGACCATGCGAGAACGCATATCTCGTCTGTTTCTCCGCTCGGTTTAGTTGAGATGACGCGTAAGCGTACGCGCGAAAGCCTAGAGCATATGCTGTGTCAGCCGTGCCCAGTGTGTGAAGGGCGCCGCTATGTCAAAACGCCAGAGACTGTGGCGTATGAGATATTTCGCGAGTTATTGCGGCAGTCGAGGCAATTTGAGGTGCAAAGCTTGGTGGTTCTGGCGCATCAGGACGTGATCGAGCTGTTATTAGATGAAGAGTCCTCCGCGCTCGGCGAACTCGAGGTATTAATTGGCAAGCCGATTCGATTGCAGACGGAAGGCCTGTATGCGCAAGACCAGTTTGATGTGGTTTTGCTGTAAGCCATGACAACTCAACAGCAAAAAATACTGCGCTGGTTATCGTATGTGCTGCTCGGTGTGCTTAGCCTGCTGATCGTTCTCGTGCTTGCATTACACCTTTGGCTCACTCGTTCTCCAGAGGTCGGATCGCAAGTGATTGCGCGTGCCGAGCGTCTGACCGGTATGCATTTAATTGTCAGTAGCGTCGATGCGCGGCTCGGGTGGTATGGTCCGGAACTCGTGTTTAAAGATGCGAGGGTCGTGTTACCGAAGCAAACGCAGCCTGTGATTCGCGCGCGGGCCGGGCGTGTTGGTTTTGATTTATGGCGTGCGATTCGCACGGCCCGATTGGCGTCAGCTCGCGTGGTGCTAGAAGGTGCTGCCACCGATGTGGTTCTGACAGAGCATGGGGTTGAGTTGCGAGGTCAGGGGCAGTGGTCTGATCAAGCGGATGTCGCGCATGTTGCTTTAAACGATCTGCCCGTGGGACATGTCCGTATTGAGGACTCCTCGTTTACGGTGCAAGACGAGAGGCAGGGTGCTGCCCCTTGGAAGGTCACGCAGGTAGCGCTGGAGCTGGAGCGTGACTTGGGCGAGCTTCGCTTCAAAGGGCGCGTCCATTTAGCGTCATCACCCGACTCTGCGGTGGCGGTGGATGCCCGCCTAAACGGTGATCTCAATGATTGGGCGAGTATGCGGTGGCGCGCCCATGTTGGTTTTACACGTGCTGATCTAGGTCCATGGGCTTCTCTGTGGCCGACGGTTAGCTGGCTCCCTACGCGTGCTAAGGGCGACTTGGAGGCGGACGCAGACGGGGCTGCCGCAGCCCTCAATCATTTGACGGTGCATGCCAATCTTCACGATGTACAGCTATCGCAAGGCCCTCTGATCAAGACCCTAGCAGGACAGGCGGTTGTTGTGCATAAAGCCCAGTCTTGGAGCGTGACGGCCAAGGACGTCATATTACAGTCAGCAGGACGCGGCTGGCAGCGAGGTGCTTTTGCACTGGAACTTGGCTTTTCTGATCATGGGCTAGTCAGTGGCTCACTGAAATCAGCGGCCATCGACTTGTCCGCCCTGTCTACACTCGCACCACTCATGCCACAAGCGCAGACGCGTGAGGCGTTGGTATCGTTGCACCCAGATGGGCTATTGCGCACGGTTGATGTGATCGCCAATAAAGACAGCGTGTCAGGGGCATGGCACGTGACGGGTGGAGCCTTGCTTACGGGCGTATCAATCGGTGCGTTGGGTAAGGTGCCTGGCGTGGGTCGCCTAGATGGACAGTTCGTTGCCGCAGGTGATCACGGGCGTCTCAACTTGAGCGCTGAACAATTCACGTTTGATTTGCAGAGCGCGCTACGCGCACCTGTGTATGGGGATCATCTAAAAGCCATGTTGACCTACCGATGGGTCGCTGATGGGCTGCACTATGCTGCTCACGATGTGGTGATCCATACCAAAGATGGCAGCGCGTCTGGGCAAGCCAGTGGTTGGGTGCCTAGCAACCCTGAGGTGTCTCCGCGGCTAGATCTCGATTTTAATTTGAAAGATCTGGTAGCGCAGGCCAGTACACAGTATTTGCCCGCAAAAATTATCCCTGCAGAGCCTATGCGCTGGTTGGATGCCGCATTTATTTCTGGAAAGGTGCCAGAAGCCCATCTGCAACTGTCCGGTGACTTGAGGCGTTTTCCGTTCAGAGACGGCGGCGGTTTGTTTCGCGTGACTTTGCGCTTCGAGGATATGCACCTGCACTACCACGATGGATTTCAGGATGTGGAAGAGGCGGCAGGCACCGCGGAGTTTAAGAATCAGGGCTTGTCAGTGCAGGCTTCGCATGCCCGAATCGGTGGTATCCAAGTGCGTGACGCGGTGGCGGGCATCGCAGACTTTAAAGAGGCCGAGTTGACCGCTGTGGCGCACGCGTCTGGTGATGTTCGGGATGCGCTCTCTTACTTGAAGACATCACCCGTCGGTCCATCGCTTGGGGAGTATTTCTTAAAGACCACAGGACAAGGGCCGCTCACGGCTGATGTGGCGTTGGACTTGCCGTTTAAGAATTTTGAGGCACGGACGATCAAGGTCGATGGCCGTCTTTCCCGTGTGCAAGCAAGGCTGCCAGGTATTGATGATGACCTTCGTGATGTGAGCGGGGCGTTTTCCATTAATGGATTAGAGATCACCATTCCCGACATGACGGCCACCGCGTTTGGTGGCCCCATGCGTCTTAAATTATCGACAGGGCCGAGTGCCAACAAAACCCCTGGCGAACGGGTGTGGTCCCTGCGCGCGGATGGACGTGCGACGGGGGATCACTTGCAGCCGCTGCTGGGTGTGACGCATGGGCAATGGCTACAAGGCATGACAGATTGGCACCTAGAGGCGCGCGCGCCTAGGCTTGAGTGGCGTCCAAAAGCTGTTCCATTCACTGCGGGTAGTGCGCAGATGGCGCAACCGCTGACACAAAAGTTAGAAACGCGCTATTTACCAATCAACTTGCATCTGGAGTCGACGCTCGCTGGCATGGCTGTGCGCTTTCCCGCGCCGCTGCTCAAATCGGCGGATGAGAGCCGCGCGCTGCGCGTAGATCTGGTGTTAGATCCGGAGCTGACGCCAGAGCAGGCTAAGAAGGTAACGCCATTTAAGCGACATGATCATGCGCATCCAGGACATCTGTCATTGCGCGCCAGTTTAGGTCGCGATGCGGGAGCGTTTGAGTGGCGCTTAGGCGAGGCGGGGCAATTAGAACATGGCGCTATTCGCTTTGGCGGTGGCACACCTGAGTTACGATCGGGCCCCGGTCTTTGGGTCGATGGGCATCTAGCGAGCTATGATTTATCGGCGTGGCTCAGTGTTCGTACCTCCGATCACCCAACTCATTCGTTAAACGATGTTCTAAAAGGTGGCACCGTCACGGTGGATCACTTCGGCTTCCTCGGTTTCCAGTTTCCAGCAGTGGCGATGAGTATCAGTGGGCGTGAAGGTGCCTGGCATGCAGCGGTGGATGGGCCTGCCGCACATGGTCAGATTGTGGTGCCGTGGGACGCTGCTGCTGCGCAACCTGTACGTATTGATCTAGAGCGTCTTGCGCTCGGGGAGCGGGCCACTGCACCCGTGGGTATGCCACCGAGCGACCCCATTGATCCCGCAGAGCTACCTGCGGTGACCATCAATATCAAGAATCTCGAGGTACAAAAGCGTCGCTTTGGTGCGTTGACCGCGCGCATCCGGCGAGTGCCTCATGGCATTGAACTGACGGGTGCGCAACTGAAAGCCGCCTCATTTGAAGGCTCAGCGCAAGGACATTGGACTCAACAAGAGGCGCGTCAAAGCACGCTGCTGAGCTTCCAATTAGACAGCAATCATGTCCAAGACACGCTGACCGCCTGGGGTTTTGAGCCGACGCTGACTGCCAAATCAGGACGTGTGACCGGCCAGCTGCATTGGGATCGTGGCCTAGAGGGCAGTTTACTGACGCGTGTCACCGGAGAAGCCAAGCTGTCAGTCGATCAAGGCCAGCTCTTGACGGTTAAGCCAGGTGCCGGACGTGTGCTGGGTTTATTTTCGTTGGCCGCCTTACCGCGCCGCCTGACACTCGATTTTAGTGATGTGACGGATAAGGGCTTTGCCTTTGACTCCATTAAGGGCGACTTCGAGTTTCGTGAGGGCAATGCCTACACCACCAATTTGGCGCTCAAGGGTCCGGCTGCGCAGATCGGGATCGTTGGACGCACCGGGCTTGCGACGCGTGACTATGATCAGACCGCAAAAGTCGCGGGTAGCTTAGGAACACCGTTGGCTGCTGCCGGTGTGCTCGCGGGCGGTCCTGCCGTTGGTGCGGCACTCCTGTTGTTTTCGTCTGTGTTTAAAGAGCCGCTCACTGGCATTACGCGCGGTTACTACCGGATAACCGGTAGTTGGGACAACCCTAAAGTAGAGCGAATTTCTGCCGGCCAGTCGCATGATGCGCCTGAAGCGCCAACAGAAGCGCCAACAGAAGCGCATTAATGAGGCCTCTCGCATGAGTGTGTTTGCAGCGATCCAGATGACATCCGGTGCGGACGTAACTGAGAACTTGCGGGTTGCTGGTTGCTTAATCGAAGAAGCCAAAGCGGCTGGCGCACAGGTGGTTTTGCTCCCTGAGAATTTTAACTTCTTGGGGATGAAAGATGTCGACAAGCGAGCAGTGGCTGAGCAATTTGGATCGGGTCGCACCCAAGATTTTCTGTCTGAGTATGCAAAACGTCACGGTCTTTGGATTATTGGCGGCACGGCGCCATTGGTCAGTGAGTCTCAGGATGATCGAGTCACCAATACATCGCTTGTTTACGATGCGGATGGCCGCTGTGTGGCGCGCTACGACAAGATGCATCTATTTGATGTCAATGTGCCGGGTAAGGCGCATGAAATTTATCGTGAGAGCACGCATGTGGCGCCTGGTCATCAGGTAGTGGTCGTGGATACGCCGGCTGGTCGGGTGGGTCTGTCCGTGTGTTATGACGTGCGCTTTCCTGAGCTGTATCGTCAGCTATCCGCGCAGGGCGCTGAGATTGTGGTGGTGCCGGCTGCGTTTACCGTGCCGACCGGGCAAGCGCACTGGGAGGTTCTGCTGCGCGCCCGTGCGATTGAAAACCTATGCTATGTGGTGGCGGCTGCGCAAACGGGCACGCATCCCAATCGGCGTGAGACCTATGGCGACAGCTTGATTGTGGATTGGTGGGGTCGGGTGGTGACCCGCAAGCCCCAAGGCTCTGGCATCATAAGCGCTCAGCTGGATCTGGCGGCTTTGAGGCAGACCCGCACTGAGTTTCCGGCGCTGAGCAATCGCGTCCTCTAGTTTTATACGAGCATTCTTATGGCGGCTGTTTTACAAGCGGATGAGGCGATGGTGGTGGCCACGCGCATGATACTGGAGCCTGCAGGCTTAGATCGTGCACATCTCGAGCAGGTGCTCTCGACCATGCATCAGCACCAACTCGACGAGGCGGAGCTGTACTTTCAGTATGCCCGTGAGGAGTCGTGGTCGCTTGAGGATGGGATTGTCAAAGAAGGGTCGCACAGCATCGATAAGGGTGTCGGCGTGCGTGCCATGGCGGGAGAGCGAACCGGTTTTAGTTATTCTGATGATGTGACGTTACCAGCGATTCATGAGGCCGCGTTAGCTGCCAGAGCCATTGCGCGCCATGGTGGTGTTAGTCAGCGAGGCATCGCAGTGCCATCGCGCGCGGATGGTCATCGTTTGTATCTGCCGGCCGATCCGATTGTGACCATGGCCGATCAGGATAAAGTGGCTTTTTTGATGTCGCTTGATCAGAGTGCTAGGCGCCTTGATTCGCGCGTCAAGCAGGTGATGGCGAGCCTGGCGGCCGTGCATGAAGTGATTTTGGTTGTGAACTCGTCGGGTGTGTATGCCGCGGATGTGCGTCCGTTGGTGCGTGTCAATATCAGCGTCATCCTTGAGTCTAACGGCCGTCGTGAGCAAGGCTATGTGGGGATGGGTGGCCGCTATGCTTTAGATGAGTTGGTAGCGAATACTGCTGTGCAGGATCTGCCACGACAAGCCATTCATGCAGCCAGCGTCAACTTAGAGGCGATTGCAGCACCTGCGGGTACGATGACTGTGGTGTTGGCCAGTGGATGGCCCGGCGTGATGCTACATGAAGCCGTGGGCCATCCATTAGAAGGTGATTTTAATCGCAAGGGAACCTCGGCGTTCTCAGGGCGTATGGGTGAGACTGTCGCCAGTTCTCTGTGCACGGTCGTGGATGACGGCACCTTAGCCAGCCGCCGTGGTTCGCTCAATATGGACGACGAAGGTACGCCGACGCGTTGCACCACGCTGATCGAGAAAGGTGTTTTGACCGGTTATATGCAAGATCGCTTGAACGCACGCTTAATGGGCGTCGCCTCAACCGGCAATGGTCGTCGTGAGTCTTATGCACACATGACGTTACCAAGAATGACGAATACCTACATGTTGCCAGGGCCGCATGACCCAGAAGAAATTATTCGATCAGTCAAGAATGGCTTATACGCTGTGAATTTTGGTGGTGGCCAAGTGGACACCACCAGCGGCAAGTTTGTTTTTTCAACGAGCGAGGCTTATCTCATTGAAGACGGCAGAGTCACGCGCCCGGTGAAGGGCGCCTCCTTAATCGGATCAGGCCCTGAAGTCTTAAATCGAGTGACGATGCTCGGCAATGACTTGAAGCTAGATGCCGGTGTGGGTATCTGTGGGAAAGAAGGTCAGACGATTCCCGTCGGCGTTGGCCAACCGACGATGAAGGTTGAAGGCTTGACGGTGGGTGGCACTGGTTAAGGCCGCATCGCCTAAGGCCGCATCGCGGAAGGCCGAATCGCTTAGCGTGCTCGTGTTTGGCGCTTTGTGCTCTTAAGCTGCCGAGAGAGTAATTTGAGTGCGCGATCGCGGGCAAGGCTTGAGTCTGCCACGAGCGTAGCGTGGCCGAGTTTTCGACCGGGGCGAGCTTCTCGCTTGCCGTAGTCATGCAGATGAACGCCCGGCTGCGTCAGCAGTGTCTGGCGATCGGGTAGCGAACCGATGAAATTCAGCATGGCTGAATATCCGCGCGCCTGAGTCGATCCGAGTGGCCAGCCCAGAATGGCACGTAGGTGGTTTTCAAACTGGCTGGTGACAGCACCTTCGATCGTCCAGTGTCCTGAGTTGTGGACGCGCGGCGCCATTTCATTGGCGACTAACTGGCCATCAGCCACAAAGAATTCAATGGTGAGAACGCCGACGTATCGAAAATGCTCAAGCACCATCCGCAGGTAACGCTCCGCTTTGCGCTGCAAAGCGGGTGCCTTAAACGGTGCGCACGTGCTGTGCAAAATACCGTCGTGGTGACTGTTTTCTGACAGTGGGTAATACGCGAGCTCAGCCTTTTGACTGCGGACAGCGATTAAGGACACTTCGCGACTAAAGTGAATAAACGCTTCATAGATAAGCGGCTGTCCACCCAAGGCCGACCACGCCTTCGCCACGTCGCTCGGTTTCGTCAGTCGATACTGGCCTTTGCCGTCATAGCCCATGCGTCGAGTCTTTAAGATTCCAGGCAAGCCGATCTTGGTGATCGCTGCTTTTAAGTCATCGTGGGATTCCACCGCAAAAAATCCAGGGGTTGGAATACCGAGTTGCACGAATAATTTTTTTTCTAACAGGCGGTCTTGAGCCACGGCCAAGGCAGCCGGCTGTGGATAAATGGGTGCGAGACCCTTCAGTGCCGTTAAGGACCCCACAGGTACATTTTCCCAGTCAAAGGTCACCACATCGGCTCGTCGCGCGAGCTTTTTAAGTTTGTTTAAGTCGTCAAACTCGCCGGTGAGGATCGGACCGACTTGACCGCCTGGGGTATCCGCGGTGCGGTCATAGAATTCAAGCTCAATGCCCAGTGGATAGCCTGCCAAGGCCAGCATGCGTCCGAGCTGGCCTGCCCCCAAACAGGCGACCTTCACAGTCGGTTGCCGAGTCTGGGGTCTGGATTGGCTAAGACCGCCGCGGTTTGATCGGCACGGAACTGATCCAGCGCTGTTCTGATGACAGGATATTTGTTTGCCAGTATCGCAGCGGCGAGTAAAGCCGCATTGATGGCACCTGCCGAGCCGATGGCCAGCGTGCCCACCGGAATACCAGCCGGCATTTGCGCGATCGATAAGAGCGAGTCGAGACCGGAGAGCATTTTAGACTGTACGGGCACGCCTAAGACGGGGAGCGCGGTTTTGGATGCCATCATGCCAGGCAAGTGGGCGGCGCCACCGGCGCCAGCGATGATGACTTCGAAGCCTTGGTCTCGCGCTTGGGATGCAAATGAAAATAGCAGGTCCGGCGTACGGTGAGCGGAGACGATCTTCACGTCGTGGGCAATGCCTAAGCGCGTGAGCGTATCGGCGGCACCTTGCATCGTCTCCCAGTCGGAAGTCGATCCCATCACGATGGCAACAAGAGGCTGCATAGGGTTCCTATTTTACTCGGCTTCCGCTGACTCTGCGAGTGCTTGGCGTAAATAGCGGAAAAGTTCTCGCCCTGCCTTGGTGGCAGCGGCCCCTGGGGCGGCCACTCGGGCGCTTTCCATCAGTGCTTTTAGGCGACCGACATCCAGGCTCGGTGTGCTGGCAGCCAGCGCCTCCAGTGCGGGTAGCCCCTCGGCTAATAAGCGATCGCGCCAATTCTCGATCCGGTGAAAATCACGTGTCGCAAAGGTGCGGCTTAACTCGCGCGCCTCGATGACCGCGCGGATGGCGTCGGCGTCCACGTGCCGCAAAAGCTTGCCAATACGTTGCCGATGGCGTGCCGCGGCCCCATGGGATGTGATGCGGTGGGCAAGCTCAATGGCGTCGATTAGGGCCTCACTGAGCGGTAGGCCGGCGAGCTCCGAAGGCGACAGTTCTACCAGCAGGACGCCGAGATCCTTAAGGCCCTCAGCATCCCGTTTCCGCTGGCTTTTGCTCGGGCCATCGTACAGTTGGTCAATTTCATCGTCTTCGTGGTGCGACCGCATGCCCTATCCTAGCCTAGAATAGGCTCTGGCTTCTCGTGCACCTGGAGTTTCATGCAATCCCCGACCGTTGCTTATGCTGATTTGGCCGCTTTGGTAGAGGGCGCGCTCGCCTGTGCCCGCGAATCCGGTGCGACGGCGGCCGATGTGGGCATTAGCGTGGATACCGGTTTAGGCGTGACGGTGCGCTTAGGTGAGGTCGAAACGCTGGAGTACCAGCGTGATCGGGGTATGGGGGTCACCGTCTATGTTGGCCTTAAGAAGGGTTCGGCCACCACCGGTGATTTATCTGCCTCCGCCATTGCCGACACCGTACGCAAAGCGGTGTCGATTGCACGCTTCACTGCCGAAGATGCCTGTGCCGGTTTGCCTGACCCGGACACGTTGGCGCGCGACATCCCCGATCTCGATTTATCTCATCCATGGGATTTGGATGCGGAAGCGGGCATTGAGTTGGCCAAGCGTTGCGAAGAGGCGGCACGCGCGACGGATCCACGCATCACGAATTCTGAGGGGGCATCGGTCAGCGCGCATCAGTCGCTGCGTGTCTACGGCAACAGTTTGGGATTTCTGGCGGGCTTCCCGTCCACCTACTACAGCATTAGCTGTGTGGTCATGGGTGCGCAAGGTGACCAACAAGAGCGAGATTACTGGTACAGCGCGGCGCGTAAGCCCGATGAACTAGAAAGCGCTGAGTCGATCGGTCGGCGTGCAGCGCTACGCACCGTGCAACGCCTCGGTGCTAGGCGCATCAAGACAACGCGTGCGCCGGTGGTGTTTGTGCCGGAGTTGGCGCGCGGTTTGTTGGGTCATTTTCTCGGAGCGATTCGTGGTGGCGCGCAGTATCGCAAGAGCACTTTTTTGTTAGATGCCGCTGGTCAGCAACTGTTCCCGTCTTTCTTTGATCTGTCGGAGCGGCCACATATACCGCGCGCCTTAGGGAGTGCGCCGTTTGATGGCGAAGGCTGTGCCACCTTTGATCGCGAGTTGGTGTCCAGTGGGGTGCTAGATGGCTATATTTTAAGCACCTATTCGGCGCGTCAGTTGGGGTTAAAGACGACGGGTCATGCGGGCGGTGTACACAATTTGTCGGTCAAACCAGGTACAGATGACTTTGCTGCGTTACTTAAGCGCATGGGTCGCGGCTTGGTCGTGACTGAGTTGATGGGTCAGGGCGTCAATGGGGTGACCGGTGATTACTCACGCGGTGCTGCCGGATTCTGGGTTGAAGATGGCGCGCTTGCCTATCCGGTCAGCGAGATTACGATCGCGGGTAACCTGAAAGAGATGTATCGAAGTGTGGTGGCGGTCGCATCTGATGTCGATCGGCGTGGCGCGATTCAAACCGGCTCGTGGTTGCTCGATACGATGACCATCGCGGGTGAGTAGTGCGCGATGCTCGCGTGGCGTATCACTCCACCGTTAGTCGCGTCAGTGCTTCCTGGTATTTAGCTGTGGTGCCAGCGATCACCTCCGGCGGCAGATGCGGGCCGGGTGCTTTCTTATTCCAATCAAGTGTTTCTAAATAATCACGCACGTATTGTTTGTCAAAAGACGGTGGACTCGTCCCTGGCGCGTAACTGGCCAGCGGCCAGAATCGCGATGAATCGGGCGTCAGGATCTCATCCATTAAGATCAGTTGGCCATCCGTGTCTAGACCAAATTCGAATTTGGTGTCGGCGATCAGGATGCCGCGCTTTAACGCATAGTCTGCAGCGAATCGGTAAAGCGACAGAGCGACCTGCTCTATCTGTGCTGTCAGTGGTCCACCAATCACGCTCGCCACAGTGGCAGCGGATACGTTTTCATCGTGTGCGCCGGCCTCTGCCTTGGTGGCGGGTGTAAACAGAGGGGTGGGGAGTTTTGCTGCTTGTTTAAGACCTGCCGGCAGTCGGATACCGCAGACCTCACCACTGTGCTGATAGTCTTTCCACCCTGAACCGATGAGGTAGCCACGGATCACTGCTTCAACCGGCAACGCGCGCAGACGTTTCACCACAATGGCCCGTCCTCGCAGTAAGGCGCGTTCGGCTGGGTTAGTGACGACGCTGTCAACCGCGATGCCGGTGAGGTGGTTGGCGGCCAGATGCGTTGTGCGCGCGAACCAGAAATTAGAGATGGCGGTGAGTACGCGGCCTTTCTCAGGAATCGGATCCGGCAAGATCACATCGAAAGCCGACAGCCGATCGGTGGTGACGATCAGCATATGGGCGTCATCGATCGCGTAGACGTCTCTCACCTTGCCACGGTGGATGAGTTCAAGACCGGTGAGGTGTGTCTCAAAAACCAAGTCTGATGAGCTATTCATAGGACGGTGTCTGCCTTGTCGCTGATACCATGAACGGCGGCTCCGTCACGGAGATGCATTCTGGCAAGGTGTGGAAAGCAGGGTCAAGAAATCTGATGGCTTGGACAGGAAAAATTATTGGCGCCGCTGTGGGTTACCTGTTTGGCCCTGTGGGGGCGGCGGTTGGGTTCCTGCTAGGGCACCACTACGACCTGCAAACCGCTCAGGCGGGCTCTGAGGGCGGCTCCGCCGACCCACAACAGATATCGGCTGCTTTGTTTGAAGCGGCCTTCGCTGTCATGGGGCACGTCGCTAAAGCCGATGGTCATGTGTCGAACACGGAAATTGAGGCTGCGCGCAGCATCATGCGGCAGTTGCGCCTTGATGAGGCGCATGTGCGCTTAGCGATTGATGCCTTTACCCGCGGTAAGGCCGCTGACTATCCGCTGCACGCCACGCTCGACCATTTGCGCCAATTATGTCGGTGGCGGCCTGATTTGCTGCGTTTTTTTATGGAAACACAGTTGCGTGCGGCGCTGTTAGGTAATGATCTGGCCGGTCCTAGCCGTGATCTCTTGTGGGCGGTCGGTGCGCGCTTAGGCATCCCGTCGGCGGAGTGCGCGCTGTTAGAGCACCTTTTGCGCCAGCAACGCGGCTATACCGGTAGTCAAGCGCGGCCTGCCGCTGGTGTGCGCTTACAAAACGCTTACGAAACCTTGGGAATCACGACCAGTGCCAGCGACGCGGAGGTCAAGAAGGCGTATCGTCGTCTGATGAGCGAAAACCACCCGGATAAGCTCGTCTCGCGGGGACTCCCGGAGTCCATGCAAGAGTTAGCCAAAGAAAAGACACAGCGCATCCGTGAAGCCTACGAAATCATCTCCGAGTCCCGCGGTCTCCGTTGAGGCCAAAGCCCCCGTTCCTGGCCATGTGCCTGTAGCACTGCAATCCTTCTTTCGAGTAGCCGATGCGTGGG
>CAIYVA010000166.1 GCA_903929455.1 uncultured Pseudomonadota bacterium | reverse complement strand
TTCTTGGCGCATGTCCCCAAGCAGTGCAAACAGAGCAGCCCCCTGATCACGGGCTATTTTTCGATTAATGAGATCGAGCGCCTGAATCCCGGTCGTGCCTTCGTAGATGGGTCCGATGCGGGCGTCTCTCAGTAACTGCGCGGCACCCGTATCTTCAACATAGCCCATGCCGCCATGGACTTGGATACCGATGGAGGCCACTTCCACACCCATTTCAGTCGACCAACCTTTGACGATGGGGATGAGCAAATCACCGCGGGCTTGTGCGCTTAACCGTTGTGATGGGTCGGTGGCTTGCGCACCTAAATCTAACTGTAAGGCGGCGTAGAGGGCGAGCGCGCGGGCTGCCTCAACCGGCGCGCGCATACTGAGCAGCATCCGTCGAACATCGGGATGATTTTCAATAAATACTGGACTCGATTGCTCGCGTGCCATGGCTACTGATCTGCCTTGACGGCGAGTGGATGCCCAAGCGGCCGCTTTTTGGTAAGCACGCTCGCCTATCGCATAGCCTTCGAGGCCTACGGACAGACGAGCGGCATTCATCATAATAAAAATATACTCAAGCCCGCGGTTGGGCTCACCGACTAGATACCCGGTAGCGCCTCCTTGATCACCGTAGGACATGACACAGGTGGGGCTAGCATGTATGCCTAGTTTTCGTTCGATCGATAGGCAGCAGACATCATTCCGTGCACCCAGTGTGCCATCGGCGCCAACCAGCACCTTAGGCACGATAAACAGCGATATCCCTTTGGTGCCGGCAGGGGCGCCATCGATACGGGCGAGGACGAGGTGGATGACGTTATCCGCCATATCGTGATCGCCCCAACTGATGAATATCTTCTGGCCGATGACGCGGTAGCCCTCAGGGGTGAGCGTGGCGCGCGTACGGATCAGCGCCAAATCACTGCCCGCGTGCGGTTCGGTCAGGTTCATCGTGCCGGTCCACTCGCCGCTCACGAGCTTAGGTAAGTACAGGCGGCGTTGGTCCTCGGACCCACAGTGCTCAATGGATTCAACAGCCGCACTGGTCAGCATGTGACACAACTTAAAGGACAGATTGGCGGAGGCCCATAATTCCTCGACAGCGGTGCAAAGGATCGTAGGCGCTCCTTGGCCACCCGCCGTCGCTGGGCCGCGCAGCGTCGGCCAGCCGGCGTCTATAAACTGCTGATAGGCATGTTTAATGCTCGGTGGGACGAGAACGCCATCGGAGGTCCATAGTGCCCCTTCGGCGTCAGCCGTGGCATTGGTGGGCGCCAAGATGGTTTCGGCGAACTGGGCGGCTTCTGCTAAGACGGAGTCTGCGAAATCGGCAGAGTAGTCCGGGTACCCAGGCAGTCCCTCGAGTGACCGATCGGCCAGCAGTTCATGCAGTACGAAGCGGATGTCGGCGAGGGGAGCGGTATACATGAGCTAGGGAGCCATCTTCATCATGAGCGGAGTAGGCGCTAACGGTGATGTGTCAGTGACGCGGGGTGACTAATTTTAACATTGTATACAACCCGACACCAGATGAGCGCCGATGGAAGCGCACTGATCGGCTCAGGGGGGGTGTTGTAAGCGATGGTCGCTCGTCAGAAAGGGCACTTGTCCAGTTCAGCTGGCTATACACCGCCGTTTGTACTGGATCGCCCGCACGTCTCGCGCGGATTACTTAGCAGTGTCCACCCACTGAGGTGGTCTCTAGCGCGCTGATTGCTCGCTAGGCGTCGTCGATGCACATCGAGCAGCGGATCAGCGGTGTACGCCTGTTTGCACGATGCCTAAGAATTCAGCGCGCGTCCGCGCATCTTCACGAAAAGATCCGAGCAGTGTGCTCGTCACCATCGATACGCCCGACTTGTGTACGCCGCGGGTGGTCATGCATTGGTGCGAGGCCTCAATGATGACACCGACGCCACGTGGCTTTAACACATCGGCGATACAACTGGCGATCTCCGCCGTCATCTTTTCTTGCACCTGGAAACGGCGCGCATACACATCGACAACACGCGCTAATTTGCTAATACCCACGACCTTATTGCGTGGTAGGTAGCCGATGTGGGCACGCCCGATGATGGGCGCCATGTGATGCTCGCAGTGTGACTCGAAGGCAATGTCTCTAAGGATGACCATTTCATCGTAGCCAGCGACTTCCTCGAAGGTGCGACGAAGATACTCAGAGGCATCGATTTTGTAACCAGAACACCAATCCTCATAGGCGCGTACGACACGGGCCGGGGTGTCGCGTAGCCCCTCGCGGGTAGGGTCATCACCTGACCACAGGAGCAGCGTCTTGACCGCCTCTTCAGCAGCTTCGCGCGTGACGCCGTTGGTGGGAGACGGAGCAGATGAGGAGGGTTGAATAGACTTCACAAAGTGTCCGATAAGGGTAAGTAAGGAAGCACCCTGACGCGTTTAATCCAGATCGTCAACGGCCACCAGTGACGCCGTCACTCGCATAGGATACACTGCCGAGGCAGATACTGCCGAAGCAGATACTATGTATTATCAATCAGATACTTACCGTGCGCATAGCAGCATCGGCTACCTCGTTCGCAGGGGTGCATCCTTGATGCGCACGCAAGTGGAGGCCGCGTTCGCAGGTCGCGGACTCACGTTTATGCAGTGGGCTGCACTGCTCCTTCTAAGAGACCATCCTGCGTATACCGCGAGCGATCTGTGTCGCGAACTGCATCATGACTCAGGCGCCCTCACTCGTTTGCTTGATCAGCTAGAGACGCGCGCCTTGATTAGCCGAGAACGACGATCAACGGATCGTCGCTTGGTGATGCTCGTGTTGTTGCCGGCGGGTCGTTCCTTGATGGAATCCTTGCTGCCGTTGGTGGTCGAGCGTATGAACGAGGCGGTGTCTGTGTTTACACCAGCCGAAGTCGATACGTTGACTAACCTACTCGAGCGCTTGATTACACGCCTAGAAGTGACAGAAGACGACCGCAGTCTATTGCTCTCAAGGATCGCTAAATAATGATACGTCTGCAGCTATTCTGTGTGAGCTGTGTAGTCACCCTACTGTGCGGCTGTGTCGCCTTACCGCCACCACTGCCGTCTCCCATTGCGCTCGATGTCGATCGATTGCACATCAAAGCGCCTGCCGCAGAGATACTGGGTAATGATTGGTGGGTGAGCTTGCACGATGCTCAGCTCAATCAACTAATGGCGCGTGCACTCGACAATAATCCATCGTTGACTGAGGCGATTGCGCGCTTAACGCGTGCTCGAGCTGATGTCTCAGCCATCACCACCACAGTGCGTCCACAGGTGGATGCGACAGCCAACCTGAGTAGAGATCACTTTAGTGAGGCTTATATCTATCCACCGCCGTACGGCGGTGGCTCTTGGTGGAACGGCCAGGTTGGCTTCGGCGCACACTGGGATCCTGATTTCTGGGGTCGCCAAAGAGCGGTGATTCAGGCTGCCACCCATGGCGCGAATGCCCGAGCGTTTGATGTGCGCAGTGCACGCAGTGCGCTGCAGTCTGCACTACTGGATGCGTACCTTGATCTTGATCAACAATATCAATTACTGGCATTGACCGAAGCCTATGAGTACGATCGTCAACAGATCGTGAGCCTCGTCAAGCGGCGCCTAGAGGCGGGGCTTGATTCAGACGTGGAACAGACAGCGGCCAATGCGCTGTTAATTGATGCGCGCCTAGCCCACCGTCAGGTAAGCGTACTGCTTGAACTACGAGAGCATCAGATTCGCTCTTTGCTAGGCGCAGAGCAGGACTTGGTGATCAGCCAACCCTCGCTGGATTACCAAGCGGTCTTAGTCCTCCCCAGTGTGATCCCAGGGGATCTGCTGCTGCGGCGCGCGGATGTGCTGGCAGCACTTGAACGGGTTGAAGCAGCAAGCTCTCAGGAAGCTGTCGCGAAGCGGGCGTTTTACCCAGATATCAATATTTCAGGCTACATCGGTTTTACCGCACTGACGTTGCCTGATTTAATCTCAGCACCGTCCCGTCAGTACGGCGTGGGACCCCGCTTGTCATTACCGATTTTCGATGCAGGCCGTCTGCGCGCGCAGCTATTGGGTACGCGCGCCGACCTTAATGCGGCGGTGGCCCATTACAACGCCACCGTGCTGCGCGCCGTTCAAGAGGTTGCCGATCAGCTAACTCAGGTCAAGGCATTGGAGCGCGAAGTGCAAGACCAGAGCGATAAGCTGTTACAGATAAACGCTGCGCATACCTTGGTCGAACGACGTGCGGCGAGTGGACTGACCGGTCAATTGCCGGTGCTCGAAGCCGACATACGTCAGTTGCTTGCGCGTATGCAGTACACACACAGTCGCGCGCTTCAAGGAGAGGCGCATGTCGCTTTGGTGCTATCGATTGGCACTGGAAACGCTCTGCTATCACCTAGTCCGTCTCAAGAAAAGGCTCACCCGTGAACGCTCCTATTACCGCCACTGCGTCATCTGCACCCAGCGCCCGACGACGCGGGTTTACGATATTAGTCGTCGTCACGGGCTTGATTGCTGTGGTGTGGTTTCTGTATTGGTATCTGTATCTCTCGCATCAAGAGTCAACGGATGACGCCTATGTGGCGGGCGATGTGATCCAAATTACGAGCGAAGTGCCGGGGACGGTGCTGGCTGTGCACGCTGATGATACGCAGACCGTTGTCAGGGGTGCGGCACTGGTTGAGCTTGATCCAAGCGATGCTGCATTGGCAGTGGCTAGCGCTGAGGCTGAGCTTGCGCACGCGGTCCGTGATGTGAGTGGCTATTACGCACAGTATGCGCAAGCGAAGGCGGAGGCTGCAGCGCACGAGGCAACCCGTGTACGTGCAGCCAGTGATTTAAAGAGACGTGAGCCTCTGCTGGTGGGTGGAGCGATTGCTGCGGAGGAGTTGGCTCACGCAAAGGAAATTCTGGTAGAACAAACAGCCGCTGTGGATGCGGCACGCGCGCGGGCTGAGTCTTTGGAGGTGCAAGTACACGGCACTACCCTGTCGACACATCCGCGCGTCTTGCAGGCGGCGGCCAGTGTGCGCAGTGCGTATATAGCCTTAAGACGTACCCACTTAGTCGCCCCTGTGGATGGTGTAGTCGCTAAGCGAACAGTACACATTGGTGAACGTTTAGCACCCGGCGTGCCGTTGATGTCCCTCGTAGCCTTGTCAGATGTCTGGATCGATGCCAACTTCAAGGAAGTGCAGCTACGGCACTTGCGTGTGGGACAACCGGTCACCGTGCGCACGGATGTGTATGGGTCGGAGGTGGTGTATCACGGCAAAGTGGCGGGTTTGTCGGCGGGTAGTGGCAGCGCGTTTGCGTTGCTGCCAGCGCAAAATGCCTCTGGCAACTGGATCAAGATCGTTCAGCGAGTGCCTGTACGGATTGTATTAGACCCGACAGAGCTTGCTAAGCACACATTGCGACTGGGTTTGTCGGCTGCGGTGCGGGTGGACATCACAGACTCATCGGGGCCGTTGGTGACGTCTGATGTGCGCGCTGGCAAGGCTGCACCAGAGCTCACGCTGCCAGATAATCTCACCGCAGATGCACGGATCGCTTTGATCATCAACGAGAATAGTCGGCGAGTCGTCACTAAGGTACGTCCTCGATCGTGAGTGGTCAGGCGGAGGGTGTGGGGTTTTCTGGGCTCACGCGTGCTGAGCGGACGATCGCTGCCTTTGCGGTGGCGCTTGGCACCTTCATGCAGGTGTTGGATACCACCATTGCCAACGTATCGATCCCGGTCATTGCTGGCAACCTAGGCGTTAGCGCCGACCAGGGCACTTGGGTGATTACCTCCTTTGTGGTGGCCAATGGCGTCTCAGTGCCATTGACTGGCTGGTTGACGCAGCGTTTTGGATTGGTACGCACCTATGTGGGCGCTTTGGTGCTATTCACGTTGGCCTCGTTTTTATGTGGCATGGCTTGGAGCCTGCCGTCATTGATTGTGTTTCGGGTGATGCAAGGATTTTTCTCAGGACCTTTGGTGCCGGGATCACAAGCCTTGCTGCTAAGCGTCTTTCCACCGCAGAGACGCACGATGGCGCTCTCTATTTGGTCGATTACGACCTTGTTAGCACCGATCGCAGGGCCTTTGCTTGGCGGCTATTTGTCAGACAACTACAGTTGGCCTTGGATTTTCTTGATTAACTTGCCGGTAGGTGCACTCAGTGCGTTTTTCTGTTGGCGACATCTGGCCAAGCTCGACGCTCCTGGGCGTAAGGTGCGTGTCGATTATGTAGGCGTCGCACTGTTAGTGGTTTGGGTGGGCGCGTTACAAATTATGCTCGATAAGGGGAGGGATGCGGATTGGTTTGCGTCGCCCATGATCATTATTTTAGCGATTGTCAGCGTGCTGGGTTTTATTTCATTTTTAATATGGGAGTTGACCGAAGATCATCCCATTGTCGACCTGACGTTGTTTCGCTTGCGTAACTTTTGGTTAGGATCGCTCGTGCAAGCGCTTGGTTATGGAATTTTTTTCGCGAATTTAGTGCTGTTTCCTTTGTGGTTACAAACACAATTGAACTATACGGCGACCTGGGCTGGGTTTGTCGCAGCACCCGCAGGCATTGTCGCGGTTTTGCTGACCCCTTTTGTGGGGAAGGGTATGGGTCGTATTGACATACGATGGTTTGCGACGCTGTCACTCTTCGCGTTTGGCGCCTCTTATTTGATGAGGGCAGAGCTGACGGGTGAGGCCAGCTTTGGTCAGTTCGTGTTGCCTGTGTTGGTGCAAGGCATTGCGTTGGCGACTTTCTTTATTTCAACGGTCAGTATCATATTGCAGGGACTGCCAGGACCTCGTGTGGCGGCCGCCTCTGGTTTGTCGAGCTTTATGCGAACGATTGCGGGAAGTTTTGCCGCCGCCATGGTCACGACATTTTGGGATCGTCGTGCCGCTCTCTACCAAACTCGGCTGGTTGAGCATTCGGGTGTCTCCGATCCTGCCTTTCGCAGTGCCTTGGATCATTTGCATGCGATCGGGTTTTCCCAGTCCCAAGCACTGGCGCTGGTTAGCCGCTCGGTAGGGTTACAAGCCTATGCAAAGTCAGCGATTGATTTTTTCTGGATCTCGGGATGGGTTGTGTTCTTACTCATCCTCTTAGTGTGGGTCACACGACCACGAGTCGTTGGCTACGCGCCGCCGCCTGTGGCAGCCGACTAAGCCTCAGAGAGGCCGGGTTGGAAAAGCAGGGATCGACTAGGTCGATCCCTGCCTACGTGCTTCGCTAGTCGACCCGCTCGCCGTGCAGGCTGACATCGAGGCCTTCGCGCTCGTCATCTTCTGAGACGCGTAAGCCAATGGTGACATCAATTAACTTCAAGATGATGTAGCTACTGAGGCCACCATAAATAAGGGTGACGCCAACGCCGATCAGCTGTGTCAAGACCGAGCCATCGACGCCAGAGATTTCCTTGCTGGCAAACACGCCTGTGAGCAGGGCACCGACAATGCCGCCTACGCAGTGGACACCAAACGCGTCCAAGGAGTCATCGTAGCCAAGAGCATGCTTGAGTGTCGTCGCTGAAAAGAAACAGACGATGCCGGCGATTAAACCAATGATGACCGCAGGTGTGGGGCCTACAAAGCCCGATGCGGGGGTGATGGCGACGAGTCCTGCAACCGCACCAGAGGCGATGCCAAGCACAGAGGGTTTCTTCTTTAAGATCCACTCGGCGAACATCCATGCGAGGGCAGCTGCGGCGGTGGCGAGCTGCGTGGTTGCCATGGCCATGCCCGCGCGACCGTCGGCCGCGACGGCGGAGCCTGCGTTAAAGCCAAACCAGCCGACCCACAAGAGGGATGCTCCAATGACCGTGAGAATCAGATTATGTGGCGCCATCGGTTCGCGACCATAACCGATGCGCTTACCCAGCACCAAGGCGGCTACCAAGGCCGCGATACCAGCATTGATGTGCACCACCGTGCCACCCGCATAGTCTAAGAGGCCGCGCGCGCTTAACCAACCACTCGGTTCCCATACCCAGTGTGCGATCGGTGCGTAGACAGCCAAAGACCAAACGCTCATGAAAATCAGCATGGCCGAGAATTTCATGCGCTCAGCAAAGGCGCCGCAGATGAGTGCTGGCGTAATGCAGGCGAAGGTCAACTGAAACATCGAATACACAGACTCCGGAATGGTCAGCGCCAAGTGCGATGCCGACAGCTTGCCAGCGCCTTTCATAAACACCATGCCGTCCATAAAGAAGCGACTGCTACCACCGAGATAGGCGGACCCTGGCGTGAAGGCCCATGAGTAACCCACCGCCCACCACAGTAAAGACACGACACAGGTGATGGCGAAGGTTTGCATTAAGGTAGACAAGATATTTTTCTTGCGCACCATGCCGCCGTAAAAGAGAGCAAGTCCTGGCAGGATCATGAGCATGACAAGCACGGTGGATGTCAGCATCCACGCGGTATCACCTGCTGATATTTTATCGAGTGCTACCAGCTGAGGCTCTGTTGGTGCGGGTTCAGTCACGGCGTCGGCTGCGACGGGTGCTGGTGCTGTGACTGCTGGTGCACTCGGTGTGACCGTTGCATCCTGCGCATGCGCAGTGGTGACGACCAATTGGGCGCTTAGAAAGAGTGTGATGAGCCACGCGTGAGTGTGTCGAAACATGAATGATTCCCTTAACCCGAATGCCGTGAGAAGCCGTGGTCCCGGTTCCTGTCGGGGTCCCGGACCGCGGTCCATGCGACCGGATGGCGTCTGCTGTTAGACGATCAACCACACGGTCACACTGACTTAAAGCAAGCATTATGCCAATTAGGCCAAGCGGGGGCCTCGGATGGGCGTGGCAGCGCTTTGATAAACGACAGAGCATCGTGGATACTCATTAACATATTGATTAATATTGATAAAATAAAGACTCTGGATGTTGGCTGAGTGAACATCTCACTCCACAGACGTCAGCAGGTAGGTCCCCCTATGGTGGCGTCAGTCAGTGGGTTTTCGCCACTTTTTGGTGCGCGCCTGCACCGCTATGCGCCCGAAAGCGGCATGGGTGGGGTTAGGGAGGACGATTTTGACCTAAACCTGCCTCGCTACCAGACATTGCCAAGATGTTAACCAGTCCTAAGATATTGGCGGCACTTTCGTTGGATAGTGCAGTTCTTAATTGATGAGGCGCCGCTATGAGTCAATGTGAATACAGGTACTTAAATACACGACACCTACGTTGGCTACAGGGCGTGTCTCTGGCCGTCGTTGCATTGGCGATCACCTTGCCCGCGCAGGCCGGACTCGGTGAACAGCAAAGCTCTATCCAGCGTGATCATGTGGCTATCCGCGGTGCGACCGCAAAGGTCACGCAGACCGCCCACTACACACTGCATGCCGTCACCTCACCCACTGGCGCTCAGTTACACGAGTATGTGGCACCGTCAGGCACTGTTTTTGCGATGACGTACTCTGGCCGCACGTTACCTAATTTAAAAAATATCTTAGGTGCTCACTATGCACGCTATCAGCAAGTGATTGCGGCGCCACACAGTAATCACCACATGCTAAACATCAGAGATGGCAACTTCGTTTTGTACATGCGTAAGACGCAGCGAGGCTTCCGTGTTGCCGCCTACGAGCCGACATTGATACCGCAAGGCGCAACGCCTGCTGATCTTAACTAATTTGATTCCAAGGATGCGGTTTATGAAGTCACTGATCAAAGGGTTGTCACTTGCGCTGTTGGGCGGCTTGTTGTTAAGCGCCTGCGGCGGCGGTTCAAGCGGCTCCTCGTCACCCGCGCTTTCTGTGGCCACTAGCTTGTCTTTTGGCAGTCAGACCGTCGGTTCCCCGAGCACCAAAGCGCTGACCGTCACTAATACGGGTACAGCGACCCTTGTCATCACCTCAGTCACGGTGACCGGTGTCTCCTTCACTCAAGATAACGCGTGTACGAATGTGGCGCCGGGCGCTTCCTGCACGATTAATGTGACTTATACGCCACCGGATGCGACGGCACAGACCGGCAGTTTGAGTATTGTCAGTAATGCACCTCATAGTCCGGCGAGCGTTGCGCTCAGTGGTGCTGCGGGTCTCACGAATTTCTTGCCAGTCTCTGTGTCAGTCGGTCCGTTGACTGA
>CAIYVA010000165.1 GCA_903929455.1 uncultured Pseudomonadota bacterium | reverse complement strand
GATCGTGACGACCGCGAAGAGCGCGGTGGTGGCGGTGGTCGTGGCGCTCGCTACTAAGGCCTGACAGGAGACTCCTATGGCACGTTATTTTCGTCGTAAAAAGTTTTGCAAATTCACTGCTGATGGCGTCATCAAGATCGACTACAAAGATATTGGTACGTTGAAGAACTACATCACAGAGACGGGCAAGATCGTTCCGAGTCGGATCACCGGCACCAAAGCGAACTATCAGCGTCAGTTGTCTGAAGCGGTGAAGCGCGCTCGGTTTTTGGCGCTGCTGCCGTACACCGACCAGCATTGAGGTTATGCGTCTTAGGGGCGTAAGCCCCTAGGGCATACGTCATGCACGGTCTGGCAGTGTGGTTAACCGCGTCTCGTACCCGCGCCTTATTCGGCGCGGTGTTGGTGGCGTTTTTAAGTTTGTTGTTGCCCTTTGGTACCTGGCTATCGGGGGCATTCATTGTATTGTTGGCGTTGTCCGATTCGAAACCGTTGCAAGACTGGTTAGCGGCCTTATTGTCCGCGATCACCTTGGGATGGTGGCTGTCGCTGGCTGGCGCCGGGCCTGTGCCGGTCGTCTTGTTGGCGGCGGCGTTGGTGGTGCCGGCGTGGTCGTTGGGGCGTGTGCTGGCGCGGGGTGGTTCGCTCAATTTAGTTTTTCAGTTGGCAACGCTGGTCGCTTTGATTTTTTTGGGCACGGTACACGCGGTGCTCGCTGATCCGCCGGGCGTTTGGCGACCGTTTTTACAGCGGTTGGCATCGGAGCTCGATCAGGTGGCGGCGGTGATGTCGAATGTGGGTTCCGGGCATCGTCCTCGGGATGTGAACCTGATTGAGGCATCGGCAGAGCGCATGTGGGGCGTGGTGACTTGGTTGTTGTTGTTAAACACCATGATCGCCTTGTTTGTGGGTCTTTACTGGTCGGGCATCAAGACGGGCGCGACACGGTTGGGGCCTGCCTTTAGAGGTTTAATGGCAGGTAAAACCCTGTCAGCTTTAGGCGTGTTGGTGACCGCCTGTGCGTTGATCTTCCGCTGGGACGTGGCAGCGGATGCGACTTGGGTGTTTTTAGGTGCGTTTGTGCTGCAGGGCTTAGCCGTGTTGCACGCCGCGCGATGGGGCATGAAGTGGAATGGAGCATGGTTAGGTGTGACCTATGTGCTCTTGTTTCTTCCTTTCACCACTTTGTTGGTGCAGGGTGTGTTGGCAACGGTGGGGTTGGCGGATAACTGGCTGGCGATACGGACGCGCTTTGTGGCGCCGCCCCAGTCTTAAGGCCATCGCTTCGCGGCGGTGGGAATGCTTTTTTTGATTTTGTAACGGATACAGGTGCTTCGATGGACGTCATTCTTCTTAAAAAAGTAGCGAACCTTGGCAGTATCGGCGACCGCGTGAAGGTCAAGTCGGGGTACGGTCGTAATTTCTTGCTGCCGACCGGCCGCGGAACCTTGGCAACAGCTAAAAATGTTGTGAAGTTTGAAGCGCAACGCGCTGAGTTTGAAGCGAAAGCAGCTGCGGAGCTTGCGAGCGCAACCAGCCGCGCTGCCGCCCTTCAGACGTGTCGCTTGGCGATCAGCGCCAAAGCAGGCACCGAAGGTAAGTTGTTCGGTTCCATCGGCACAGGCGATATTTCTGAGGCCTTAAAGAACGCGGGTCATGCGGTTGAGCGCTCAGAAGTGCGTATGCCCATGGGCCATATCCGCGTGGTGGGTGAGCAGGTCGTGACCTTGCACTTGCACACCGACGTCGATGTGGAAATCACCGTGGTCGTCACTGCCGCCGTGTAATGCCGGTTCCCGAGCGCGCCCAAGGGGTCGCGCTCGGGATAGACTCGTGGTTGGCTGGGGGTGGATTGGGGGTAGACTCAAACACCCGATCGTTTGACTGACCCCGAGGTATGGGATGGCATTTTCGGATTCAAGCACAGAGGGCATGCGCCTACCGCCGCACTCGGTGGAAGCCGAGCAAGCTGTCCTAGGTGGATTAATGCTGGATGCGAGCGCCTGGGATGGCGTCGCTGATCTTATCGAGAGCCGCGATTTTTATCGCCGCGATCACCAACTCATCTATGCCGCGATCGCGGAGTTGGTTGAAACCCAAAGTCCATGTGACGCCGTCACCGTATCGGAATCGCTGTCCAACAAGGGCATCGTTGATGAGGTCGGTGGGCTTGGCTATTTGGCTAGGCTCACACGCGATACACCGAGTGCTGCGAATGCGCGCGCTTACGCTGGCATCGTCAGAGATCACGCGTTGCTGCGCCAATTGGTGCAAGCGGGCGGCGAGATTGCCTCCAGTGCGTTAGATACACGTGGGCGTGCGCCCAGTGAGTTAGTAGAAGAAGCGGAGCGGCGGGTCTTTGAAATCGCCGAAAAAGGTACGCGTACGCGTGCCGGCTTTCGCGCGGTTAAAGACGTGCTACCGGATACGGTCGACAAGATTGATCGTCTGCATCAAAACCCAGGTGCGTTTACGGGTGTGGCCACCGGCTACACAGAACTTGATCGCATGACGACCGGTTTCCAGCCGGGCGATCTGATCATCATTGCCGGTCGACCTTCGATGGGTAAGACGACCTTGGCAATTAACATCGCCGAGAATGCCGCGATTGATCGGCAGGTGCCGGTGGCGATTTTCTCCATGGAAATGTCTGCTGAGCAGTTGACCATGCGCATGATCTCATCGCTTGGGCGGGTGAGTCAGGGGCATTTACGCACGGGCAACTTGTCGGCCGAGGACTGGCCGCGTATCACCAGCGCTACCGAGGTGCTGGCGCAGGCGCCTATCTTTATCGATGAGACCGCTGGCTTAACGCCGACTGAGATACGCGCGCGCGCCAGGCGCTTAAAGCGTGAGAAAGGCTTAGGCTTGATTGTGGTCGACTACCTGCAGTTAATGACGGTGTCCGGCAATAAGGAAAACCGAGCAACAGAAATTTCTGAGATCTCACGCTCCTTGAAAGCGCTGGCAAAAGAGTTGCAGTTACCGGTGGTAGCGCTTTCGCAGCTCAACCGCAGTGTCGAGCAGCGTCAGGAAAAGAAGCCAGTGATGAGTGATTTGCGCGAGTCTGGCGCGCTTGAGCAAGATGCTGACGTGATCTTGATGATCTATCGCGAAGAGGTGTATGAGCCCAACACCACGCGTAAGGGCGTCGCTGACATTATTATTACTAAACAGCGTAACGGCCCGACAGGCGAAGTGCAGTTGACCTTCCTCGGCGAATACACGCGCTTTGAGAATATGGTCGCTGAGGCCTATGGAGAAGGCGCGTTTCGCTGATCATTCGCGCCCGCCACTCACCTTTGCGATCGGTGACGGTGCGGTGGATGAGTGCAGGGGGTGCTTGTGATTGATCGAGTGAAGCCTAAGCGCCCAGGCGCGCATGATCAGCCGCCTCGTGCGCGTATACACACCTTTAGTCCGAAAGCGCCCAGTGCGCCAAAGTCAGCGCCGATTACGGCAGCAGTCCCTCCCGAGTCGGCTGATGCCGATACCGCGGTACGCATCAATAAGTTTTTGAGTGAGCGCGGCGTGTGTTCACGTCGTGAGGCGGATGATCGCATTGGCGCTGGCCGCGTCACCGTGAACGGCGTGGTGGCCACCTTAGGTACGCGGGTCTCCCCCTTAGATGAGGTGAGGCTCGATGGTGAGTTGCTCGGTGCGCCTACCCGTGCGGTGTATATCGTGCTGCATAAGCCAGTGGGGGTGGAGTGCACCACCGATCGGCGGGTAGCCCACAATGTGATCGATTTTGTTGCGCACCCGGAGCGCGTATTTCCGGTTGGACGGCTCGATAAAGACTCAGAGGGTTTGTTGTTATTGACCAATGACGGCGATATCGTCAATCAGTTATTGCGCGTGGAGCATCACCACGAAAAAGAATACCGCGTGACTGTTGATCGGCCGATCACTGATGAGTTTTTAGCGAGTATGGCGGAGGGCGTACAGATTTTAGAGACCAT
>CAIYVA010000164.1 GCA_903929455.1 uncultured Pseudomonadota bacterium | reverse complement strand
GTTGTTTCCGGCAGTGCGCCGCTTGAGGGACAAATCACGCGACAACCCGCACTCATAGCCTCCATGACAGACAGACATGAGGTCTCCGCGAAGGTACACGGGTAGGCAAGAAAGTCGATCTCACCGAGCGCTTGTCGCAACTCGTCGTTAGGCACGATGCCGTGATAGAACACACTTTTAAGGCCGCGCGCCATCTCATACAACGGCTCAAATTTCTGATCCTCACCAAAATACACTTCGCCATACAAGCGCACAGACGACCAGATATGCAACTCCGCATCATTGAGCGCCGCTTCACGCCAAGCTGCCAGTAAAACGGCTAACCCCCGAAATGGCGTACTGGTGTATGCAAAGCGGCGACGTGGCCCACTTGGCCAAGGGCGATCCTGCGGCGGCACAAAGGTCGCGTTGGGTAGCACCAATGCGCGTGATGGCGGCACGGAAAACACATCGATATACCGTTTTCTCTGCCACTCTGACACAAACACAAAGCAATCAACCGAATCACGAAGGGACCGGTCTCGAAGCCATTGCACCTGACGGATACCGGTATCGTGGTGTATCCACATGACCTGTGGCTTGGTTAGATCTCGCTGTCGATTGAATCGATTGACATACAGATCTATTTTACCAATCCAACCGGGTATCGCCGCTCTGAGCGCACGCTCCATGAGCTCCGTACCCCCGGAGGCTTCCCGTGGACACCACTGGCTCTCACCCTCCAACGACAACACAGACGCGTGTGCGCTGACGCCAGTTACCGCGTCTGACACAGCCGGCGACTGACTCGCTACACCGAAAAATGCTCGGACATCGAAATGAAAGCGCGCAGAGAGGTTAGCGTGCTGGGCGTCAGTCAGTTGCGCAAGCCAGGCGTGCATAATCGAATAGTCAGGGTTAGGCTTAGCGCCTTCGGGAGGCTCCTCATTGATCAGTGCGTAGACCGACGCCCAGGTACAGACGTAGTTGACCGTTGCTTTTGAGTTGGCTGCAAAGCGCAGACCCTGAGCCTTCAACCCGTGGTAGAAAATACGATCACCCGCCGCACTGATGGCCTGGGGAATGTGCAGCCACATCGCAAGGGCGCGATAGGAGCTTGGTAAGAAAAAGAAGCTATTGGTATCGACATGCTCTTCATAGGGTTGTTGCCAGACATCAAAGGCAGAGCCATCTGGACGCCGATTGGTAATGGCCGCGACGATATAGTCCGCGGCCGGGTCATTGACTGCAGTGGCCAGAGACAGCTCGACGTGCTGTGGGTCTATCCAGCAATCCGCATCTAATAAAGCGATCGCGTCGTAATCCTCCGCGACACCCAATAAGCAACCGATACCACGAGGGGTATCACCCCAGTCGGCATGGCTTCGATCAAGTCTTAAGTGGCGAACACCCGCGTGATCAAGCCAATCCTGCGGGAAGCCATCTGCGACCAACAAATGATCCACTGTCACGGTTTGCGCGCGCACGCTCTCAATACACCGCAACAGAATCGATTGCGATTCCTTATAGTACGGCGTCACCACCAAGACACGCGCCAAGCCTGCGTCGGATACGCTCATCAAACCACCCTCTTCAATCGTATCGGCGTAAGCCCGGTACCCACACAGGCTATACACCATGAGCATGCACTTGATAGCGCAAGAATTGACCTATAGGCAACACGCATCGCTATAACAGAGCCCATATCAGCCGCCACGCATAGTACCCGAGTCTCACGGGTGCTGTGGCAGGCCGACGGCACGCCCGGGCCCCTTTGATAATAGAGATCTCGCTTTCTCGCAAAAACGCGCTTGGTTACCCTCCCGAAATATCTGAAAGCAGTGATAAAACAGGTCGCCATCGGCTACGCTGCCATACGTCGTACCAACACCATAGTGAGGTAAGCCAGCCTTCAGTGGCCAGTGTGACACCGGCGTGACATCCGTCTTTGAAAACCCAGGCGCAGCATCGAAACGAAGTGGCAAAAACGCCTCTACCCGAACGCCGCACGCCTCGGCACGATACGTGTATTCCTCTGCCACGTCGCCGCGTTGAGTCGATTGCGCACTCGGCGCACCGAGGCGCCGGAACACGTCTCGGCTAATGGCCAACGCCGACGGCGCAACGAAGAGATGTTCATTATTTTCAATGTGATTTGACCTCTGAATATTGCCAATCAGCACACCGCGGGCAGCCGCATCGAGGTATCGATCAATCGCCCCCATACACAGGGGAATACAGTCGATATCCAGAAACAAGACAACATCATGATCGATAAGACCGCGATGCTTGTCGGGAGTGAGTGCGCCGACTGGGACACCGTTGTCAGCCCAAAACCGATCGATGGACTGCTCATGAGTTAGTGCAGTTTTTATCTGATAGTGCGGATGGTGGCTAGGATTGAACATCTCAACCACCGCACGCTGGCACTCCACTGTCGGCAAAGCGACGTTATCCATGAAAAAAGACACGATGCAACACGTAGAGGCAGTCATCGCTCATCACTCGTCAGTGCGCGGCGTGGCCTAGCCATCCAATCGGGCTCCTGCCACCCGCATTTTGCGCTCAAGGCATTGACTCGGCGCGACCGACATCAGCCAATGCGGCCTGCATAATCGCACGCTGGTCTCGTTTGGCGAGATGCTCAAGACCCGCCTTCTCAAGTGCCCGCCGACGTGGCTCGTCTTTCACCAACTCCAGCGCCTTCTCCAACAGACTCTCGTAGGGCGTTTCGACCATCCCACCCATCAAGTCACCGGATGTCTCCTCACCAGGATTACACTCGCGTATGAGTGCTTTTTGATTCGCCAACAGGTAGTTAATACGCACGCTGTCAAAGCGCGCCGGTAGCCAGTAAGCAATCACGATGACCACTTTAGCGCGCGCAATGAGCGCATCCCGCTCCTCACTATAGACATCCGCCAATGCCATCACGGCCAAACCCGCAGCTGCCAGGCGCTGCAAAATTGCCAAGCGCCGTGGATGGCTCGTGCCATAAAACACAACATCTATGTCTTGTACGGGACTGCGCGGGATCTGAGACCACACCGACGCGTAGCCTAAGGGGACGTAGCGCACGGAGTTTTTAAGTTGTGTTGCCAGCTCTCGCGCATTCTCAGCGCTCACATCCCACACCACTGAACGCGCCAACAGCTCGCGATACGGCTGTTGCGACACCGACGTCATCTGTGACAACCACCACGACCGTGAATGCTCGGCGTTATAGATAACAGTACCGGATGGGACGCGCGTCATGTCATCGGGACTCAGTAAGTTCGCACCAATCAGCACAGAACGCGTCGTCAATTGCTCAAGACCAATGGTCACAACCACGCGAACGCCTAACGCACTCAGTCCATAGGCAACAGCCTGCACAAGAGGCGTAAAACTGTTAGCACCGATGATCCCCATCGGCGCCACTACATGCACTCGCCACTCCGGTGAAGCACCACTGTCATTAGAGACTGTCCCAGACCCAAGACCACGGACCGCATGCTCAATGATGCGGCTGATATCTCCCAGGCCTCTCGTAAAGGGCTCTGAGCCAAGATGCTTTGGTCTGACTGATTCAGCCTGCTTTGTCTCAAAGTAAGCTAAGTTATGGGCAAGCCTCGTATCCTTTGGGGATATCTTCAGCGCCTCACGACATGAGTCAATCGCTCGCGCATACGACCCTAGCTCCCCATACGCCAAGGAGGCAAAGTCGTGCAATGCATGGTCCCATGCGGATGGATCATCGAGGTATATACCGAGCTGTCGCGATTTCGCCAGGCCGTTCACAGCGGCCCACAACAGGTTAACCCAGTCACGCTTATCGTAGTAATAGCGCGCTAAATCGCGCCAGATTTCGCGCCGCAGACCCGCCTCCGCCAGCGCTCGGTGTAACCAAGAGGGCGCATCCTCCGGCTCAGCGTGAGCGAGAAAGCGAAGCACCTCTGACCGCTCCACAGCATTGCCTGTCGAAAGATCAAGGTACGCCTTGAGTGTTTCAGCCGCCTCCACTAACTGCCCGGCATACACCTGCTCCCGTCCAAGCCAAAAACACAGTTGCGCATCTTGCGGGTCTTCCTCGCGAGCGACCTGCATCAGCGGCAAGTAACTGCTGCGACTTTTATGCTTATCCTGGATTTGCCCGATGAGCAAGGCTTTGGTAACGACTCTCTGATAGTCGCTCACCTCACATCGCAGCGCCTCATGCACCGGTCGAAACCACTGGAAGCCTCGCCGCGCGTGAATTTTTTCTTTCTCATACACGCGCATTGATGCCACATCGACACCAAAGTCAGGCGCAAATTGATACGCCAATTGATGCGTATCCGCCTTCCAGAGACCCTCGATTCTACCCCGCCATCCTGGCAGCATGAACTCATCCATATCTAAACAGATGCAGACATCCGCATCGTCCGGAATCAACGCCATGCTGCGGTTACGCGCTTCGTCAAAACGCCATGGAGTGACCTCAATTGAATGTACGCTCACCCCACGCGCCTTCAAAAAATCGACAGTCCGATCGACGCTACCTGTATCAGCAACGACCACATAATCAGCATCCGTAACAGAATCACACCAACTATGAACGTGTTTCTCTTCATTCAGGGCTATGGCGTAGACTGCGATCTTAAGCCGACGTGCCAAAACGTCTGCCGTGACTGCCGACGCGTCTGTCGGCGCCGAGCGTCTATTCAGTAATGCAACCCAGTGGCGCACCATACGTCTTTGCTTGTGCACCCAATTCCCAAGGGGAAAACTAAAGTGCCACACAATGGCATTCGCTCGATTCGTTGGACAATCATCCGTTTCAAATAACGCGACGCAGGGCGTTAGTAATTGATGATCATACAAGTCATCTTTCACCGCATGGTAGTTGATGAACGGCTGATCCAGCACGTAGGGCACCTGTTTACCTTCGGCTGCGAAGGACTCCATGTGGGTTCGAATTCTTGAGAATAAGCCCCGCATATTCTCCGAATTTTTAAACAGCAGCGTGCCGCTATTAATGCCAATCGTCTTCTGATCTATGGTCGTAAAGTCAAAGAACTGCTTCCCAAAATTCGGTAGACCGACGTGCGCCCCTGCGCACCCATAGAGCTTGTCGTCTATCTGCAAATCAAATAAGTTCGACAATTCACCCGTAATTAAAATATCGGTATCTAAATACAGAAGCGTCTGATATCGATCAACGCCCTCGTAGTCGAATATATTTACGCGCGCACAGGTTGCCTGGAACACATTCGAACAACTGGCAGTCATGACCG
This sequence comes from uncultured Pseudomonadota bacterium, assembly GCA_903929455.1. GTDB lineage: Bacteria > Pseudomonadota > Gammaproteobacteria > Steroidobacterales > Steroidobacteraceae > CAIKZZ01. The sequence goes on along the minus strand of CAIYVA010000164.1, from coordinate 4,444 downwards.
AGATGGGGAAATTGAGTTTGCTCGCTGCCGCCTTAACCATTGGCTCCAGATCAGTCGATGTCATGACCAACACATCAAAGTTTTGACGTATCGAAAACCGCTGTATGGAGCGCAGCAATAACTCCAATAACTGGACATAACCTTCAGCAAGGAAAACACAGACGTACACTAAGTTTTGATGGGTCGGCTCACGTCCGGGCACACCATCATTGAATAAGCAGGATTCCTGCGAAAAGGGGTGCGTTTCGTCTACGTAAAAGCGACTGGCCGTGCCTTTACTAAAGTGATCAAGTGATGCGCCTACATCGACGTACATATTATTAGGGTAGGCCTTCATACAGAGTGGAATCCAAATCTTACTTAACGGTCCTGCCGAAAATAGGATCAGCTCACGCGACTTGGTCGACACAAACTGCAAAAGACGCTCGGTTTCTGACTCAGCCTGGACATCCCAGTCGTCAACCAACTGCGCATCAATCAGATGGCGCTCGCGGATCGGTAGCGCACTCTCCGTCCTATCGCCCGAGGTTACCAAGTGAAATGCTGGCCTATGATTGGTCAAAAAATCAATAAACGGTCGCCAGTTCGAGTTGCCAAAAAGATTCGCGTAGGTGCGACGTCGCAATGGGACTTTAAAACGCGATATAAAGTCGCTGTAGATCTCTTGCGTGCAGTTCCATGGCTTGTTGCAGGTGTTACAAGGAATACCGATGTACAGGTTTTCATCTACAGTCTGGATAGACGTCAGCAGCTGAGACTGTAATTTCCCACCGGCACGAAAGGTCCATTGATCGCAGTTCGTGAAGGATCCTTCTGACAGCGTAAGGATTTTGTGCTCACCATCGCTCGGACGAATGAGCCCGAAGGGTGTACTCGCCTTGATTTTCGCAATCACACAGTCCAGATGATCGCGCATGGTGCCGGTCAGCGGCTGATTGACATCACACTGCATACGCGACCCTTGAAACCGAAGGACTGTCGACCGCCGCCTCAGTGCGCATAGCACAAGGCATCTGTACACACCGGCGAGTAAGGGGCGATTGATGGCTAGGAATTATCGCCTGCTTCACGACGCACAGCAATTAGACTCGATGCCCATACTGACAGGGGGGCGGCGCCAGAGTGCGCCGGTAAACTGAGGATGCTTGAATACGCCACTATTAATGAGAAAATACGCGTCTAATACTGTATAACTAATTGATTAATAAAAATATTATAATATCTAGCCAGGACTCTCGCCATCCAGCCCCGCCGAGCGTGCCGGACTTTGAAACAGGTTGATCGCCGTTGCGAGCAATGCTCGTATACGCTATCCCCTCGCAAAAAGCGCGCACCCTTGCTGAGGATACGGCTCCGAATGATTCCTGTGTCCACCCCTTACGTATCCTTCCCGCATCTTGGAAAACTAGGACGCTTGGGAAACCAGTTGTTTCAAATTGCGGCCACCATCGGTATAGCCATTAGACACCGCGCGAACTACCGGCTACCGCGTTGGTCTTACTCCCGCTTTTTGGCCAATCCCCCACCACAAAGCCCTCAGCCATTGGACGTTATCAGCTACGTCGAGCCGTCATTTAATTATCGAGCGGTTAATATCAGCCACTCGATCGCCCTGATTGGCTACTTTCAGTCAGAACAGTATTTTGCGCACTGCGCCCCTGCGATACGCCACCTGTTGACCATCGCGCCTAACGTGCACACCGCGCTCGATCATCACTACCCTCACATTACGCGCGCCAAGAGCTGCTCTATTCACGTGCGACGAACTGATTATCTAAACAACGCGCACTTATGCGACTTAAGCAACACCGACTATTACGAGCGCGCCATCAGCCAGTTTGATAGTGATACGATCTTTTATGTCTTCTCAGATGACATACCATTTTGCCGCACTCGCTTCACAGGGCCGCAGTACGTCTTTATCGAAGGTCTGTCTGACATCGCGGATATGACACTGATGTCGCGCTGTGGGTCACATATCATCGCGAACTCCACATTCTCCTGGTGGGGTGCGTGGCTTAATCCGTCCGCCTCCAAAAAGGTGGTTGCACCAAAGGACTGGTTCAGAGGGGAATGGGCGGATGCAGACAAGCCATTTGGACGTTTGTATCATGGATACCGCGACACCAAAGACCTGATACCCGATCGTTGGATACGACTATAAACGCCGATGGGTTCATCCCCAAGCCTTCGCGCGTGCGCCCCATCAATCAGCGAACCGTACGCCTAGGGCTTAGCGCGCGTCACTGCTACAATGACCGCGCAGTCCCGCCTCACACCCATTGACTTGCACTCGACCTAGATGAAACGAAACCTAATCATCGCTCGCTGTGGACCCACCTCGCTGCATCCGCACTGGTTGCTGGGTGCAGAGGCGAATTTTGACTTGGTAGTCACCTACTTTGGCGAGACGGTACCAGAAGCGTGGATGGATCAGGGATACCCAATCATTCCGATTAAAGGCCCCAAGTGGCGCGGCTTATATCAGTACCTACAAGATTACCCGCACTGGAAAGACTACGAGCGCATCTTCTTTCCAGACGATGATCTAATGTTTGATGCGTGCTTAGCAAATGCCCTATTTGATTCCGCACGGGACTATCACGCCGACTTATGCCAACCCGCACTCGACGCGTTCAGTCATGGCAGCCATGTCATTACCTTAGCCTATGGCAGTTTTAAGCTTCGCATCACTAACTTCGTCGAACTCATGTGTCCCTTGATGTCGGTTCGATTTTTAAGCACTTGCCGGCATCTCTTTCAAGAATCTGACTCCGGCTGGGGCATGGATGCGTATTGGCCGCAGCTTTTGTTAAGCCACAACCTAAATCCGCCGATGATATTCGACCAGCATACGATCACCCATACGCGCGCTGTCGGTTCCGCCGCGCACGGGACGAGTGGTCATATCCACCCCATGCAAGAGTCTGCCGACTTTAAGCGTAAATTCCTTGTGTCCGAGGAGACTAATCTCACCATCGCGGGACTATTAAAAAACGGCCAGCGCTTAGACGCCTGGCGCACGCGCGACCAATTGATGTTAAAACTCATTGCCGATGCCGTTGCCTGGCACAGCCGTGATCCAAGCCTTATGGTTACCACTGTGCGTGAGATCTTGAACAGTCACCAGCACCCAAGCGCTTGGCTCTCTGGGGAGCGACGCTTACAATTAGATTCGCTACTAACGACGTCACAATCCTAGCTCCTATGACAAACCCATATGATCTGATTGTTGTCGGTAGCGGCTTTTTTGGGGCAACGGTAGCTGAGCGCTGCGCGCGCGAATTGAAGATTCGCGTCCTGGTTGTCGAACAGAGAGAACACATCGGAGGCAACGCCTGGAGTTATACGGACCCGGATACGGACATCGAGGTGCACCGCTATGGCTCTCACCTATTCCATTGCACGAGTGCGGATGTGTGGGCCTACGTAAATCGGTTTAGCGGATTCTCAAACTATCGCCACCGCGTCATCAGCCGGCACCAAAATAGCTTCTACACCCTGCCGATGAACCTCGGCACCTTGTCCTTGCTGTACAACCGATTTCTGTCACCCGATGAGGCGCGCGAACTGATTGCCCAAGAAGCAAAAGCTGCCGGCATCACCCACCCGACCAATTTTGAAGAAAAGGCCATCTCTCTGGTCGGTCAACGCATGTACGACGCCCTCATTCGTGGCTACACACAAAAGCAATGGCAGACTGACCCGCGCGAGTTGCCCGCAGAGATCATCAGCCGCTTGCCGGTGCGCTACGATTTTAATGACGCCTACTTTACGGACCGCTACCAAGGCCTGCCACTGATCGGCTACGGCAAGTTACTGGAATCCATGCTGGCGACCCCAGGCATTGAGACACGAACGCACACTGACTACTTCGAACTGCAGACGACCCTCCCGAAGGGCATACCAACGATCTACACAGGGCCCATTGATCGGTATTTTAGTTATCGGGCCGGCGAACTCACGTGGCGCACCTTAGATTTTGAACGCGAATTGGTAGATACCCGGGATTTTCAAGGCACCAGTGTCGTTAACTATCCTGATCTGGATGTTAATTTCACCCGGATTCATGAGTTTAGACATCTGCACCCGGAACGCGACTACGCCTCACATAGATCAGTGATTTTTCGCGAGTACGCTCGCTTTGCGACGCGCAAGGACGCGCCTTACTACCCCATCGACACACGCACGGATAAGAGCACCTATCAGGCATATCGAGCGCTGGCAGCTCAGGAGCCATACGTACTCTTTGGCGGACGACTGGGAACCTACCGATACTTGGATATGCACCAAGCAATTGGTGCGGCGCTCAAGCTGTATGACAATACGCTCGCACCTCACTTCACGGAAGGCCGACCATTCAAATCAAACTCCCTTGAGGCAACTGACCCATAAGACGAATGGCTTAATATCGCAGGCTCCGCAACGCTCACAGGCGAGGCTT
>CAIYVA010000163.1 GCA_903929455.1 uncultured Pseudomonadota bacterium | reverse complement strand
GGAGGTTCGGGGTGCGCATCCGGATCAGCATGTCTTTGGTCTGGGTGCGTGCTACCGCGTAACGTTCGGCCACTAGTTCATCGGTGACGAAGTGTGGATCAAACACTAGATGGGTAATTAAGCGTCGTTGTTCTTCAATGGTAAACGCAGGTGTGCCGAAGTTAGACATCATTTTTGAGATGCCTGGCATGGCCATATAGGTCTTTAGCTCTTCGATGCAGCCGGGGGCCATGAGTACGAGGTTTTTGACAAAGTCAGGCTGATTCAGTGCGATTTGTAGCGCGATGCCGCCGCCTAACGAGTTGCCAACGAAGGATGCCTGAGTGATGCCATGTTGGCGCAAGGCATCCATTAAGGTGTCGGTAAATAAGTCTAGCGTGTAGTCAATGCCCTCGGGCTTTGAGGAGGCGCCGTAACCAATGAGATCCGGCAGTATGACCCGATAGCCCGCAGCTGCAAACGCACCGGCATTCAGTCGAAAATTTGAAGCTCCAGATGCACCGGGGCCGCTGCCATGAATGAAGACCACCGCTGGACCGCTGCCGGTCTCCGCCAGATTAATTTCATAACCACCGCTGACGGCGTATTTAAAATTGGGATAGGTCTTGCTCATAGCGCTCTCGATGTCAGTTAGGGCGCAGGATTGGACTGCGCATCGTGGATGGTAGGGTCAAATCGTAAACGGCACAAGTGCCCCTGAGTGGTCGGTAGGCGAAGAGACCTCAGGTGCGCGAAGAACGGTAGTCGCTTACGCACGCGGGTCTGGATTAAGGCCGCGAGAGGCTTGGCGTTTCTCAAGCGCTCGTGGGCTTGCGATCAATACTTTGCGTCGGATAAGGTCCTGTAGGAGCGCTAATGTTCCTGGCGGTTCGGTGCCCGCACGCAGCTGTGCCGCCAGTTGCTGGTTGAGTGAAGCCACGGCGTCGGCCAGATCCCCCGGCGGCCGAGTGCAATGCAAGTGCGCCTGCAAAGTGGCGGCTTCGAATTCCAGTGCGGCGGTGCCAGTGCGTGCCTCGCGCTCAAGCATGCCCAATGCGTTTAGGGCAACGCGGGTACGAAACAGTAAGCGATCGTCCTGCAGCGATGGCATGATTTCTTCACGAAGAAAGTGAGCGATCGCGGCGGCAAGTTCCGCAGCATTAGGTCGGTCTTGCATGCGCGCCTTCCATGATAAGGTCTAGGATCTCTAGTTCCACTTCGCTACATAATCGTCCCAGTACCGCGAGCTCGACATTTGGCTCTGCGCCACTTAAATGGCGTTTTGCTTGCATCAGGGAGGTGATGGCCCAGCGGACGTTGCCCGCCACCTCCCACCAAGTGAGTTGCTTGAGGGTAAAGTCACTGCCCGCTGCTTGGTTGTAGGCGGCCAAGAAGGCCGTTGCGGTGCCTACGCCACCGAGTCTCAGGTGGTCTTGGCCAAAACGCCAGGCGCGTACCAGAGGCCATGCGAGGTCCTCCAGCGGGTGACCCCAGTGAGCAAATTCCCAATCGAGTACGGTGACAAGTCCTGTGCTGTCGACCAAAAGATTGCCGAGACGAAAGTCACCGTGCACGAGTACCGGGTCCCTAGGCGTGATAGCGCCGCTCTCGGATAAGTGCCGCCTGAGCCAAGCAAGGCCTGCCTCGATGGCTGGGTGCGCCTCAGGGGCTTCATCGAGCTTTTTCTCAAGCCTGCTGATGATGCGAGGAGCGATGGCCTCCTGCACCCTAGGTAACGGAAGTTCAGTGAGCACACTGGGCTTGATCTGATGAATGGCTGCCAGTGACTGCCCCATTTGTTTTGGTAACTGGGTACGTGCTGCACTGAACTCATCACGTTGCACGATGCGACGACCCACGCCTTCGCCTGGCATGCGTTGCATCAGAAAGGCGTCTCGACCAGCCACCTCAAGGAGTGCGCCAAAGGTGGGTGGTGCCAAAATACCCGAGGCTGCCGCTGCCCGAATGACAGCCAATTCACTGCCTAATGACAGTGTGTGGTCATGTAAAAAGCCGCCACCTAGGCGGCGTAACAGCAGGGGGGGTGCCTGGCTAGCGGGCTCGGGGTCGATCGCCCAGGCCTGCTTCGAGGCGCCGCCCCCTAAGCGCCAGGTTTTAGCGATCGCGATGGGTCTGCCAAACGCCTTCTCTAGAGCGGCGGGCAAGGCGAGGCGTACCGCTTCATCGGCCGCCGCTTCATTCATGAGCAGTCTGTGCTGGCGTGGTGGCCATGGTTATGGGCGCATTGACCGGTTAAGTACCCGCTTAGCAATCGAGGCGCGGTGCACCTCGCTCGGGCCGTCATAGATGCGAAATGGCCTCACATCGGCGTATAGGTGCGCGAGCATGGACTCCTCAGTCGTGCCCCAGCCGCCACACAGCTGCATGCAACGATCAATGACGCGATGGACGGTCTCGGACACAAACACTTTTGTCATCGACGAGCCATGCTTGACCGCAGTGGGTTCTAGATGGTCCAGTTCCCACGCGGTATGAGCCACCATTAGTCTCGCCGCTCTGATTTCAATATGACAGTCAGCGAGCTGTGTTTGGACAGCTTGATGATCAGACAATACCCGCCCAAAGGACTGTCGTTGGGTGACATAGCGCTGGGTAATCTCGACGGCGCGTACTGCCGCGCCTAGAAAGCGCATGCAGTGGGTGACTCGGGCAGGAGCCAATCGATACTGCGCATGATGAAAGCCGCGATTGATCTCGCCAAGCACATCATCATCCCCGACCTCGCAGTCTACGAATGCCAACTCACTGTGTCCTCCCACCGCGAAGGAATCCATCGTTCTCATGGCGCGGCCCAGACGAAAGCCTGGATTGGACGTGTCGACTAAGAACATGGTGGCGCCCGCATCCGTGCGCGCAAGCACAATCGCCAAAGAGGCGCCTTCCGCGCCGGTGATAAACCACTTGCGTCCATTGATGCGCCAGCCGCCTGGTACTTTGCTCGCAACGGTCAGCAGCGCACTTGGATCAGAGCCGGCACCGGGTGCCGGTTCAGTCATGGCAAAGCAGGAGCGAATATCGCCGGCGAGTAATGGCTTAAGCCAGCGGGCGTGCTGCGCTGGGGTGCCCCAGTGCGACAAAGTGCGCATGTTGCCATCATCTGGTGCTGCCGCATTGAGCGCTCGTGGCCCCAATAGGCTTCGACCGGCTTCTTCGAAGATCACGGCCGTGTCGCTCCAGTTGAGGCCTAGCCCACCGAGCGCTTTGGGGAGGTGTGGCAGATACAGTTCAGCGGCCTTCGCCTGCGCCTGTAGTTCGCGTCGAATCTCATCGAGTCGCTCCGGTTGCGTCCACAGATCCTCGCTTTCCCGTGGGATCACGATGTCGTCGATGAATTGTTTGACGCGTCGGCGTAGCGCTTCAGTGTCTGGTGAGAGAGTAAAATCCATAGTGCTCGTCGACAGGACGACGCCTTGTAGTGGTTACGCTTGTACTGGTTACGCTTGTACTGGTTACGTATGACTCGACAAGCCACTATAGGAGGGCATACCCACCTTTATCAAGGACCTGCCTGAGATGCGAGTGGATGGTGAGCGGTTGTTGATTGGCGAGGCGAGGGGCAAACCAATTAGTCATCCAAGTAGCCAGCCGAGTGGCCAGACAGTGGCTAGAGGCTGCATGGGGCGTTCTGTCCGTCCTGTTTGCAACCTGATAAGGCCTATGTTATCAAGGCACTCAGGAGTTTGCGCGCGTTCGCTGCGGGTAGGCTCATCGCGAAAATAATAGATGTCCGTCTAGGGGAAATTTTATGCCACGCACCGCCACGCTCTTGCGTCGTCTTATGCTGCTTGCCTTTGCTGCACCCATGACTTTGCCCCTGCTGTCGGCAGTAGCGCAAACGAAATCCACAGCCGTTGAGTTAGAGGAAGTGGTCGTTACCGCGCAGCGAGTTGAGCGCAATCTGCAGTCCACGCCGGTAGCCGTCACTGCGATCAGTCGTGACTTCTTAGATCTCTTCGATCTTCGCAAAATAACGTCTCTGCAAAATGCTGCACCCAACTTGGTTTTTAATCCCGGTACAGGTGGTAGCAGCTCCCAGATTAATCCCTTCATTCGTGGCATTGGCGAAACGGATTTCATTCTGACCACGGATCCTGCGGTTGGCACCTATGTCGACGGCGTTTACATGGCGCGAAGCTTTGGTGCCACCCTAGAGTTGGCTGACGTTGAGCGCGTCGAGGTGTTGCGTGGGCCGCAAGGCACCTTATTTGGTAAGAACAATATTGGTGGCGCCATCAGTATTACCACGCGAAAGCCAACGGGCAGTGGTGAGTCTGACTTGCAAGTCTCGACGGGTAACTACGGCTCGGTCTACGCAGATGTGTATACGGATCAAGCGCTCAGTGACACGCTGTCGTTAGGAGTTGCCATGCTCTATCGGAAGTCCGATGGCTGGCAAGTGAGGCCCGGTCCGAATGGCGGTGAGGAAAATAAAATTGGTGGCCGGGCAACTTTGGCCTGGCGGCCTAGTGGCTCCTTTGAGTCGACGCTGGGGCTTGAAATCATCAGTCAGAACCAAGCCAACAATGCCAATGTAATGCTCAATTTTGAGCCAGCGGGCAATTTTTTCTCGCCCCTATTTAACGGCTTCGTAGCGCCAACGACACCGCCAGCGCCACCGACCTGTTGTACGCCGAATTCATTGACGAGAAGCTTTGCGCAAGGGTCGTTAAATATCGACAATCTGCATGGCTACTCAGTGGCGTGGACCAATAGTTGGCAGCCTTCCAGCACGTTGCAACTAAAGTCGATTACCTCGGTGCGCAACACGCACGCCAATTTTGGTCGCGACGGCGATAACGGCGCGTTCAACTACAACGGTGATGTGCACGATGAACATAGCGATCAGGTAAGCCAAGAGTTTCAGGCCAGTGGCTCCTTGGATCGCGTCAAATGGGTAGGGGGTGTTTACTACTTTAAAGAGCGTACTCATGATCAGACCCAGTTGGTCACCGCATCCGGTCTGTATGATGCATTGAACGGCCTGATTGGCATCCCGGGTCTTCTGGATGACATCGCAAACAATCCATTGGCTCAGTTGTACTTGGGGCGCTACGCGCTCGATTTCAATCTAGACTTTGACAATCGCCAGACGACTGAAGATTATGCCGCTTATATCAATGGCACCTTCTCCGTGACGGACCGTTTTGCGATAGAGGCGGGCATTCGCGACACCAGTGAAAAGAAGGTGTTTAATCAGTACGCGCTGCGACGTGAGAGCAACTCCTCGTTGTTTCTACCCACCAATCCGTTCACCGGCCTGCTGGATGAGAGCAACGTAACGCCACCCACCTCAAAGTGCAGTGACGTGTATGCCAGTGGCACCCGCTATGACTGTGAGGCCAGCTGGTCCAATGTATCGCCGCGCTTAGGCTTCACATACCAGTGGTCCGATGATGTGTTTGGCTACGCCGCCGCCAGTAAGGGATTTCGTAGTGGCGGGTTTGACGGTCGCCCAACAGAGCTATCAGGCGTTCACGATTTTAAACCAGAGAATCTCACGTCTTATGAGTTCGGTTTAAAGACGCTTTTGGCGGATCATCGATTGCGTTTAAATACATCTGTTTTTTATAACAAGTACGATGATAAACAAGTGCTGTTGGTCTTTGGAACCACGGTGGTCACGCAAAATGCCGCTAAGGCAACGATCTATGGTTTTGAAACAGACATGGATGCCGCGGTGACTGAGCACTTCACACTGCGCGGAAGCTTGGGATACAACCATGGGCGCTATGACAAGTGGCTAGATCCCAATGCACCCGGTGGGCCTGCTGACTACTCGAGCCGCAAGCTCGCGAATGCGCCGGAATGGACGGCGAATCTCGCCGGTGTGTACGACGTGCCTCTCCATGACGGTGCGGTGGTGCGATTGCTCGGCAATGTGTCATACGCCGCTGACATGTTCTTAAATGCGCAAAATTCGCCGATCCTGCATGCAGGATCCAGAGCGATTAGCGATGCAGGTATTTTTTACGTTGCAGACCGCGGCCGTTGGCAGGTGGGTGCCGAGGTTAAGAACGTCACAGACACCAAAGTGTTGGTCGGTGGCTTCGATGTCATCTCGTTCTTTGGCTATGCGGAGGGCTATTACAATCCGCCACGTCGTTATTTCCTGACGTTTAAGTATAAGACCCAGTAAGCCCAGAGTGAGTGCGCCACGCGCGCTCACGACTCATGACACCGGCATTAGGGGGAGTGGCAGCGACCATCGCGCGCTCCCTGCTATGTATCGCCACCCAAGGCTAGGCGCTTATTTTCCCTGCCACTGAGGGCTTCGCTTCTCAAGGAAAGCCCGTACGCCTTCGGCGCGGTCCTCGCTTTCATACGGGTTGGGGCCCACATCGAGCGTTAGCGCCGAAGGTACTGGCAACTCCCATCCTTTCACCGACATCTCTTTGTACCGCGCCAAGGTCAGTGGTGCGTTGTCGGTGATTTCTTTGACAAAACTCGCCACGGCGACGCCAAATTCTTTCCGAGTCGCGACCCGGTTGATCAGACCGAAGCCGTGCGCCTCCTCCGCACTGATCGAGCGGCCGGTATAGAGCAGTTCCAGGGCGATTGCCCGCGGAATCATGCGGGGGAGCACCACCGAGCCAAAGTTAGCCGCTAAGCCGCGCTTGGCTTCCGGCATACCAATCAGTGCACCGGCCACGGCAATGCGCACATCGCAGGCGAGTAAGAGTTCACATCCGCCACCGACGGCCGTGCCATTGACGGCGGCGATCGTTGGCTTGTAGGTATCAAGGATGACATTGAGTAGCGCGCGATGCAGATCGGTTTGGCTATAAATGCTCTGGCCAGCCTTCGCGCTCTCATCCATTTCCTTCAGATCAGCACCTGCACAGAACGCGTGATCGCCGGCGCCAGTGAGGACAATTGCCCAGATGGCGGGATCGGCGCTCGCTGTGTGGAACGCACTGATGAGCTGTTTGCTGGTTAGGCTGCCGATCGCATTGCGTCTCTCGGGACGCTGAATGGTGATGTACGCCGCTTTATGGCGCACTTCGTAGGTAACGTGCTCATCCTGCATACGGGCGTTCCTTCGAGCCATGACACGTGGCTTTGCACGCGGTGCATGCAGTATATCGGAGCCGGAGCGCCTTTAAGCCGTCATGGGCCTGCAGGCGTCCGTACAGGCCCACTCAGTGGAATTGGGCATTGACCATCAGGGACCAAACCCGACCGGGTGCCGGCTCAAAGTAGCGCTGATTGCTTTCGTTGACGATCACGGAGCCCACGTAGGCGCGGTTTGCCAGGTTATCTATCCTAAGCGACTCAGAGAGCCGCCAGCGTGTAAAGGTCTGGTGCAAAGTGGCACTGGTATTGAACAGCCAATAGCCCGGTGCAGCATCGCTGTTGCGATCATCCACGTAGATCTTGGAGCGATTGATGAGCTCTGTGGTGATCGCGAGATTGGGCGTGGGGGTGTGCCAGGTAAGACCTGCATAGAGAGCGCTTTTAGGCACAGCGGCTAGTTGGTTGCCACTCGGGATCGTTTGTGGTGAGCAGGGTAGAGTGACGCAGGTGCGGTAGGGCGTCACGGTGACTGCGTTCAGATAGGTGTAGGCGATGTGTGTTGACCATTGCGATGACCACACAGCGCTCATTGACCACTCGGCTCCTTGGCGCTTAGTCTCGCCTATATTTTGGAAGACAGAGCGACCACTGGAGTTGGAGGCCACCGCCAGTTCATCGTGAGTCTTTGTCTGAAACACGGCTAGGTTACTGGATAGGGTGGCGTCACCGGCTTTGATACCGACCTCCGCATTGTTGCTGCGGGCGGCCTGCAGGCTGACATTAAGCCCAGGCAGGCTACCGTCGGTTGATCGGTAGGCGAGATCGTTCAGAGTAGGTGTTTCAAAACCGCGACCGTAGCTGCCATACAAATCCACTTGCGGTGCCACATGAAAGGTAAGGCCAGCAACGGGATTGGTCGCTGAGTAACGCACCTTCGATGTGGCTGCTGCTCCGCTGAGCAGATGGTCATTCGAGGATATGTCGACTAGGCTATTGCGAACGCCTAAGAGGGCTACCCATCGCTGGGTGGGCTGCCACTGCGCCTGTACAT
>CAIYVA010000162.1 GCA_903929455.1 uncultured Pseudomonadota bacterium | reverse complement strand
CGGCGGCGAGCGCCAACGGGCGGCGGTGGCGCGCGCGCTGGTGACGCGGCCAGCACTGGTTTTGGCGGACGAGCCTACTGGCAATCTGGATGGCGCTAACGCACTGGCTATTTTTGAGTTAATGCTCGAATTAAACCGTGAATTTGGCTCTGCGTTGGTGATTGTCACCCACGACGAACGCCTGGCCGCCAAAATGGACCGGGTGGTGGTGCTGTCTGATGGCGTTCTGCACGAGCGTCTGGGCTAAGGACTGTCCCGAAGCGTCTCCTCATGCAGTATTATTCGTCTTGGGACGGGGGCGTGTGCGCGGGCGCTTTGTAAGGGGAATCACAGATCATGTGGGGCATTATCAAAGCGGGCGGACCGGTCATGTGGCCTCTACTGTTGTTGTCTGTGATTTCATTGGCGATCATCGTTGAGCGCCTGTACAGCCTGCAGGAAAAACGCATCCTGCCAGAGGATCTCACCGACAAGATGTGGAAACTGGTTGAAACGAACCAATTGACTGAGCGCCATGTCCTCGCCTTAGCCAATAACTCAGCCTTAGGGCAGATCCTCGCGGCAGGTCTCAGCCAACGCTACCGGCCACGCGAATACATCAAGGAAGCGATCGAAGATACCGGCCGCCATGTGGTGCACGAGTTAGAGCGTTTTCTTAATTTGCTGGGAAGCATTGCGTCAGTGTCCCCTTTGCTCGGTCTATTGGGGACAGTGATTGGCATCATTACCGCCTTCAGTTCGATTACCCAGCAAGGTGTCGGCGATCCAAAGGTGTTGTCCGGTGGTATCGGCCAGGCCTTGATTGCCACGGCGACCGGCCTGGTCGTGGCGATTCCTTCTTTGATGGCTTATCGATACCTGCGTGGGCACGTAGAAGGTCTGGTGATTAAGATGGAAAAAGAGGCGTTACGTCTGGTGCAGGCACTGGATACGCACCGCGGTGTGGAGTCCGGCAGCTTCGTGGCAACCACCCACGCGCCCACCCAGACCAGGCAGGCGCGCAGTTCATGAATTTCAGTCGCCGGCAGAGTGTTGAGCCTGAGATCAATGTCACGTCGTTAATTGACGTTGTCTTGCTGTTAGTTCTTTTTTTTATGGTATCGACCAGCTTCGTCCAAGATGGCCGCCTTAAGGTGCGTTTGCCTGAATCGAGTGCGGACGCAGAGCGGCGAGCGGTTGATCCGATCGTGATTGCCGTGACCGTTAATGGTGACTACCACGTGAACGGCCGAGCGTTGGCCAATCAGTCCCCGGAGACCTTGCGGCTGGCGCTAGAGCGCAGCGGGCAGCCTGCCAAATCCACAGCAGTCACCATACGCGCGGATGCGCAAGCGAGTCACCAGGCGGTGGTCACGGCGATGGATGTGGTCGGGCGACTTGGCTATGCGCAAGTGAATATCGCCACGGTGACGCAGACGGAGGCACGATGAGTCGCGAGCCCTCGATTCCGGTGGCGCCGCGCACAGCTTTCGCGATTTATGCGCGCTTGTTCGCGTATGCACGGCCTCACTGGGCTATGTTTTCGCTTGGTGTGGTCGGGATGGCTTTGTATGCCGGTTGTGACACTGGGTTTTCAGTGCTGGTGAAGCGCTTCTTAGACGGTGCATTCTTACAGTACGACCCGCGCACGTTAATGATCGTGCCGTTGGGGATTATCGGGCTGTTCGCTGCGCGCGGGCTCGGCGATTTTTTGTCGGTGTATGCGCCTGGTTGGGTCGGTAGACAGGTCATCAAGGATCTACGTGCGGACTTGTTCCGGCATTACCTTGATCTACCCACGCGTTACTATGACCAAAGTTCGTCGGCTCAGTTGTTGTCGCGATTGACCTACAACACGGAGTTGGTTGCTGAGGCGGCTACTAACTCGATCACTGTTCTCATCCGGGACTCTTTGACCATTGTCGGTCTTCTGATTTGGTTGTTCTATAGCAACTGGCAGCTGATTAGTTTTGCCCTGGTAGTCTCACCATTAATTGTGTTTTTGATTCAGTTGATCAATCGCGCGTTTAGGCGTTACTCAGGACGCATCCAAAACTCGATGGGCGATGTGACTCGAGTTGCGAAAGAGGCGATCGAGGGTCAGCGGCTGATTAAGGTATTCAATGCGCAAGCCTATGAGGCCGCCGCTTTTGGCGTAGTGATTGAGCAAAATCGCTTCCAAAACATGAAATTGATGCGTGCGCGTGCGCTCAGTAATCCGATCGTACAAATGATTGCAGCCTGCGCCCTCTCTGCTGTGATGTATGTGGCGATTCAACGGGTGTTACGCCACGCCATGACGGTGGGCGAATTCACCTCATTCTTGGCGGCTTTGCTGTTTTTGACGGCGCCTTTGCGGCGCTTAGTGGGTGTGTTTGGTGCGTTACAGCAGGGCATTGCTGCAGGTGAGAGCGTATTCGCTGTGCTCGATGAGCCGACTGAATCAGTGGGCGGTGCGGTGCGTCTATCGCGCGCGCGCGGCGATGTAGAGTTTGAGCATGTGCTGTTCTCCTATCCAAACAAAGCGCCGGCGCTGCAAGGGGTGTCTTTTAAGGTATCGGCCGGCGAGACGGTGGCCATTGTTGGGCGCTCCGGCAGTGGTAAGAGCACGTTGGTTGGCTTGGTGCCCCGATTTTATGACCCGGATAACGGCGTGGTGCGCGTCGATGGCGTCGATGTGCGGGATTACCGATTGCATGATTTGCGCGAGAGCGTCAGTTTGGTGAGTCAAGATGTGGTGCTGATGAATGGCAGCATTCGTGACAATATTATTTTCAACGCCAAGAACGTATCGAATGAGGAAGTGGACAAGGCAGCCAAAGCGGCCCACGTGCTGGAGTTTACAGCGCAGTTGCCATCCGGTCTCGATACGGAAGTCGGGGATCGGGGCGTCTTGCTGTCCGGCGGTCAGCGGCAGCGGATTGCGATTGCGCGTGCGCTTTTAAAAAATGCACCCATCCTAATTTTGGATGAGGCGACCAGTGCGCTGGACACGGAGTCTGAGCGGGTCATTCAAGATGCGCTCGAGTACCTGATGCGTAACCGCACCACCTTAGTGATTGCGCATCGCCTATCCACCATTGAGCACGCCGATCGCATCGTGGTGTTGGAGGAGGGCCGCTTGGTCGAAAGTGGCAGTCATGCGCAGTTGATTGCCAGCAGTGGTGTGTATGCGGGCTTGCATCGGATGCAGTTTAATAACTGACATGCGCACCTGGCTTGAACGGGTGTGGTTTGAGGGGGCACCGGGTGGTGCGTGGCTTTGGCCATTGAGCGCGTTATTTGCAATCCTCGTTTGGCTGCGTCGACGCGCCTATCGCTTAGGGTGGCTGCGCAGTGGTCACCCCGGTGTGCCGGTGGTCGTCATTGGCAACCTCACCGTCGGTGGCAGCGGTAAAACCCCTCTCACAGTGTGGCTCGCCCTGCAATTGCAAGCGCGCGGTTGGCGCGTGGGTATTGTCACGCGCGGCTATGGCGGTCGCATCGTGGCACCGCGACGTATCACGGCGACGGATGACGCGCACATCGTCGGAGATGAACCTGTCTTGCTGGCGAGGCGTGCGCGTTGCTTGGTGGTGGTCGCGCGCGATCGGCTGGCGGGGGCGCGTCTGCTCGCTCCGGATGTGGATGTAATCCTTGCCGATGACGGTCTACAACATTATCGCTTGCGCCGCGACATGGAGATTGCGGTGGTCGATGGCCTGCGCGCTGTCGGAAATGGACGGCTGTTGCCTTGGGGTCCCTTGCGGGAGTCGGTGGCGCGACTTTCTGAGGTCGATCAGGTGGTGGTCAATGGCGGATCGGCCACGGAGGGATCACGGTCAATGACGCTGACCCCAGAGGCGTTCGTTGAGGTGAGCACTCAAGCGCGTAGTGCCCTTGGCGAGTGGGCGGGTCGCACGGTTCACGCGGTAGCCGGTATCGGCCACCCGGCTCGATTTTTCGCGACGTTGCGTTTGCTGGGCTTGCATGTCTTAGAGCATCCACTGCCTGATCATGCGCCCATCGGTCAGGATCAGGTAAGCTTTGCTGATGACTATGCGGTGGTCATGACTGAGAAAGACGCTGTGAAGTGTGCCAACTTGACGCCGGCGTCACGCTTTTATTTAGAGGTCAATGCGACGTTTTCGGCATCGGATGCAGAGCAGTTGATGGCGCGAGTGATGGCCTGTGTAACACCAAGTGAAGGGAAGTGATGGACGCAAAGCTGCTTGAGATATTGGCCTGTCCGGTGTGCAAGGGGGCTTTGCATTGGCACAAGCGTGCCGATGAGTTGGTGTGTCGAGTGGATCGATTGGCCTATCCGATTCGTGACGGGATCCCCGTGTTGTTGGAAGAAGAGGGGCGTTCGATGACGTCGGATGAGGTGGCATTGATCTCATGAGCTTTCGTGTCTTCATACCTGCCCGCTATGCATCGACTCGCTTACCCGGTAAGCCGTTGCGTCTGATCGCAGGTAAGCCAATGATTGAGCATGTCTACCAGCGCGCGCAGGCGTCCGGTGCGGAACAGGTCATTATCGCCACGGATGATCAACGCATTGCTGAGGTGGCGGACGGTTTCGGAGCGACCGTGGTCATGACGGATGCCGATCATCCATCGGGCTCTGATCGATGTGCGGAAGTGGCGCGCGTGTTGGGCTTTCTGGATGATGACATCGTGGTTAATGTGCAAGGTGATGAGCCGTTATTGCCGTCTGTCAATATCGCTCAAGTCGCACGCGTACTTGCGCAGACCGAAGCGGCACAGATCGCGACCTTGGCGACGTCGCTCGGCGAGCTGCCAGAGTACCTTGATCCGAATGTGGTTAAAGTGGTCACCGATCGGCGTGATTTCGCGTTGTATTTTAGCCGTGCGCCGATTCCATGGGCGCGCGATGCGGCACTGGCTGAGCGAACCGGAGCCGAGCGTTACGCCAGCGCGCGTCGGCATATTGGTTTGTACGCTTATCGCGTCGGTACCTTACTGGCCTTGGCTGGATTGCGACCCACTGCGTTAGAGGTGGTGGAGCGACTCGAGCAGCTGCGTGCGCTTGAGCACGGTTACCGCATCGTCGTGGCGCAAGCGGCGGAAGTGCCGGGTGCTGGCGTGGATACCGAGGCCGATCTGTTGGTGGCTGAGCGACAGCTGCGAGCGCTTCAAGGTGTGGCTTGATGTTAGGCGTGCGCTCGGGTTTACTGTCTGACGACCTTACTTTTTAGGATAAGCCCACGTGAATGCGCTCAGTCTGATGATTATCTTGGTGGGTGTCGCGTTGAACGCGGGTGGGCAGTTGCTGCTGAAGGCGGGGGCTAATTCACTAAAAAACATCGAGCTCAGTTGGGCACAGCCGCTGCTATCGGCAGTGCGCATTGTCTTCGAGCCGCATATCTTTGCAGGCTTAGTGTGTTATGTGATTAGCGTCGGCGTGTGGCTTGCTGCCTTATCGCGGGTGCCGGTCAGTGTGGCTTACCCTTTGCTATCGATTGGCTATGTCGTGAACGCCTTTGCGGCGTACTATTTATTCGGTGAGTCCTTGTCCGGCATCAAGTTGGTGGGTATTGCCGTGATTATAGTGGGCGTTGTATTGGTAGCGCGTTCCTAAGCCATCATGCACGCCGAGAGGATGCGCCCTGCCTCTAGCATCCAGGCAACCATCGTGTTGCTCGCCTTGGCCGTATTCATTAACTACTTTGACCGCGGTAATTTAGCGACCGCGGCTCCACTGATTCAGTCTGAGTTGCACTTGGACTCGGTACAGATGGGTGTGCTGCTGTCGGCGTTTTTCTGGTCGTATGCGCCCCTGCAACCGCTCGCGGGATGGCTCGCCAAGCGTTTCCCTGTGCGTTACGTGCTGGGGGCAGGCTTGACGGTGTGGGCTTTTGCAACCATGTTCACCGGTTGGGCGCACAGTTTTACCTGGTTGTTGGTATGGCGTGTGTTGCTAGGCATTGGTGAAAGCGTCAATTACCCGTGCAACGCGCAATTTTTGGCGAGCAATGCGCCACTGGGGATGCGCAGTCGCGCCAACGGCCTGATCGCGGTGGGGCAGGCACTAGGGCCCACCACAGGCACAATGCTTGGGGGGCTTTTGATGGCTGGGGTCGGTTGGCGGCTGACCTTCGTGGTGTTTGGCGCAGCCTCGTTACTCTGGCTGCTGCCGTGGTGGCGGGTGACCCGACCGATATCAGCGCCTATGCGGGCCGTTAGCCCGTCAGTCACGTATCGCGACTTGTTGTCGCAACGGGCGTTGTGGGCAACGAGCCTTGGGCACTTCTGCGGCAACTATGCGTTTTACTTCATGTTGACTTGGTTGCCGCTGCTACTGGTCAAGCAGTACGGCTTTAGTGTGGCCACGATGGCCATCATTGTGGCGTGTATATACGCGTTGCAAGCCTGTGCGGCGTTGGCGTCGGGGTATGTGTGCGACGCGTGGATTGAGCGCGGCGTCGAGCCCGGGATCGTCTGGAAGAGCGTGATGATTGGCTCCCTATGTGCGGTCGCGCTCGCGATGGCTGGCTGTATGGGTGTCGGCGTCAATGGCCTACTGGTTCTGATCGCAGTCGCCGGGATTTTCTTTGGAGCGCAAAGTGCGCCGTTGGGAGCGATCACGCAAACCTTAGGCGGACCGCGTGCAGCAGGCCAGTGGATGGGTGTGCAAAATCTGTGTGCGAATGTGGCGGGTGTGATGGCACCGTTGATCACAGGGATTGTGGTGGCCTCTACCGGGCGCTTCGCGCTGGCCTTCGCCGTGGCGGCGGGTGTGACCGTGTTAGGTGCGCTGACCTATGCAGTGTTATTGGGGCGCGTGAGGCCGGTCGAGTGGCCAGCATCGAGTGGCAAGAATTGATCCAGTGATACGCCAAGAATCGACCGGCAAAAAAAAGGCTACCGTGAAACACGGTAGCCTAGGGTGTGGCTGAGCAGAAAGGTCTACCCAGCGCGAGACGAATCCTAGAGAGGGCTCCTAGGGTTGTTCTGGTTCCTTGGCCGGCGTAGGTGCGTTAGGGCTCGATGGGCTCACAGGCGCGTGATAGGTCTCTACAGGCGGTGTGTAGGTGACCTGCACCTGCGGTGCGGCAACGATTGGCGCTACGGGTGCTGCAGCACTCATGTCGTCAAAGCTCCGCTGTGCAGGCTCCACCGGTGCGTGGGCGCGCGCCGACTGTTGGCTGCGCTCGTAGGCGGCGACATCCAGAGCAGGGTAGCGACCTGAATCCCCACTGTCCGGCACTGAACTAGGCTGAGCTTGGTTCGATTCGCCCGGTGCATCGCTGCCTGGGTTGGCATTGCCACCACCTCCGCGACCACGACGACGGCCACGACGACGGCCGCGGCGTTGTCCATCGGCTCCCGCTTCCCCTGTCGGCGCTCGGTTATCGGTACCGTTGTCGGTGCGATCCATGCTCTGCGGCGCGTCCATCGGGCGTGCCTCGGGTCTACGTTCTTCTGTCGCACGTGGTGTCGGCGTGTTGTCTCTGGCTGTATCGCGTGGACGACGATCGCCACGATCGTCTCTTGGTCGATCGTCACGCGGGCGCTCGCTCGGCAAGCCTCGGCGACCATCCCGACTCTCGTTGCGATCGCGATGACCATCGCGATGTCGATTGTCAGAACGTCCGCCACGTTCATCGCGACGCCCACCCGATCGACCACCGCGATCACGGTAGCCATCCCGTTGACCTGGGCGCTCATCGCGCGCAGGTGCTTTACTCTTGGTGGTCGCAGGTGCTGCGGTCCCGAATAACCAGACCCACAAGCGCTTTAACACGCCTGGCTGATTGCTCACGGCCTGACCAGGTGCTGCGATGGGTGCATCCGCTGACCAGACGTTGGCTTGTCGCCCCGGTGCCGAGGCCGCCGGTAGGATGGGTTGCACCGCCGCGACTTCTGCCGTCTTTTTCGGCTCGGTGCTGCTGCTACGCAACTCCGCGGTCGGCTGTTCTGCGAGCTGGTAACTGGTCAGGCTGTTTTCAGGCAAGCCCGATTCGTCATCGCGTACTCGACGGATCGAGTAGTTGGGTGTCTGCAGATGCGGGTTAGGCACCAAAATGACTTCCACCGAATTGCGTTTTTCTAAGGTGTGTAGCCACTCGCGCTTTTCATTGATTAAAAAGGTAGCGACTTCAACCGGCAGCTGTGCAATGACCTTGGTGCTGCGCTCTTTGCGGGTCTCTTCGCCAATCAGGCGCAAGATGGCCAACGCTAATGACTCAACACTTCGGATTGTGCCTAAACCTTCGCAGCGTGGGCACGCCAGATGGGTCGATTCACCTAAAGACGGTCGCAGCCGTTGGCGGGACATTTCCAGCAGACCAAAGCGTGAGATCTTGCCAATTTGGATGCGTGCGCGATCCATCTTGACCGCGTCACGGAGACGATCTTCTACCGCGCGTTGATTCTTGCTGGCATCCATATCGATGAAGTCGATGACGATTAAGCCGCCGAGATCTCGTATGCGCAGCTGACGTGCAATCTCGTCCGCCGCTTCTAGGTTGGTGTTGGTGGCCGTCGTTTCAATGTCAGAGCCGCGGGTCGCGCGGGCTGAGTTGATGTCGATGGATACCAATGCCTCGGTATGATCAATGACCAAGCTGCCGCCGGAGGGCAGGGTGACTTTGTGCGAGTACGCTGACTCGATCTGGCTTTCGATCTGAAAGCGAGTGAATAGCGGCACGTCGTCGGTATACAGCTTGAGCTTGCGGCTGGCATCTGCCGGCATGAAGCGCTGCATGTAGTCTTCGCCGCGCTGGTAGGCTGCCGGGTCATCGCACAGCACTTCGCCGATGTCATCAGAGAGGTAGTCGCGGATGCTACGAGCCACCGCGTCGCTTTCTTGGTACACCAGAAAGGGGGCCGAGCGCTCCTTGGCCGCCGTGTCGATGGCATCCCAGTTCTTGCGCAGGTTGTCCAAATCCCACTGGAGTTCCTCAGTGGTTCTACCGACGCCGGCGGTACGCACAATCGCGCCCATGCCGTCCGGGATCGATAGGCCTTCCATTGCCTCGCGGGTCGCATCCCGCTCTTCACCCTCGATGCGGCGTGACACGCCACCGGCCCGTGGGCTATTGGGCATCAGCACCAGAAAGCGGCCGGCTAGGCTAATGAAGGTGGTGAGCGCGGCCCCTTTGTTGCCGCGTTCTTCCTTCTCAACCTGAACCACGATCTCCTGGCCTTCAGACAACAGGTCGCGGATATTCATCCGGCCACCCTGCGGGCTTTGGCGGAAATACTCCTTGGCGACTTCCTTTAAAGGCAAAAAGCCATGGCGGGTTGCACCATATTCAATGAACGCAGCCTCAAGGCTGGGTTCTATCCGGGTGATCCGGCCTTTGTAGATATTGGCTTTTTTCTGTTCTTTGGACGCGATCTCAATCGATAAGTCGTACAGCTTCTGACCATCAACAAGCGCGACGCGTAGCTCTTCCGGCTGCGTCGCATTGATTAACATTCTCTTCATGGGCCCCTACTTGGGTACTGGCGGGGGCCGATACTGGGTACGCGCTAAAATCGGAACGCAGCGACGCTAAGCCTGCCAATCGGGGGCGGTTCGAGGATGGAATAGTTAAAGCCATCTGAATTCGCTTCTTCGCGGGCGCATGGTCTCGGGTGATGTCACCCGCCAGTCACGCACCCGGCCTGCAGTACTTATCGAGCCCGTTAACCGGTCGTTTACGGAAGCCACCCTGTGGCTATTCCGTGGGCGGCCTAAGCCGCGCGTCCTAGTCATCGGCCGAACGATGGTCCGATCTCCCAAGACGGGCGATCCCAGACCAACTAATATGCGGTTGCCGAAACTCACTCCCCCGACCGGATCCGGTATGGTCCAGATTCCTAGGTGGGGCGACTCGAGATGCAAGAACCGCGCTAGGGTGATGACCGTGGACCGCTTCGCGAGCCACGCGCCTTCACCAAACCATTGGGAAAATAACAGATCAGTGCTAGTAAATCAATGTCTTACGAAGTAAATTCAGAACCTGTCGTCGAACTTTCCAAGGTCACCCATGTGGTGGTCAGCGCGAATGACGACGGGCAGCGCTTGGATAATTGGCTCCTACGGGTCCTAAAAGGCGTTCCGCGGCCGCGAATTTACCGTTTAGTGCGAAAAGGCGAGGTTCGGGTCAATAAGCACCGAGTTAAGCCCGACTATCGGGTCGTGGCTGGGGATGACGTGCGCATCCCACCGATTCGGGAGGCCTCAGAGCCCACCAGCCCGCGCGTATCGACTAAAGCGGTGGACGCCATCGAGTCGTCGGTGATCTATACCGATAAGGATGTGCTGGTGATTGCCAAGCCCTCAGGACTTGCCGTGCATGGCGGCAGCGGCATGACTTTCGGCGTGATTGAGGCCCTACGGGCGTCCAGACCGACCGAGACCTTGGAGTTGGCGCACAGGCTCGATCGGGACACCAGCGGTCTGCTCTTGGTGGCCCGTAACCGGCCGGCGCTTCGGTCCTTGCATGAGTTGCTGCGCGAGGGGCGGGTCGATAAAAGTTACCTGGCGCTACTGAAAGGCTCATGGGATTTGGGCAAAAAAACCATTGATGCGCCCTTGGCCACGCGCGCGCGGGTCGGGGGTGAGCGGCGGGTACGGGTTGAGGAAGGGGGTAAAGACTCGGATACCACCTTCACGCCAGTCGATTTCTTTGGGGCTCGCGCGACCATGCTCGAGGTCAAGATTGGCACCGGACGTACCCACCAGATTCGTGTGCATGCCGCGCACACCCATCATCCGGTCGCGGGGGATGACAAATACGGCGATCGTGAGTTTAATACCGAGATGGAAACCTTTGGTTTGAAACGCCTGTTTTTGCACGCCCAGTCGCTGTCCTTTGATTGGCCGGGCACGGGGCGTAGCTTTAATGTCAATCAGCCCTTGCCGCAGGAGTTAGTTGACGTGTTAGATACCTTATCTGCCGCCCGCAAAAAGCGACGGTCACGCCGATGAAGACCACACAACTGCTGTTTGATAATAACCGCGCTTGGGCGAAGGCCACCTTGGCAAAGGACCCTGAGTTTTTTCAAAAACTCAAAAACCAGCAGTTACCGCAATACCTGTGGATCGGCTGTTCGGATAGTCGTGTGCCGGCCAATGAAATCTGCGGTCTGCTGCCCGGTGAGATGTTCGTGCATCGCAATGTGGCTAACGTCGTTGTGCACACGGATCTGAACTGCCTATCGGTGATTCAATACGCGGTGGATGTGCTTAAGGTGGCTGACATCATCGTGT
>CAIYVA010000161.1 GCA_903929455.1 uncultured Pseudomonadota bacterium | reverse complement strand
CGTGCGCTACCGATGGCGTCGCCAGTCATACCTCAGAGTCAGAGACGTCGCTCGCACTGAAATCCCGATCGTTTTAGATCTCACCGCCACTGTTACGGAAGTTTGCTATGCCCCGCACCACCGCCCTTGCTGATGTACGCAATATCGGCATCATCGCCCACGTCGACGCCGGCAAGACGACGACCACCGAGCGCATCCTGTATTACACAGGTCGCAAGCACACCATTATCGATATTCACGATACGAAAGATCTTAAGACGTCGACCACCACCGACTATCTAGAGCAAGAGCAAAAGCGCGGCATCACGATTCAAAGTGCCGCGGTATCCGCGTTCTGGCGCAACAAAAAGATCAACGTGATCGACACCCCTGGCCACGTTGACTTCACCATCGAAGTGAACCGCTCCCTGCGCGTTTTAGACGGTGCCGTCGTGGTATTTGATGGTGTCGCAGGCGTCGAACCCCAATCAGAAACCAACTGGCGCTTAGCCGACAACTACGATGTGCCACGCATCTGCTACGTCAACAAAATGGATCGCAGTGGCGCGAATTTTGTGCGATGCGTGGACATGATTAAAAAGCGCTTAGGCGCACGTCCTTTACCGATCCAGATTCCGATTGGCTCCGAAGATAATTTCAAGGGCATGGTCGATTTGGTTGAAATGAAAGCCTTAGTCTGGGATTCAGACGATAAGGACGCCGAATGGCAGAGCCTCGATGTCACCAGCAACCTGGCCGATCAACTCGGTATCACGGTTCCTAGCGATCGTCAGATCCTCGACCAAGTTGAGCGCTATCGCACTGAACTGATCGATACGTGCCTTGAGCAAGATGATGCCGCGATGGAGGCACACTTACTCGACGGACAAATGCCATCGATCGAAACCATTCGCGCGTGTCTGCGTAAGGGCACTTTGAATTCGTCTTTCACCTTGGTCCTGTGCGGCTCCTCGTACAAGAACAAGGGCGTGCAGCAAGTCTTAGACGCAGTCGTCGACTACCTTCCTGCGCCGACGGACGTGGCCTCCATCAAGACGGTGGATGCAGATGGATTGCCCATCGGCGAACGCACCTGCTCGGATGCTGAACCCTTTTCTGCCCTCGCCTTTAAGGTCATCAATGACGTCTATGGCGCACTGACCTTTATTCGCGTGTACTCAGGCGTACTGACCAAGGGCTCTTCTATCCTGAACTCCACTCGCGGCAAGCGTGAGAAAATCGGCCGCATGGTCGAGATGTTCGCTAAAGACGCAAACCCCGTTGAAGAAGCGCGTGCAGGCGACATCGTTGCTCTCGTCTCACTCGCTGAAACAGAGACTGGCGATACCTTGTGCGACTCAGCCGATCCGGTCGTGCTTGAGCGTATGCGCTTTCCTGATCCTGTGATTAGCGTATCGGTTAAGTCAAAGAACAAGGCCGAACAAGAGAAGTTCACCAGCGCACTCGGAAAGATGGTCAGAGCGGACCCCTCCTTGCATTTGGAAACCGATCGAGAGACCGGGCAGACCATTCTGCGCGGCATGGGCGAGCTCCATCTGGAAGTTACCCTTGATCGTATGCGCACGGAATTTAACGTCGAAGGCACCATGGGTGAGCCGCAGGTGGCTTATCGCGAAACCTTTACGAAGCCACTGCAAGAACAATACATCCACAAGAAGCAGACCGGTGGTTCTGGTCAGTTCGCCGAAGTGTGGATCAAGTTCGAACCTCTGGAGCGCAGCGCTGGCTTTGAATTCGTCGACAAGACGGTGGGCGGCTCGGTACCGAAGGAATTCGTGCCGGCCGTTGAAAAGGGCCTACGCATGCAGCTACAAGACGGCGTGCTGGCGCACTATCCAACGGTGGATTTCCGCGCCACACTCGTTGACGGCAGCTACCATGACGTTGACTCGAACGCACTCACCTTCGAAATCGCTGCCAAGGCCTGCTTCCGCGAGGGCATCCGCAAAGCCTCGCCGATCTTGCTGGAACCCGTGATGAAGGTCGAGACCGTCACCCCGGGTGATTACCTGGGCGATGTCATCGGCGACTTGAACCGTCGCCGCGGCTCAATTCAGGACCAATTGGAGCGTGGGACTAACATCGCAGTCGTGGCTGTCGTGCCCCTATCTGAGATGTTTGGCTACATCGGTCATCTACGTGGCATGACCTCGGGTCGTGCCTCGTACACGATGGAGTTCTCGCACTACGATCCCGTGCCACGCCAAGTGGCTGATGCGGTGATTGCAGCGGCCAGTAAGCCAGCCGCCACCTGAGCCATCCGGCGTCAGCAAAAAGGGCGTGCCCTGCGGCATGCCCTTTTTTTTGCCCGCGCTTCGCGTCGCCACCGCTTAGCGTCATCTGCCGACGCCGCGATACAATCGGCTACACTGGCCGCATTGGCCGCACCAGGTACGCGGCCAGCCACGTCACCTTTCAGCGCGGATATCGCCATGAGCGCAACTCCATCAAGCCTAGGCGCAAGCGCCGTAGAGCAAACGGTTTTGAACATTCGGGCGCTCTTACAGGGGCAGCGATTTGCGGACGCAGAATCCGCGGCCACGACGCTACTGGAAACCGTCCCGCTCAATCGCGACGTACTCTATTTGCTAGCCATCGCGCAAAGACACCAGCGACGTATCACCGACGCACTAGCGACGCTTGATCGCTTAGCCAAAGCCCACCCTGCCTTCAACCATGTGCATGAGGAACGAGGTCACTGCTACGTCGCTTTAAAAGACGCCCCCGCCGCTATTCAGTCCTACTTAAAAGGCGTTCACGCCAATCCAGCGCTGCCGGCGAGTTGGAGCATGTTGGAGGGACTTTATCGCTTAGTCGGCGACCAAGAGAACGCCAGCACCGCAGCCGCACACGTTGCGAAGCTTAAGACCTTACCACCCGAGGTGGTAGCCGCCACCAGCTTATTCTCGGATGGCGATCTGGTCAGTGCTGAGAGCATGATCCGTTCGTTTCTATTAAAAACCGGTGATCATATTGAGGCCATGCGCCTGCTCGCCCGAATTGGGCTGGCCCTCGAAGTCTATGACGACGCCGAAGTACTGCTAGAGGCAGTGTTACAAAAATCTCCTGACTATGTCGCTGCCCGCTACGACTATGCACGTGTCTTACTGGAGCGACATAAGCATGCGGCTGCACTGGCGGAACTCAATACTCTGTTGGCACTTGAGCCCACCAAACGTGAGTACCGCACGCTGTATGCCACCACGGCTGTAGGCCTTGGCAACCACGAAGAGGCCATTCAGATCTATCAGGATCTGCTCATCGACGCTGACATGCCTGCTTGGGCACGCGCTGAACTGCACTTGTCAATTGCGCACTCTCTCAAAACCCTGGGTCGCCAAGAAGAAGCGATCATCGCCTATCGACAAGCCATCGCTGCGCGCCCTCACTATGGCGAGGCGTACTGGAGTCTTGCCAACTTAAAAACCTACCGCTTCACTGATGAGGAGCTCGCTGGCATGGCGATGAGTGAGTCATCCAGCGAGTGTACCGCCATGGATCGCTATCATTTGTCTTTTGCACTTGGCAAAGCGCATGAGGATCGCCGGCAGTTTGATCAGTCCTATCGTTTCTATGAGCGTGGCAATGCAGAAAAGCGCGCCGAGAGTCGCTATCGACCGGAACTCATTGAGCTTAATACCCGACTACAGAAAGATATTGGCACACCTGCGTTTTTTGCAACGCGCACGGACTTTGGCAGCAGCAGTGCGCAGCCGATTTTCATCGTGGGCTTGCCGCGCTCCGGCTCTACTTTGCTTGAGCAAATCCTAGCCTCGCACTCCGCGGTGGAAGGCACACAGGAGTTAGCCAACATACCGCGAGTGGCTGCTGATTTTCAGGGCGTCACCGCCGATAGCGACCATCCACGATATCCGGCGATTCTCGCTGACACCCCACGCGAGGACTTTGCTCGACTTGCCCAAAAATACTTAGAGGACACACGCCCGTACCGTACCGGCAAAGCGTACTTCATCGACAAGATGCCCAATAACTTCCGACACATCGGTTTGATTCACCTCATGTTCCCCAAGGCCCACATCATCGATGCAAGGCGTGAGCCCATGGCGTGTTGCTTTAGTAATTTCAAACAGTTGTTTGCCAGAGGCCAGGAATTCACCTACAGCATGACGGATATTGCGCGTTACTACCGCACCTACCTTGAGCTCATGCGTCACTGGGATCAGGTATTGCCCGGCCGGATCCTGCATGTACAACACGAAGACGTAGTGGATCATCTGGAGGAAAACGTACGCCGGATCCTCGACTTTTGCGGACTTGAGTTTGAAGACGCGTGCGTGGCGTTTCACAAAACCGCTCGCAGCGTACGCACAGCGAGCTCCGAACAGGTCCGACAGCCTATTTTCCGTGAGGGGCTCGATCAGTGGAAAAACTATGAGCCGTGGCTTGGTCCGCTACAAGATGCGCTTGGCGACGCGCTGACTCACTACCGAGACTGAATCGGGCACAAAACCCGACATAGGAGCCCTCAGTGACGCGGGCTGTATGCTTACCGACTGATCTCAGGGCCCTAGGCGCCTAGCAACGTAGCCGCTTCAGTGGCCATCACCATCGCCTCACTCACCGGCACCACCTCGATCGCAGCGACACTCGTGGATGCCGCAACACTGGCAGCGACACCACGGCAAGCAGCATTGGCAACCTCGTCTAGCTGAATACCCATCCATCGGAAGTGGCCTAGGATCCGCTGACGAATATCGGGTGAGTTCTCACCAATACCACCCCCAAATACAATGGCGTCCACGCCTTGCAACTCCGTGATGTAGGCGCCGATGTAATGACGAATGCGCCGACAGAACACATCAAGCGCCAGGGTAGCCCCAGCGTGACCTATCTTTTCCTGCGCCAACAGCTCACGTACATCGGCGTTATGGCCTGACAAGCCGAGTAAGCCGCTGCGGCTATTGAGCTCCTCGCGCATGTGTTGGGCGCTCATACCCGTACGCTCCATGACATAAAGCAATGCACCAGGATCCACATCGCCAGAGCGGGTGCCCATGACCAGACCCTCTAATGGGGTGAACCCCATGCTGGTGGCGATCGCACGACCTTGATGAGTGGCCGTCACAGAACAGCCACGCCCCAATTGCAGACTAATGATGCGCTCATGAGGCCGATGAGTCAGACGCTCGCGTGCCGCACTACAGAGGTACTGGTGCGCCATGCCGTGAAAACCATAGCGACGCACGCCCAAGTCGGTCACCCAGTAGCTTGGCACGGCGTAGCGGTAAGCCGCCTCCGACAGATGGGCATAGTAGGCGGTATCAAATACGCCAATTAACGGCTGATCCGCACCCACCACGTCACGCACTACACGCATGACCGCTAAGGCCGGCGGGTTATGCAGCGGTGCTAGATTGGATAGCGTATCGAGCGTTTTCAGATCAGACACACTCAGGCGTGTTGTCTGACGAAAGGACTCACCACCATGCACCACACGATGCACTGTGGCCGACACACCGGCCAATAAATCCTTACCATGGATAGAGGCATCAGCGAGCCAGTGCAACAAAGCAGCGGCCGCCGCCGCTAAACTCTCAACTGGGGCTGGTAGGACAGAACACACCGGGCTTGCCTGACAGATAAACTGCCCGGAGCCATCCGCAGCATCGGCGTAGGAAGCCTGGAGGACGATACGCCCCTCTCGACCGGTCATTTCCAGCAGATCACATTTAAGTGATGAGCTACCGGCATTAAAAACAAGAAGCTGCACTGGCCTCATCGGCGCAGTAGACCACGCAGCCAGTAACCACCGAGCATCACTAGCACACTGACGATGCCGAACACCAAAGGTGCACGCTGCTCGGGGATAAACGCCATGGCGGTCACAATTAATACCATCACGATGAGCGCAAAATAAGTCACATAGGGAAAACCCCACATGCGCATTTTCAGCCGATCGGATTGTTCTTTTTCAAGCCGCCGACGCAATCGCCATTGCGATACAGCAATGAGCACATACACAAAAATGGCTACTGTGCCGTAAGAGTCGACCAGAAACGCGAACACTTTATCGGGCGACACATAACTCATGACCACGGCAGCATAAGCAAACGCCATGCCCGCAACGATGGCCGCTGCCGGCACACCGCGTCCATCAATACGTCCAAAGATCGCTGGGGCATCCCCTTTAAGCGATAAAGCCATCAGCATACGTGAGGAGGCGAACAGCCCAGAGTTGAGCGCTGACAGCACGGCTGTCAAAATAATTAAGTTCATGCCAGTGGCGGCACCGGGCACCTGCAGGACTTCAAGCACACTGACGTACGGGCGTTCCATCAAAGACGGATCGTTCCACGGCAAAATCGCGACCACTAAAAAGATCGAGCCTACATAGAACAACAGCACGCGCCAAATAACGGATTGCATGGCGCTGGCAACAGCCTTTTCTGGCTCAGCCGATTCGGCCGCCGCAACCGTGATGATTTCCGTTCCAAAGTAAAATCCGGTAGCGGCGACCGCACCCGTGAGCACCGGAATGATGCCATTGGGCATAAACCCGCCTTCGGCGGTGAGATGCGTAAAGCCACCGGCACCGACCGGCCACAAGCCAAGCACGTAGACGGCGCCAGCGGCTAGAAACAAGGTAATCGCCACGACCTTGATCGAGGCAAACCAGAACTCGGCCTCGCCGTACGAACGTACCGACAACAGATTGACGCCAGTAAACAAGGTGGCAAGGCCCAGAGTGAATTGCCAAGGGCTCACGCCCGGCCACCAGTGCCCTAAGATCTTAGCGCCTGCCACCGCCTCTAAAGCCACCACAATGATCCAGAAATACCAGTACATCCAACCCGTCAAGAAGGCGGCCAAATCACCCAATGCCAGGCGACTGTATTCGTAAAAGCCGCCGACCACCGGATAGGCCACTGCCATCTCGGCCAGCATGCGCATCACCAAGACGACCAGCATGCCGGTGATGGCAAAGGAGATCACTGCTGCAGGACCCGCCGAGCTGATCACTACGCCACTGCCGACAAACAAACCGGCACCGATGACCCCACCGATGGCGATCATGCGCATGTGCCTTAGCTGTAAGGTTTTTCGTAAGCGGGGGGCGTCGGTCATGGCTACACCTTTTTTACGTCAATCACCCCAGAGCGCCATCGGTAGCGTCTGGGGTGCGATACGTCATCTTAGCGGTAGAGCCGATGCTAACTCAAACGTAGTCTTTATACTTCTTCAGCCATCGCACGGGCTTTGACAGCGCATCACGACGGAAAGGATCGCCCAACTCTTTAGTCACCATCATCTCAATGACCGTCGTACGTCCTTCTGCCTGCGCCTTAGTCGCCTGCGCGATCGCCGGCGCCACATCGGCCAGCTTATCAACCGTGATGCCTTCACAGCCAAATGCACGGGCAACGCCCGCCCAGCTGGGGCTCTCAAAATTGACGCCCTGGTAGCGGCGATCATAGAAGTCCACGTGGTTTTTCTTCTCAGCGCCCCACTGCCCATTGTTAAAGACAATGACCGTGACACCAATTTTCTCGCGCGCACAGGTCAGTAACTCGTTAAAGCTAATGCCCCACGCACCATCACCCACATACGCAAAGGCCGGACGATGTGGCATCGCCATCTTGGCACCACAAATGACTGGAAATGCATAACCGCAGTTTCCAAAGCTCATAGCTGCGAACATGGAGCGCGGCTGATCAAAGCGCAGGTAGGAGTTAGCCACCGAACAAATATTGCCAATATCCGTCGATACCATCGCGTCTTTAGGCAACGCTTTCTCAAGCGCGCGGAGTAACTCACGAGGATGCATGTGCGAGGATCCACTCGCTATCTCCATCGAGTAGGGATCACGCTCATGAGTCCACCCATCGAGCTCAGACTCCCATGCTTTTTTCTCTGCATTCATTTTCGCAGTGCGTTCACCCGCCGTCGCCTGACAGGCCATTGAGCGACCCTTGAGGCGTGAAACCAGTGCCGCCGCCGCTGCGCGCGCATCGCCATGAATACCCACAGAGATGGCCTTAACCAACCCCAGCATGCGCGGATCCGTATCAATCTGAATGATCTTGGCATCCTTAGGCCAATAATCGAGCCCATGCTGTGGCAAGGTGCCGAATGGCCCAAGACGTGTACCGAGCGCAATCACCACATCGGCCTGCGCGATCAATTTCATCGCTGCTTTAGAACCCTGATAGCCCAGAGGTCCTACGGCCAGTGGGTGCGAGGCTGGAAACGAGTCATTGTGCAGATAGCTATTGCACACCGGTGCGCCAAGCAACTCGGCCAACGCAATGGCCTCCGCCGTGCCACCCGACATAATCACGCCGCCACCGGCCAAAATCACGGGAAATTTAGCGGTCGCCAACAGATCCGCCGCTTGATCTAACGCCGCCGAATCACCGGGCCCGTGCGCGATGCGCATCGGTGGCGTAATCGTGACGTCAATCTCGCCGTAAAAGAAGTCGCGCGGGATATTGAGTTGGGTAGGCCCCATCTCCAACATGGCGCGATCAAAGCAGCGAGCCGTGATCTCCGCCATGCGCTTCGGATTATTGACGTGACCTTGGTATTTGGTGATTTTTGAGAAAATCGGCAGCTGCTCGGTTTCCTGAAACCCCCCTAAGCCAAGCGACATCGAGCCGGTTTCTGGCGTAATAAACACCACGGGTGAGTGGGCCCAATAGGCCGCCGCCACACCGGTGACAAAATTGGTGACGCCCGGGCCGTTTTGCGCAATGCAGACACCGTGGCGCCCAGAGGCACGGGCATAGCCGTCCGCCATATGAATCGCACCCTGCTCGTGCGCCACCGCGACAAACTCAATGCCCGCTGCTGGGAAAATATCGAGCGCATCCATAAAGGCGGAGCCCACAATGCCGAACACGTGGGTGACGCCATTGGCGGCTAGGGTTTCAACCAAGGCCTCGGAAGGACCCATCTTTTGCGATTGACTCACGGCGCTCAGACTCCTCAATGTAGTGATCAGTTAATTTGTCTCACTAATAGAGACATTCCATATGATTATGGAGCATAATGGCGTCTATCTACCGAAATAGCAAACTAATGTTTAATAAAAACACCTCTTTTGTATCATTTCCGAGCAGTGGTCAGCCGCATGAATAGCCGTTTGCTGACGCTGGTGGCTGAGTCTATGGAGATTGCCAGCGAAACGTCCTCGACCTTGAAGGCGTTCGCTGTCCTAGAGGTCTTAGTACGCGCGGGACGTGCAGTCACCTTGTCCGAACTCATGCAAGCGACAGAACTGCCTAAGCCCACACTGCACCGCACGTTGGCCCTGTTTGAAGATGCCGGTTTCTTGACGCGCGAGCCAGGCGGTCGGGCGTACATCATTGGCGAGCGCCTATCGCGTTTCGGTCTCGATATTCTGCGCAACGACGTGGGCGCCAGCGAGCGTCGCTTGATCTTAAAACGGGTTGCCAGTGAGTTGGGCGAAAGTTGCAATCTGGGCGTACTGCACAAAGGCGCCCTGATGTACTTAGATCGCGCAGAATCCAACTGGCCGCTGCGTCTGCAAGGACCGGGTGAGGCGGGCCTTTCTCCACACTGCTGTGCAAGTGGAAAACTGCTACTGGCGCACCTGCCGTCCGCCAACCGCGCGCGTATTATGGAGCACATGTCACTACAACCCTTCACGACACGTACCATCACGGATCAGCAGGTGCTGGCATCAGAATTAGACCGTATCGTCACCTCAGGCTATGCGATAGATAATGAGGAATACGTACTCGGTGTGGCCTGTGTCGCTGTGCCGGTACAAAATGCGGATGGCGAGGTCATTGCAGCACTCGCCGTGCAAGGCGTGACCGCACGCCTACCCTTGATGAATGCCATTGAATTTGTGCCCCGCCTCAAAACGGCCGCTTTGGCCATCGGTTCGACTTTCCGCTAACTCCACGCTCTCTTAGCATGCCGACAAAAGGAATACAGTCATGGAATTAACCACCGCCACGCTTGAACAGCATTGGCTACCGTTTAGTAGTAATCGCGACTTCAAGCGCGAGCCGCGTCTTTTTGTCCGTGCCAGTGGCATGTACTACTGGAGTCAACACGGTGACCAGATCCTAGACGGTAGCTCAGGCTTATTCACAACACCCGCCGGTCACTGCCGACCAGAGATTGCCAAAGCCGTGGGTGAGCAACTCCAGACCTTAGATTTCACACCCTCCTTCATGCGCGGCCATCCCGGCGGCTTTCAGTTAGCCAACGCCGTCGCGGGGCTCACGCCGGAAGGCCTGAATCACGTGTTTTTCTGCAACTCAGGCTCTGAAGCGATCGACACCGCCATGAAGATTGCCTTCGCCTATCATTTGGCACGCAAAGAGGCGCAACGCACTTACCTGGTGTCGCGCGAACGCGCCTATCACGGCGTCAATATGGGCGGCACCGCGTTAAGCGGCATGGTTAAAAATCGTGAAGCCTTCGGCGCAATCATGCCGGGCGTACTGCATCTCAGACACACGCTACTGCCTGAAAATCGCATGACCCGCGGCATGGGCGCAAGCGGCGCTGAACTGGCCGATGATTTGTTGCGCTTTGTGCAGTTGGTGGGCGAGAAGCGTATCGCCGCCGTGTTCGTCGAGCCTATTGCCGGCTCCACCGGTGTGATCGTGCCACCGAAAGGCTACTTAGAGCGCATTCGTGAAATCTGCGATCGCTACGGCATCCTGCTGGTATTTGATGAAGTCATCTGCGGTTTCGGCCGTACCGGCGAAGCCTTCGCTGCCAGCAGCTTTGGCGTCACACCCGATATCATCACCATGGCCAAAGCACTCACCAACGGTGCCCAGCCCATGGGTGCTGTCGCGGTGCGTGATGATATTTATCGCACGATCATTGAGGAAGCCCCTAACGGTGTCACCGAGTTTTTCCACGGCTACACCTACTCAGCTCACCCCGCTGCCTGTGCCGCGGGTCTTGCGACCTTAAAGATTTATGAGACCGAGCAACTGTTTGCCAAGGGACGGGCCCTCACCCCCTACTTCCAGGATGCGATGTTCGCTCTGCAAGACATGGGTGTAGTCCACGACGTGCGTGGATTTGGTCTGCTCGCCGGGATTGAAGTGAAGCCTGGTAAGGCGCCCGGTGTGCGTGGCGCTGATCTGCAGGCCAAACTGTTTGATCGGGGACTCCACGTCAAATTCACTGGCGATGTGGCGATCATTGCCCCCGCCTTCATTGCCGGCAAAGTAGAAATTGACCAAATCACCGCCATCCTGCGGGATGCATTCGCCGAG
This sequence comes from uncultured Pseudomonadota bacterium, assembly GCA_903929455.1. Lineage (GTDB taxonomy): Bacteria > Pseudomonadota > Gammaproteobacteria > Steroidobacterales > Steroidobacteraceae > CAIKZZ01. Next base: position 9,072 of record CAIYVA010000161.1, on the reverse strand, counting down.
TTCTAAGGCGCCATGGCCAAAGCCCAAGAGGGCTTTGGCCCCTGAGCTGGCTTCGGTCCGCCGTCGTCCTTCAGATCGCACCATGGACCCTTGTGCCCGTGGTGCAAATGGTCAATAGTGCCTGATCTGTTTTTTGGCCTAGATGATGGAAATCATGACTAAAATCACCGCAGCGGATCTCGCCAAGACCACCACTTTTTTACAAGATCATGACATCGCGCATGTCAAAGTCGGCGTGTTCGACGGCGACGCCATCCTGCGCGGAAAGTATTTAAGTCGCGAAAAATTTCTGCACGCCCTTGAGCATGGCATGGGCTTCTGTGATGTGGTGCTGGGGTGGGATTCCAACGACCAGCTGTTTGACAATGTTAAGTTTACCGGCTGGCACACTGCGTATCCGGATGCCATGGTGCGTATTTTGCCGAGCACGCAGCGACTCATACCTTACGAACCAAAGACCGCATTGTTTTTAGCAGAATTCTCCGGCTCTGCTGAAGAAGTCTGTCCACGCGCCACGCTACGACGCGTACTGGCACGCGCGCATGATCTAGGGTTTGCCGTGAGTGCCGCGGCCGAATTTGAATTTTTCATGTTTGACGAGACCCCCGACTCGATTCGCGAAAAAGGCTATCGGCAACTTAAAACCATGACGCCGGGCTATTTCGGCTATTCGGTACTCCGAAGCTCAGTGCACGCGGAGCTCTATCAAGATTTATTGGACTTAAGTGAGACCATGGGCTTTCCGATCGAAGGCCTGCACACCGAAACAGGTCCCGGCGTCGTGGAAGCGGCATTGAGCTACTGCGAAGCCTTGGAGGCTGCGGATCGTGCGGCACTCTTTAAGACCTTCGTAAAAGTATTTGCTCAGCGCCGAGGATTGATGGCTACGTTCATGGCCAAGTGGTCACAAAGCTTACCCGGACAGAGCGGCCACTTGCATGTCTCGATGAAGCGTCTGGGCGGTGGATCAGTGTTTTATGACGCCAAAAAACCCAATCAGATGTCGGATGAGATGCGCTGGTTCATTGGCGGTCAACAAGCGCTGATGCCGGAGGTATTGGCGATGGTTGCCTCCACGGTTAACAGCTATTCACGCTTAGTTCCCGGCTTCTGGGCACCCACCTCAGCAACTTGGGGCGTTGAAAATCGCACCACCGCTCTGCGCGTGATTCGGGGTAGTGCCTCAAGCCAACGCGTTGAGTACCGCATTGCGGTGGCTGATATCAATCCTTATCTCGCGCTCGCCGCTGCCATCGGCTCTGGACTGTGGGGCATTGAGCAGCGGATCGAACCCGATAGTCCCATCGTGGGCAATGCCTACGATCAGGTGCACCCCGCCATTCGAAAGCTGCCGAGCACGCTGTGGGATGCTGCGGAGCGTCTCTCGCACTCCGCCGCCGCCCGTAGCCTGTTCGGTGACGCCTTTGTCGATCACCACGCGGCTACTCGGCAGTGGGAGGAACGCGAATTCCGTCGCTCGGTCACAGACTGGGAATTGAGCCGATACTTCGAAATTATTTGAGACACACGCCGTGACATCACTTCAACAAACCATTAGTCCGATCGATGGCAGCATCTACGTCGAACGCGAGCATGTCAAACCCGCCGCGATTGAGCGCGCACTCAGCAGCGCTGTGACCGCTCAACGAGCCTGGGCACAGACGCCATTAAAAGAAAGAGTCGCGCTACTGACGCGTGCGGTCGATGCGTTTGTAGGGAAAGCAGTCGACATCGCCACGGAAATCAGTTGGCAGATGGGGCGACCGATCAGTCAGGCACCGGGTGAAGTGCGCGGCTTTGAGGAGCGCGCACGCTACATGCTACAGATCGCTGACAGCGCGCTGGGTCCTGTTGTCCCTGAAGCGAAGGAAGCCTTCAAGCGACAGATTAAACGCGTGCCACTGGGCGTGGTTGCTGTGATCGCTCCGTGGAATTTCCCCTATCTCACCGCCGTCAATGCGGTGATTCCAGCACTCGCTGCTGGCAACGCGGTGCTCCTTAAGCACTCGCATCAGACACCACTGTGTGCGGAACGCTTTGCCGAGGCTTTCGAGGCGGCCGGCCTGCCAGCGGGTGTGTTTCAGTATCTGCATCTGTCGCACAGCGATACGACTAAGCTTCTGGCCGATACGCGAATTTCGCACGTGTGCTTCACAGGCTCCGTGGCGGGAGGGCGCGCCGTCTTACAAGCCACCGGCCACACCTTCGCGAGTGCCGGGCTCGAATTAGGGGGCAAAGATCCCGCCTATGTGCGTCAAGATGCCAACCTCACGCATGCCATTGAGACGCTAACGGATGGTGCTTTCTTTAACTCAGGGCAGTCATGCTGTGGCATTAAGCGAATCTACGTAGCAGCCCCCTGTTTTGATGCGTTCGTTGAGGGCGTGGTCAATCTGACGCACCAATACCGCCTCGGTTCACCGCTCGACGCGCAGACCAACTTGGGGCCGGTGGTTCGTGTATCCGCAGCGGATGCCATCCGAGCGCAAGTGGCCGCAGCGGTTAAACAAGGTGCGAGACAACTGATCGACCAGAGCCGCTTCTCACAGAGCGAACTGGGTAGCGCTTATCTTGCGCCGCAAGTCTTGGTCAATGTAAACCACTCGATGGCGATGATCCGCGAAGAAAGTTTTGGACCTGCGGTTACCATCATGCCGGTTCACTCCGATGAAGAGGCGGTGCGCCTCATGAATGACAGCGACTTCGGACTGACGGCCGCCATTTTTTCAAGCGATGATGCGATCGCAGACGCACTCGGTGATCAACTCGACACCGGGACCGTATTCCTCAATCGCTGCGACTATCTCGATCCAGCACTCAGCTGGACGGGCGTTAAGCACTCCGGGCGTGGTGCCACGCTGTCACGCGTAGGCTACGAGCAACTGACGCGCCCCAAATCATTTCACTTTAAGTTATCGGTGTGAACCCGCTATGAGCCAAGTACTACGATCCAATTGGAACTACCCCACCACACTGTGGGTCGGCCCAGGCCGCTTATCCGAATTACCGGATGCGTGCGAGCGCGCTGGTTTAAAGCGTCCATTGATCGTCACCGACCAGGGTTTATTGGGCAGTGAGATGATCACGCGCACCCAAACGCTGTTGGCCGCCCCCGTCTTTGGCAACGTACAAGGCAACCCAACGGCTGCACACATCAGTGCAGGTCTTTCCGTCTATCACGCGGGCCATCATGACGGGGTCGTGGCCATTGGTGGCGGTGCTGCACTGGATACCGGCAAAGTGATTGCCTTCATGTCCGGTCAAACGCGTCCTCTGTGGGACTTTGAAGACATTGGTGATTATTGGACGCGTGCCAACGTGGTGGGCATCGCACCGGTGGTCGCTATTCCAACCACCGCAGGCACCGGGTCAGAGGTTGGCCGAGCGGGCGTCATCTTGAATGAGCAGACCCATCAAAAGAAGATCATTTTTCACCCGTTGATGATGCCTAAGATCGTGATCCTCGATGCTGAACTGACACTGGGTCTTCCAAAAAACGTAACTGCCGCGACCGGCATGGATGCCTTCATTCATTGCTTCGAGGCTTATTGCGCACCGGGCTTTCATCCCTTAGCGGACGGCATTGCACTGGAGGGTATGCGCCTCATTGCCACCTACCTGCCGCGCGCCACCGCCAACGGCAGCGATCTCGAGGCCCGCGCATATATGCTGGCAGCCGCCGCGATGGGCGCGACCGCTTTTCAGAAAGGCTTAGGCGGTGTCCATGCCATTGCCCATCCTGTGGGCTCTATTTACAACACGCACCATGGGCTGACCAACGCCATCATCCTCCCCTATGTGATGGCCTTTAATCGCAAGGCCATCGAGGAGAAGTGTACGACCATCAGTCGTCTACTCGGACTGAGCAATCCCAGCTACCAGGCGCTCTTTGATTGGATTATCGCACTGCGTCGCACCTTAGGCATCGTGCACACCTTAGCTGAGATCGGCGTCACGGCCGATCGCTCGGCCTTGATCGGAACAGAAGCTGCGGCTGATCCATCGGCAGGTGGCAACCCCATTCCAGTCGATGCGAAGGCACTGGAAGGCATCTTCCGTGCTGCGGTGGCAGGTCAGCTGTAGTCGAGCATGAGCAGGCGCGCTCATCAACTGTTGGTGATGGAGGGCAACAGAGCCGAGATGCGCGCTCGGCAACGGTCGGCACTGGGCTATGACACAGGCGAAGGCTATCGACGCATCCTCAATCGCATCGATCCCCAGCTGCACGTCGATATTGTCAGACCCGCCGATGGCGATAGCGCGTTGCCCGCCGGCAAAACGCTCACTGATTATGATGGTATGGCGATTACCGGATCTGCACTCAATATCTATCAAGGTGGCGAGGCCGTGGATCAGCAGCTGTCCTTCGTTCGCCAAGTCGCAGAGACCGGCCTGCCGCTTTTTGGTAGCTGTTGGGGGCTACAGATCACAGCCACCGTGGCTGGCGGCACCGTTGAACGTAATCCAAAAGGTCGTGAGTTTGGCTACGCCCAGCCCATCCGACTGAGTGAATTGGGCCGCGCCCACCCGATGTATCGCCACAAGCCCACGCTATTTAGAGCGCCGACCATTCACTTGGACACGGTCACTCACCTACCAATGGGAGCGGAAGTCCTAGCCACCAATCACATGGGCTTACAAGCCACGGCCTTCACTTGTATCAATAGCCCCTGTTGGGCGGTGCAGTATCATCCGGAATACGACCCGATTGATCTGGCGGCAGTGGCGATGCGCTATGGCAATCGCTTAGTCGAGGAAGGGCTTTATAGCAGCGAATCCAGCTTGCGAGACTTCGTAGATGATCTGCATCGGCTGCAGGCTGAGCCTGACAATAGCGAGGTTGCACAAAAGTACGCACTCGATGTGAGTATCACTGATCAGCAGATCCGGTTCGTTGAACTAACCAACTGGTTAACTACCCTCGTTAAGAAGAGCTTAACTACGCCTCAGAACATTGCGTTGATGCTCAATGGAGTAAATCCCAGCATAAATGACAAAGAAACGACCGATAACAATGCCGATGCGTCCGTTGTCGACACGCTTCGCTACGCAGGCTTCAATAGCTTCGTTGCGGCATACCAACGAAAGGGTGAGAACGCCGAACCAATAGACTTCAAATTTCGACGCGAAGGAATTGCTAGTTGGAAGCTTGTAGCAATTCGACTGCCAAATTAGTGTCTTGTTTTGACCGACCGAAAAGAAAGATTTTTAATCCGATAAGACGGGGACAAAAGCGCTTGTATCGCGAAGATTTTTTTTACCGGCTTGTTCGCGCAATGAATGGCCGAACCGTCACAAGCACGGTTTGGGTTCTTGCGTCGTGCGGCTGTCTGTTGATTGCGAACTACAGTTCAACACTCGCATGGATAATTTTTAAAGGCGCGACAGTGTCTGCGTTGGCGACGGCGCTCGCTTTTGGTTTATTCAAAAAAAGGAAGTGACAATGAAAACAGAAGACCGAACTGAACTATCAGCGCAAGCACGCAAAGATGGGGCGCGATTATTCGGTGTTGCTGACTCGATGTACAAGGTGCTCATCGCGATAAATTGGATAATTGGCTTGGGCGGCGGAATTGGCGGTTTAGCGACTCTAAGTCAAGCGAGTAACAGTTACGTCGCTCCTGTGTACGTGGCTGGTGGTATAGCGATTTGGATCATCACTGCGGTAGCGTGCGGTTTTAATTATATGTTTGGCGTGCTTCTAACGCATACAGCTAAAGTGATGGTTCATACATCGCTGGCGGCTGTTGGCATATTAGAAGAGCGTTATCCTAACGCTGATTCGGTCGCATCAACCTGAGGAAGCTGTGCTATGTCTCTTTACAAAAACAAGCAAGGCCAGAACGCGTCCTCGGCCATTCAAGCCATGTCTAATCACCCCGCACAACTGTCTCGCAGCCTCGGTGGCGTTCGCCTGTGGGGCATTGCGGTGGGCTTGGTGATCTCAGGTGAGTACTTTGGTTGGAGCTACGGGTGGGCCCATGCGGGGACACTTGGCTTTCTAGTAACGACCGCCGTCATCGCACTGATGTACACCACCTTTATTTTTAGTTACACCGAACTCACCACGGCGATTCCGCACGCCGGCGGCCCCTTCGCTTATAGTTATCGCGCCTTCGGCCCGATCGGCGGTTACTTAGCGGGCTTCGCTACATTGGTTGAGTTTGTCTTCGCACCCCCCGCGATTGCCTTAGCCATTGGCGCGTATCTCAATGTGCAGCTACCCGCCCTACCGGTGCGCACGGCTGCGGTGGGGGCTTATCTGCTCTTCATCGCTTTAAACATTTTAGGTGTCAGCATTGCCGCTACCTTCGAGCTGGTCGTGACCGTATTGGCCATCGGCGAGTTACTGCTGTTTATGGGCATTCTATCAACTCACTTCAGTTGGACGCAGTTCGCAGCCAACGGGTGGGCCGGGCATGCACAGCCAAGCTTCGAGATGATCGGCGGTCTCTTCGCAGCGATCCCCTTTGCGATCTGGTTTTTCTTGGCCATTGAAGGTGCCGCTATGGCGGCTGAAGAGGCGCGTGATCCCACCCGCACCATTCCACGGGCCTATCTGGGTGGCATCTTAACGTTGGTTGTTCTGGCGTTTGGCACTATGGTCTGTGCGGGCGGTGTTGGTGACTGGCGTACACTTGCCAATATCAATGATCCGCTACCACAAGCAATGAAAGTGGTCGTCGGTGCTGACAGCGGCTGGCTGCATTTACTGGTGGGCATTGGTTTGCTTGGTTTGATAGCCTCTTTCCACGGCATCATCATGGGCTACTCGCGACAAATGTTCGCACTCGCTCGAGCAGGCTTTCTGCCTGCAATCTTAGCGACCATTCATCCACGATTTAAAACACCGCACTGGGCGATCGTGGCGGGCGGTATCATCGGCATACTCGCTATTTTTTCAGATAACTTAATTCAAATCGCTGGTCAGTCTCTGACTGCCAATCTCGTGACTCTATCGGCCTTAGGTGCGCTGCTGTTGTATATCCTAAGTATGCTCAGCGTCTTTAAATTGCGCCGATCGGCACCGCATCTGCCAAGGCCTTTTAAAACCCCTTTCTATCCGCTGTCTCCAGCGATCGCACTGCTGATCGCTATTATCTCAAGCGCTGCCATTATTTGGTACAACTGGCAGATCACCGTGCTGTTTGTCGCCACACTACTCGTCGGTGGTGTGTTCAGTCTCAGACGGGTGGATTGGCGATCCAATGATCCCATGTTGAGCGATCAAAAACCGCATACCTGAATCGCCTAAACGTACAAGCCGGTTAAGCAGCGACTGTCGGATGGCGTACCTGCTTGAGCCTATCGGCATCCTCGAGACCATGACCCGCTGCGCCTGCCTCGCGCCGCCACAGCAACACAGCAGAGGCCAAGGCGACGAACGACACTAGAAAGAAGAACCACAGCATGACCGAGTAACCCTCGGGATGCGCAGCGCTCGCATGCGAACGATCGGCCAACCAGCCGGCGACTAGGTTGGATACTGCCATGCCAAGCGCTTGAATGAGCGTGATCAGCCCGAGCGCAGTCCCCAAGCGACGCGGCTCCACAATTAATGTAGTCGCAGGCCAGATGATGGCTGGCACCATCGAGAAACTCACCCCCATCATCACTGTCGATACCCACAGGTTCAAATCGGTGAGCCCCAACACCACAAAAGTGATCGGCAAGAGTAAGGCGCCAAAACACAGCAGCAAGGCTCGGTGACCGATCCGATCGGCCAGTAAGCCAAAAAATGGTGTGGCAAAAATAGCCGCGAAGAATACCCAACTGTTCGAGCGCCCAGCCTGAGCGAGCGTCAAGCCTTTGACGTGCTGGAAGTACTCAATGGCATAGGTGGTACGAAAAGGAAAAAACACGGCCGCATACAATACGTGCAGGCCTAAGATGTACCAATAGGAGCGGTCAAAACTCAGCAGGTCGCGCCATCGCACCCGATCCACTGCCCCACTCGCCCGCAAGGACGTCGCAGGACGATGATGCCGATCTAACCAATACAGCGCACCAGCCGCCGCGCCACCGACCACAGTAACACCCATACCCAGCCACAGAGGCTGTTGCCAACCGGCGTCATACAATGACTTCGCCCACCCGGTTGAGGTATCCACCGCATACGACCCGACGCGCGCAAGGCTTAGAAACAAGGCGGTCGCTAAGGCGATGCCACTACGGGAGAACCACTGAGCGAGCCCCGCTAGAAGGGCGATGAAGATAGCACCCTCGCTCACGCCAAAAATAAAGCGCCCCAATACCATCAACTCGTAAGGACTACCCAGCGCCGTTAGCGCAGCACCCACGACGCCTATGAGAGCCGACCACCAAGCCATGCGCACGGGCCCGTAACGGTCAATCAGCATGCCGCTGATCAGTGCTAACGCGACATTGGGAATGCTAATGACGCCATTGAGCATGCCCAACTGAGAGTGGCTAAAGCCTCTCTGCCGCTGCAGCAAATCCGCAATCGGCCCAATCACATCCGACTCGTAGTAACTACTCGAGACAGCAACCGCTGCAAGCACCAGCACCCACCACCTTAAAGGCGACTGGCCACTGGCACGGCCCGTGGCGTGATCACTCAGCACGGTCATACGCGGATACCGCTTTCAAGTAAGACGCCACGCCTATTACCGAGCTGTCGTGCGCTTGGCACCAAAACGACTCTCGGCCACTAGACACAAAATCTCATACATCATCGTGGCACCAACCAATGCGGTGTTGCCCGTTTGATCGTAAGGGGGCGCCACCTCCACCACATCACCACCGATCAAATGCAGGCCACGCAAGCCGTGCAGTAGGCGCTGGGCATCCACTGTGGTCATACCACCCACTTCCGGTGTACCGGTACCTGGCGCATAGACAGGATCCAAACCATCCACATCAAAAGAGATATACGTGGGGCCATCACCGACCACTCGCCGCGCTTCAGCAATCACCTGTTCAACGCCCATCGCAGCGAAATCCTCCATGAAGATCACACGCATTCCATGATCCAAGGAGAAATTGACTCCATCCATTAAATTCTGACCACCCCGAATACCAATCTGAATGGTTCGTTTAGGATCGAGAAGG
>CAIYVA010000160.1 GCA_903929455.1 uncultured Pseudomonadota bacterium | reverse complement strand
GAGGTGCACGCCATCATGGGACCCAATGGCGCTGGTAAGAGCACCCTGTCACAGGTATTGGCGGGTCGTACGGACTACCAGATCGACAGTGGCAGCGCGACATTTTTAGGTGAAGACTTGCTCTCTTTGCCGACGGAAGAACGCGCGCGCCGTGGTCTCTTTTTAGGCTTTCAATACCCCGTAGAAATACCGGGCGTGAATAATGTATACCTCCTTAAAGCGGCACTGAATGCGCGGCGACGAACCCAGGGGCTGCCCGAAGTGGATGCCTATGAGTTTTTAACTCTGGTACGCGAAAAAATGAAGCTGATGCAGATGGACGAAAGCTTTCTAAGTCGCGGAGTGAATGAAGGCTTCTCAGGTGGCGAGAAAAAACGTAACGAAATTCTGCAAATGACGGTCCTTGAGCCAACACTCGCCATTCTTGACGAGACCGATTCGGGCCTCGATATCGACGCACTGAAAGTCGTCGCAAACGGTGTGAATAGCCTTAAAAGCGCGCAACGTGCCATCATTTTGGTCACACACTATCAACGACTGCTTGACTATATCGTGCCCGATTTCGTGCACGTACTAGCGAATGGAAAAATCCTCAAGAGCGGTGACCGACACTTGGCGCTGGAGCTCGAGAGTCGCGGCTATGACTGGGTCCTTGAGGAGGCGCGCGCGTGAACGCGAGCCCACAGGCTGAATCCCCACTCGCTCGGCTAAGTCGCGCGCTGGCACCTAACGCCGCATCCGCCCGCAGCGCGCTCACCCGCTGGCAACAGTCACAGCTCACCCAGCTCGCTGGCATTCGCTTGCCGACGCCACGCGATGATGCTTGGAAATACACCTCCTTGCGTACTCTGGAGCGCCGCGTGCTCCTGCCGGCTGAAAGCGGCGCGGACGCGCAAGCGCTATTGGATCAATTGCCAAGCCTAGGCACACACCGACTGGTGCTGGTGAACGGCCGATTGGATAGCGCACTGTCGTCAGCGCACCTTCCCGCTGGCTGCACGCTGACCCGCTTAGATGACTACTTTTCGAGCACCCCAGAAACGTCATTCGCCGGTGATGCGAACCACATCGAAGATCGACTGCGCTTCGTGAATGCCTGCCTCACGCAGGATGGCCTGTGCTTAGATATCGCGCCAGGCACCCATTTAGATACCCCCATCGAGATTATATTACTGGCAACCGGCCAAGGCGCGTATCCGCGCATCGTTGTCTCCGTTGGCGCCGGCGCTCGCGCTCAACTGCTAGAACAGCACCGCTCAGCTGCCAATGCAGATAGCTTCACATTGCAAAGCATCGATCTGGTCATCGGTGATCGCGCCACCCTTGCGCATACCACAGTACAGGAGAGCGGCAACCAAGCGATCACACTGTCAGAGACGCGAGCATCACTGCATCAGGAGGCGCACTACGCGCATCAGTGGATGGCACTCGGTGGCCAACTCAGCCGTCTCGACCTGAAGGTAAGTCTTGAGGGTCACGGCGCCCATGCAGATCTCTCCGGGCTTTTTTTCGCAGACGGTAGCCGCGAGCAGCACTTACGCACACGCCTAGACCACACCGTCGCTCACACCAGCAGTGATCAACGCTACCGAGGCGTCGCCGCAGGACGCGGCCGCGGCAGTTATGACGGGAAAATCGTGGTGCACAAAGACGCACAGAAGACCACTTCCAACCAATCCAGTCGCAATTTACTGCTCAGCCCTGAGGCAGAAATCAACACGCGCCCGCAGTTAGAGATCTCTGCAGACGATGTGAAGTGCAGCCACGGAGCGACTAGCGGCACACTGGATAAAAACATGGAGTTTTACCTACTATCGCGTGGCCTTGATCGCAACGCAGCACGCGCCTTGCTCACCTTTGCATTTATTGATGACGTTTTGCGGAAGCTCAGCCCAAGCGAGCTACGCACTCGATTGGAGGCCGCGGTACTTGCGCGCTTACCAGACGCGGCCCTACTAAGGGAGTTCGTTTCATGACGCGCAACGCCAACAGCAACCTGTCCGCGCAGATGGCCAAATGGCGCAGTGATTTTCCCGTTCTGCAACAAAACATCAATGGCCATCCGCTGGTTTATTTAGATAACGGCGCTTCGAGCCAACGCCCGCTCGCTGTGATTGAGGCGGAGCGCCACTACGCCAGTCATCTTCACTCTAACGTACATCGCGGCGTACATAGCCTGTCGGCGCTTGCTACCGATGCGTTTGAAGGCGCGCGTGAAAGCGTACGGCGCTTTTTAAATGCGCGCTCCACTCGCGAGATCATTTTCACGCGTGGCACCACCGAATCCATCAACTTGGTCGCGCAGTCTTACGGCGGTAGCCAGTTACGCGCGGGCGACGAGATTTTGATTACCACGCTCGAGCATCATTCCAACATTGTCCCCTGGCAGATGGCCTGCAAAGCAGCAGGCGCCACGCTCAAAGTCGCAGCCATCAATCGCCGCGGCGAACTCGATCTCGCGTCTTTCAAAGCATTACTGTCCCCACGCACTCGTCTGGTCGCCACGAGCCACGTATCCAATGCCCTAGGAAGCGTACTTCCAGTCGCGCAGATCGTGGCCCTAGCGCACGCGCAGGGTGTGCCCGTACTACTCGATGGCGCACAGGCCATTCCGCACTTAAGCATCGATGTGCAGGCACTCGATTGCGACTTTTATGTTTTTTCTGGCCATAAGCTTTATGGTCCAGACGGCATTGGCGTGCTGTACGGTCGTGAGTCGCTACTCGAAGCGATGCCCCCATGGCAGGGTGGCGGCGATATGATTTTAACGGTGAGTTTTACTGAGACGACTTACAATCAGCTGCCCTACAAATTCGAAGCCGGTACACCACATATTTCGGGTGCCATTGGCTTAGGGGCGGCGATCGACTATGTCACACAGATTGGCCTTAAAAACATCGCCGAGTGGGAGCAACACCTACTGCACCACGCGACAGCACAACTATCCACCATTGAAGGCCTCACCATTATTGGGACCGCGGAGGACAAGGCGAGCTTGGTATCTTTCACAGTCGATGGTATCCACCCACACGATCTAGGAACCATCCTCGACCAGTCTGGCATCGCCATCCGAACGGGCCACCACTGCGCCATGCCCGTCATGCAGTTTTTTGGGTTGCCGGCGACGGCGCGCGCCTCATTTGCTTTTTACAATACGATGGATGAGATCGACCAGTTGGTAACGGCCGTTCGATCAGCGCAACACTTATTTCGCTGAGGAAACAGTCATGGACCTCAAAGATCTCTATCGGGATGTCATCTTAGATCACAATAAATCCCCTCGTAACCGCGGAGATCTCCCGCCGCCCGCTCGTGCGGCGCAAGGTCATAACCCATTGTGTGGTGACCAGCTGACGGTGTATGCCTTAATGGATGGCGACATTCTGAAAGATGTGCGTTTTGAGGGTAGCGGCTGCGCCATTTCAGTTGCATCTGCATCCTTAATGAGCGAGGCAGTCAAAGGGAAATCGAAAGCCGAGATTGCCACGTTATTTCATGCAATTCATGACTTGCTGACACGAGCAGATGCACCGACACCGGTGCAACTCGGGAAACTGGCTGCCCTATCCGGAGTCCGCGAATTTCCGGCCCGTGTTAAGTGCGCAAGCCTCTGTTGGCATACGCTTAACCAAGCATTAGCAGGCGCTGACACGCCCATCACCACGGAATAGCCACGGTTATCATGCAACACCAAGATCGCGATCCTTTTGTTGTTAATCGCGATGTCAAAGCGGTACTCGTACCCGCTGGCATCGAGGTTAAACTTCGCCCTGGAAGTGTGGGCTATGTGACACAGGCGCTGGGCGGCAGCTTTACCGTACAAGTCGAAGGTAATTTATTTCGCATCGCCGGCATCGATGGCGACGCCATTGGTAGAGAGCCTCCGGTACCCATTGAATTACCACCGAATGCCACCGATGCGGATGTGGAAGCGCTCGCATGGGATCAGCTACGCACGTGCTACGATCCTGAAATTCCAGTCAATATTGTTGATTTAGGACTTGTTTACAGTTGCACCATTCATCGGCGCGAAGACGATGCACGCTACGCCAAGGTCCAACTGACCTTGACAGCGCCGGGCTGCGGGATGGGCGAAGTCCTGGTGCAAGATGCTAAGGACAAACTCGAACAAATCCCCACATTAGTCAATGCCGATGTTGAGCTCGTTTTTGACCCACCCTGGAGCCGCGAGATGATGTCAGAGGCGGCCCGCCTGCAAACGGGCATGATGTAATGACGGCAAACGATGCGGCTATCACGTGGATCGATGTCGCACCCGCCACGGACGTGCCACCGGGCGAGCATCGGGTATATGAAATCAACGGACGCTTCATTGCGGTTTATCACGCCGCAGGCGCGCTGTATGCGATCGAAGACCTGTGCACCCATGATGGCAACTCCCTCTCCGATGGCCCAGTGGAAGGTCTTGAGGTGATTTGTCCGCGGCACGGCGCACGCTTTTGTTTACGTACCGGACAAGCCCTCACGCCACCAGCCTACGAGCCCGTCACTTCCTTTCCAGTCAAAATAAACAGCGATCGACTCACGGTCGGTGTCCCCAACTGACCGACCTTAGGCTTACGTACACGCCATGAAGCAACTCACCCTGATTCGTCACGCCACCGCCACCGCGTATCACGATGCTGACAGCGATCTCGGCAGACACTTAACAGCAGCCGGTCAAGCCGAAGCGCGCGAACTCGGCAAGCACCTCGCCAAACGCAGTCTGCGACCCAGTCACTGGCACGTGAGCCCTGCTAGCCGAACGCAGGAGACCGCGCAGGCCATCGCTCTTGCTCTGCGTGAAGAACCGAGCCCTGATTGGTTGGAGCCGCGGATTTACTTGGCAGAGTCAGCGACCTTACTTGCCTTAATTCAAGAACTACCCGATCTGTGCACACACGCTCTGATCGTAGGCCACAACCCTGGCATCACCGATCTGGCGCGCCATTTGCTCGCCCGAGTCACGGCGCCGACACTCGAACCTGCCACCTGCGTGACCTTAATCACCAACCAAGCGACATGGGCCACTGTCGGCAGTGGGGATTTCACTCTGACTGAGCGCTGGAAGCCCGCACGGGCTGACTAATCCGTCGAGCACGCATCAGCGAATCGCGGTTTGCGCAAGCATAATCATCAGGAAAAACCCTGATAGAACGCACATTTCTTCACGTGTTTAATCGGTTTTTCGCCAATAAAAACGCTAAAATTCGGTCACAGTTGCCTCGATTGGGTGGATGCGGCTGCCGACAAGGATCATGAATGGATGAGATCAGCCTCCTGCTCGCCGCCATCGGTGCCTTCGTGGTCACCATCGGCTCCATCTTTGCGCTCCGCCCCCTAGCGCTCGCCATTGGCCTGCTCGACCACCCCGGTGGACACAAAACGCACAGCGGCGATATACCGATCATTGGCGGTGTTGGTATTTTACTGGGGACCGTGCTTTCACTACGCGCCAATCCACAAGGCTTCGGCCCTATGAGCCATTATTTGTTTTCGGCTTGCCTGATCACCATCACAGGCATGATTGATGATCGATTTAAATTGGATCATAAGATCCGCCTGCTCGTGCAGTTCACAGCTCTGCTACCGATGTTCTTCGCCGTACACCTTCAAGTGACATCGTTCGGCGATCTACTAGGCTTTGGCCCGATACTAACCAATCATTGGGCGATACTCGCAACGGCCATCGTGGTGTTAGGCGCAATCAATGCGTTTAATATGCTTGACGGATTGGATGGTTTGGCTGCAAGCGTGTCTTTATCCACGTTGTGCTTACTCCTCTTTAGTATTTTACAGAACAACCTGCCTCGTCATTTAACCGCTGCCCTCCTGATTGCCGCGCTGATCGGCAGCATCGCTGGCTTTTTGGTCTTTAACGCCCCCATCAAAGGCAATCGCGCTATTCGCTGCTTCATGGGCGATGCGGGCAGCACCTTGATTGGATTTACGCTGGTCTGGCTACTGGTCAACCTCAGCCAAGGCACACATAAGGTGGCTAATCCCATCACGATGGTGTGGCTCACCTCTATTCCGGTGACTGATTTGGTATGGACAGTCACACGGCGTCTTGCCAAAGGACAATCCCCTTTCCATCCCGACCGCAGCCACCTCCACCACATCCTATTAGACAGCGGACTGTCAGTCGCTGGCGTCGTGTTCACGATGGCATCGGTCGGGTTTCTGTTAGGTATAGTGGGACTTAGCTTGGAGTTTTGCCACACATCAGAACGCACCTCGTTGCTGCTGTGGATGCTGACTGCCGCCGGCATCGTCATCGGCTTTAGATCCTTCGCACGACATCGTCGCGCCCAGCCAGCAAACGCCGATCACACAGGCCACTGATCAGGCACTGAAACGCTGCCGACAGTAGTCGGCAAGAATACGCGCGTGATCAAACACCAAGGGTGGCGGCTGGCGCGGATCAGCAACCAGTACAGCCTGTGCGTCATCCCGGGCTAAGGGCTCGCCCACCGCCTCCCCCACATAGACGATACCCACGGTATGGCCACGCGGATCACGCGCTGGATCCGAATACACACCGAGCAACCGTGTCAGGCGAACAACCAACGACGTTTCCTCTAATGCTTCGCGCACAGCCGCCTGCTCAACGGACTCACCAACCTCCACGAAACCGCCGGGAATCGCATATCCGAGCGGCGCATACCGTCGCTCAATCAATACGATCGGGCGTCCGGGTCTATCGATCAGCTCGATAAGCACATCCGCAGCCACGGGCGGCGTGCGGGGGCGATGGCGATCTGCAACAGAATCCGTCATAGCGGTGAATTCACTCGTCACGTCCCCGATCGCTGTCCGAGCGTCGCCCTAGCTCACGCGCAAAAGCGCGCAAGCTACGCCGCTCTTTTTTATCTGGCCGTCCACTGGAATGAGGTGTGCTCAAGGCGGCCAGTCGCTGCGCGGCCTGCCACCTCACGCCATTGGCTTGGCTCTCGGTGGTTTCCTGATAGCAGCCACGCGCCTCCACGGCAGGACCGCGCCGCTCAGGCAGTAACACGACATTGAGCACCCGCTGCCGACCCTCCAAAGTCACACTCAACTGGTCACCTACCCGCACGCCACGAGCGGACCGTGCCCGCACACCACCGACTTCCACCCGTCCCGCGGCGATCGCCTCCGCGGCCAATCCACGTGTTTTAAAAAGACGCACAGACCATAGCCAGCGATCGAGTCGACGTGCCTCAGCCACCCCCTCTGCGGTAACCAATCCGGACCCCCGGTCTACTCGAGCCCTCGCTTTTCGCGCCATAAGGACACACTTGATCTAATTCCAATTACCCCATGATGCCTGTAGAGCGCCTATAATTGGTGCACTTTTTCTCGTGAGCAGACCCCATGGACACGGCTTTCTACGATCGACTTAACGACTCATTGGCCGATCTCCGCGATCAAGGTCTATTTAAAACCGAGCGCCTTTTGCAATCGCCACAGGGCGCTCACATCCGCAGCCAAGATGGTCGCGAAGTGATTAATCTTTGCGCCAACAACTACTTAGGTCTGGCCTCTCACCCAAGCGTGCGCGAAGCAGCACATCGAGCGCTCGATCGCTACGGCTACGGTATGGCCTCGGTGCGCTTTATCTGCGGTACACATCAAATTCATCGGGACCTCGAGAGCAAACTCTCCCAGTTCCTGGGTATGGAGGACACCATCCTGTACTCGTCCTGCTTTGATGCCAATGGCGGCTTATTTGAGACACTCCTAAGCGAAGACGATGCGGTGATTTCTGACTCACTCAACCACGCTTCCATCATTGACGGCATCCGCCTATGCAAAGCACGCAAAGCGCGCTACGCCAATCGCGACATGGCGGAACTAGAGGCCTGCTTACAACAAACGGCAGATGCGCGCACACGGCTGATTATTACTGACGGTGTGTTCTCGATGGATGGCACCGTGGCGCCGCTAAAAGCCATCTGTGATTTGGCCGATCGTTATCAAGCCTTGGTTGCGGTCGATGACTCGCATGCCACCGGATTCATGGGGCCGCAAGGTCGGGGCACACACGAACACACCGGCGTTATGGGCCGCGTGGACTTTTTAACAGGCACGTTGGGCAAAGCCTTAGGCGGCGCGTCAGGTGGCTATATTGCTGGCAAGGCGTCAGCGGTTGCCTGGCTGAGACAGCGCTCACGCCCCTATCTATTCTCCAACTCAGTCCCACCAGTCATCGCGGCAACCACCCTGCGTGTACTGGATTTGATCCATGAGGGCGATGCCCTTCGCAAACAACTACATGAAAATGCCCAGCATTTTCGCCAAGGTATGACAGCCGCGGGCTTCAACTTGGTGCCGGGCGAGCATCCGATTATTCCGGTCATGCTAGGCGATGCAGCCCTAGCAGGCAAAATGGCCAACCGCTTGTTGGAGCTAGGCATTTATGTGATTGCCTTTTCATTTCCCGTCGTTGCCAAAGGACAAGCGCGGATTCGCACACAGATGAATGCCGCCTTAAGCCGCACCGACCTTGATCAAGCCATAGCCGCCTTTACGACCGCTGGGCGTGAGCTCGGCCTCATCTCTTAGGAACTCAGATGAAAGCCTTAGTTAAAAGCAAAGCCGAAAAAGGCATCTGGATGGCCGACATCCCGGAACCGACCATTGGCCCAAATGATGTGATGATCCGCATGAAGAAAACCGCCATTTGCGGCACCGACATGCACATCTGGCATTGGGACGAATGGGCCAAGCGCACCATTAAAGTGCCGATGGCTGTTGGCCACGAGTACTGTGGCGAGATTGTCGATATGGGCAGCGAAGTGCGCGGCTTAACCATTGGGGATCGGGTATCGGGCGAAGGTCACATCACGTGTGGTTTTTGTCGAAACTGTCGGGCGGGCCGTCGTCATCTGTGCCGCAACACAGTGGGCGTCGGTGTCAACCGCCCAGGCTGCTTTGCCGAACTCATGTCGCTACCGGCAGCCAACGTATTTAAACTGTCACCGGCGATTTCCGACGACATCGCCTCCATTCTTGATCCATTCGGCAACGCAACACACACCGCGCTGTCCTTCAATGTGGTCGGCGAAGACGTCTTAATCACAGGCGCGGGTCCGATTGGCATCATGGCAGTCGCCATCGCCCGTCACGCGGGTGCGCGGCACATTGTCATTACCGATGTGAACCCCTACCGATTAGAGCTTGCCAGACGTATGGGTGCGACACGCGCCATCGACATTCGTAGCGAGACACTCGATCACACCATGACCTCTTTAGGTATGGAAGAAGGCTTTGACATCGGTATGGAAATGTCTGGGGTTCCCTCCGCATTTCGTGAAATGCTGCGCACCATGCAGCATGGCGGTAGCGTGGCCTTGCTTGGCATCATGCCAGAAGACACCGGCATCCATTGGGACGAGGTCATCTTTAAAGGCCTGATGATGAAAGGCGTGTACGGACGCGAGATGTTTGAGACGTGGTACAAAATGTCGAGCATGCTGCAAAGCGGCTTGGACATCAGTCCGGTGATCACACATCGATTAGGTGTGGATGACTTTCAGCAAGGCTTTGAGACAATGGCGTCAGGTCACAGCGGCAAAGTGATTCTCGACTGGGGTCGTTAATAGACCGACCCGGGGCAGCTAAACGCTGCCCCACGCGGTCTTATCTCACGCAGTGATTGGCGCTGACCGGCAAGCGGAAGAGCTGCAGCAGGCCTTGGCCTGTACCGCCATCTACTGACGAGCCGACATACACATTGCCATCGCAACTGACACCCATGCTGATCGCATGAGGCGCTTCATTCGGCTGATAAGCACCCAGTGAACCGGTCCAGTTGGTATCTTGGTAACGACTGGCATAGGCAGTCACCGCACCCGTCCCAAAGTTCAAGTCGTAAACCGTTAGCCGCTGGGCGGTATTGCTCGGTTGACCGCTGGCACTGTTGCCTGCTTGATAAGCCGTAATATAAAAATCACTACCGGTACCGCTATAGACCACTGCCCCATCCAACCCTTCGTAAGATGTTGAACTGGTGAGCGCCACTGGCACCGTATCGATCAGTTGAATGCCAGCGGTAATTGGCGGCTGTGATGTCGCTGCGTTTGGCAGAGTCAAAGTGAAACGAACGTAATAGAGCTGGCGCCTTGGCTGCGACGACCCACTGGTCGTGCCATCCACATCTGAAAAGATCAACACACCCTGCGTGTCGTTCAAGGCAAGGGTCGCGCCATTGATCGTGCCACTACCGACCTGCACCGTGTTAAGCGTCACCGCACTGTTGACACGTGTCCACACGCTGCCAGCCACCGCATACTCATCGAAATCGATCTGCCCTGGCTGCAAGCGCGCAAGCACGGCGACAGCACCGGTGGTTGTGCCGTTCTGGCATGCCAATGCATGCGTCATCAACGAGGGGCTGACGACCGTATAAGGACTGGAGGCCACGGCATGTGCAATCGGACTGGCACTCAGTGGCGCTATAAAACCGGATGTCTGATAGGTGACCGTTGAGCCACCGCCTGACTCGCTGGTGAGGTAGGCCTCCGTACCAATCGCACACGCTGCCGTCTCGTAGGCACCATTGCCACCAAACGGAGTGGCCACACCTGCGTCATCAATCAGCACCGCGTTGCCGCCGACGCCACCTGAGGTCGCATGTCCCATCGCAAACACTGCCTGTGACCCACTGGCAAAAGGCACGCCTGCACCGCTATAGATTGTAGTGGCGTCACTGGCGGCAGCATCCAACGCCACCGATGTGCGTGTCGGCAAAGCGACACCTGTGCTACTGCGGATCGCCAATCCCTGCGTATTCGCGAAGAAGAACCAACTGGAGGCACTGCCGGGTCCTATGCCATTTAAGGTGTAACTGACCGCCGTATCGCCAGTGGATAAGGGGACAACATTCACATGGCGCTGCCCAACTGTTGAATCAAGGCTCGGATTTTGGCCATCTGCTTTTAATACCAAGGTCAGCAATTGTGATCCGTTGCCTGACAAAGTCACGGTTGGCGAAGCGATCGGCTCACTCTGCACAGAACTGATGATACTCAGGCTAGCGTGCGCAGCACCTGGCGCGGCGGGTGTAAAGGTCACGCTAATGGTACACACACCGCCAACAGCTACCTGCACACCGCAATCATTGGTCTGCGCAAATTCTGATAGGTTAGCGCCGGCAAGAACGACGGTTGCACTACTTAAAGGAGCTGTGCCGTTATTTGTGACCGTAATGGTCTGTATTGCGCTGGTGGTGGGTGGCAACTGATCATTGAACGTTAACGTACTTGGATTGAATGACACGCTTTGCGACGTACCAACACCATTTAATGACGCTGATTGCGTCGTGCCGCCCGTGTAGTCAAACGTCACCGAACCAGAGGCCGCACCGTTACTGACGGGTGTGAACACCACCGTGACTAAGCAGGCACCACCGATCGCTAGGGTTGATCCACAGTTATTGCTCTGCACGAAGAACGCGTCACTGCCGGTCACAGCAATCGCCAAATTAATGATCGGCGTGGTGCCCTGATTAGAGATGGCAATGGTCTCACCGATACTGTGGGTACCCACGAGTTGCGGCTGGAAAGACAGACCGGCGCCGATCAGAAGCGTATTTTGCACCACACGAACTTGCACATTGTTTGAGTTTGAGCCGCACGCGCCCAACAGCGCGAGCACACCGCCTAGTAAGATCGGGCGCAGATAGCGATTAGCAAAGGAATTCAACGAATACGTGTTCACGCCTGTCTCCTGGACAACCATCGGGTGCGCTGCGCGCAACCCGAAGTCGCCAGCAGCACCCCCATGTGGGGGTTAGGCGTACAAAATAACACTCCGATCCGCTAATCCCGTGTGACGCAGTTCCGCTTTTAGTCGGTTTCGGTCACGGCAAATGCTCACAGGCGCAGTACAAATACAAATGGCGCGGATCATTCAATCCGCTCAGTTGACGAAGCGCCTGAGCAGACTCGCCCGCGACCTGACTGAGCACACTGGACGACCAGAGCGGCAGATGCGAACGAACACTGGTTAGCAACGCCTCCGCATGCAACTGACGAAGCAATGTCTCGCGCCAACTCAAGTCGCGCTCCAGCCAGTCAATGCCATATTGACCCTCTTGTAAACGAGCTCGAGCGGCAGCTGCTTTCACGGCACCATCGAGACCACCGATATGATCCACCAGACCTAACTTCAAGGCCTCCGTGCCAATATAGACACGTCCCTCTGCCAGAGGCTCCATCTCCTCATACGACTTATGACGGGCTTTGGCTACGTCGCTCACAAATTGATGGTAAGCATGCTCGACCCCCAACTGCAGCACGGCTTTGGTCTCTGGTGACAGGCTACGCTCTAAGTGCATGGAACCCGCCAACGCTGAGGTCGCTACACCATCACTACTGACACCCACCTTAGATAAGGTTTTATCAAAGGTAGGCACCACACCGAACACACCAATAGAACCGGTGATGGTCGTTGGCTCCGACCAGATCTCATCGGCATTCATCGCAATGTAGTAGCCACCTGAGGCAGCAACGCTTGAGAAAGAAGCCACCAGTGGCTTGCCACTCGCCTGTAGCGCCGCGACCTCTTGGCGAATCGCCTCAGAGGCCATCATGCTGCCACCACCACTGTCGATTCTAAGCACAACCGCTTTCACATCGTCATCAAAGCGGGCTTGGCGCAACAATTCACCAAAGCTGTCACCACCGATCTCGCCATCAGGTCGATCGCCCTCAGAAATAGTGCCGGCAGCGACCAATATAGCGACTTGATCAGCCGAATGGTGCTTACTGCGTGCCTTAGGCTTTGCGACCAACAAATAATCAACGTCACTGATGGCATTAAACGAGTGACTATTGCTGTCCTCACCCACCAGACCAATTAACTGCTGCTCAAACTCGATTTTTGTTTTGCGCGCAGTGATTAGATGACGCGACTCGGCTAGCCAAGCGTCATCACCGTGCGCCGCCTGCAATGCGGGCACCGCCTCTTTGACGAGTGTCGCGAGTGTTCCTGGCTCTAATTTGCGCGACGCTTCCACACCCGCCATGTAGGTATTCCACAGGGGCACCATATAGCCCAACGTTTGTTCACGATCCTCTGGCGACATACTCTGTCGCGTAAACGGCTCGGTAAACGATTTATGCGTGCCCACCTTGAAGACGTTGACCTGCACACCCAAACGCTCAAGCGCATCATGAAAATACAATCCGTAGGCCGCGTAACCCGAGATTTCCACCACCCCTGATGGCTCTAGGTACACCTCATCGGCCTGCGCCATCAAGTAATACTGTTCCTGACTAGCGTATCGACCAAAGGCGTACACTTTTTTGCCACTTTTCTTAAAGTCAGCGATGGCTTGCGCAATCACGCGTAACTTAGTGATCCCGCCGCCACTCAACTGATGCGTGTCTAGCACCGCAAGCGCAATGCGGGGATCTTTAGCGGCCAATTGCAGCGACTCGACCACATCACGCACCAGGGTTTCATGTTCCTGCGAGTCATTCACAAGCCCCATCGACAGACTCAATGGACTGTCAGTCAACTGCTCTACCAACGCACCTTCCAAGCGCACCACCAGAGCGGCTTTATTCGGCACGACCGGCACACTGTGATGTAAGGCCACGAGCACCACGGTCACGATCACCAGCAGCAACAAAAGAGTTAAGGCCTTGCGTAAACCGTCCAGCACCCGCCCTATCGCACGAAACACCCGACCGACCATGAGTACTCCAAGATGGTCCTAAGGACCCTTAAGTTGACCTGATTCAGTTGACCTAGTTCTCACCACATCCACACCCTAGCAAGCATTGCCCATCGCGACACAATGAGCTAAGCCAAAACGACAACGGGGCCAAGTGGATCTCTCCACATTGGCCCCGGTGATCGTTCTAGACAGATCGCGCCCTAAGGCGCGCATCCTCAGATACGTTCTTCGATTCGCGCCGACTTACCCGAACGCTCACGCAAGAAATACAGCTTGGCGCGACGCACTTTACCGCGACGCTTCACGCTGATGGCGCCTAAGGCCGGGCTGTAGGTCTGGAACACGCGCTCAACCCCTTCACCGTGAGAGATTTTACGCACGGTGAACGAGGAATTAAGACCGCGATTACGACGCGCGATCACCACACCCTCGTAGGCCTGCACGCGCTCGCGCTCGCCTTCCTTCACCTTCACTTCGACGACAACAGTGTCTCCCGGACCAAACTCCGGAATCACACGGCCGGTCTGCCGCTTCTCAAGGGCCTGAATAATTAGGTTCTTCATAATTTCCGTTCCTCTCGATACTCATCTAGGAGCCGTTGCTCCTCGCTATTCAACTGTTTCTCAGCCAGCAAATCCGGTCGTCGCTCAAACGTCCGCCCTAGCGACTGTTTGAGCCGCCAGCGCCGGATCAACGCATGATCGCCACTGCGAAGCGCTTCCGGCACAGACCGTCCATGCCACGTCTCAGGCCTCGTGTAGTGCGGCCAATCTAGCCACCCTGACTCCGCAGCAAAAGACTCTTGAACCGCCGACTCTGCATCACCTAACACACCGGGCAACAAGCGCACCGTCGCGTCAATGACCACTAGACCCGCTAACTCACCACCCGACAATACATAATCCCCGATCGACCACTCTTCATCGATCGATTCTGCTATCAACCGCTCGTCGACGCCTTCGTAGCGTCCAGCCAGCAGCAAAAACCCTGGCAACCCGGCTAGTCGCCGTGCCGCTGCTTGATCAAAACGACGCCCCTGCGCCGACAGATAAATCCGTGGGCTACCCGCCGGCAAGCGCGCGGCAGCTGCCGCAATCGCCGCTGCCAACGGCTCCACTGTCATCACCATCCCAGGACCACCGCCATACGGGCGATCATCCACTGAGCGGTGCACATCGTAGGTGTGTGCCCGTGGGTCCTCAGTCCCCACCCGCACCAGACCGCGCTCAAGCGCCCGTCCCACCACCCCCATTCCCAGTGCCGTTCGCACGACCTCTGGAAACAACGTGACCATCTCGATAGCCAAAAGCGACTCACGGGTCACGGTTAGCTCTCCGGTTCCCAGTCGACCACCACGCGGCGTTCACCGAGATCAACCTGTTTCAAGTGGGGCGCCACCAGCGGCAGCCAATGCTCCTGCTCGCCTGCTTTCACCACCATCACCGGATTCGCCGGAAACTCCAAAAAGTGGCTTACCACTCCCAGTTCCCGTCCGTCGAGCAAATACACCCGACAGCCCATCAAATCTTCCCAGTAGTACTCACCTGCGGCAGGCTCTGGCATGGCCGAGCGCGGCTGAGCGATCTCTCGCTCGGTGAACAATCGCGCCGCCTCCGGCGAGTCCACCCCCTCAAGTTGCACTACCAACGTCGACCGGCCGCCGTGCGCCCGTCCCGTCTTAACCGTCATTCTCTCCCAGCCTCTGGCCGTGGAGCCCACGTACCAGACGGGATAATTCAACAACCCGGTGGGAGGATCCGTATAGGACTCCACTTTCAAGCCGCCTTTCACCCCCCAAGGGGCTCCTAGGCGACCAAGCACCACCATTCGATCCGAGGCCATGGCCGAAGCCTGGGTCAGGCGGCGACCGGCGCCCCCGCCTGTGCTCGGTACTCCTTGACGAGCGCGGCCACTCGATCAGACGCCTTGGCACCTGTCTTCAGCCAAGCATCAATTTTGGCGATATCAAGACGAAGAACCGTCTCTTTGCCACGAGCGACCGGGTTGTAAAACCCGACGGACTCCAAGGCAGTGCCGCCTTGGCGCTTGCGACTATCAGTAACGACGACGTGATAGAAGGGCTCCTTCTTTCCGCCGCGGCGCGTCAAGCGAATCGTGACCATCGTCTGGACTTCCTACAACTGGTTAAAAATGCGTGCGGACCGCCCTGCGACGACCCACCAAAGAGCCGCGCATTCTACTGAATTGATTGCGTTTACGCTAGGGGCTAAAACCGGGGGGCATTCGCCCCCCTAAGGTACGCATCAGACCCTTGATTCCGCCCTTCGAGAACTGCTTCATCACCTTTTGCATCTGCAAAAACTGCTTCATGAGGCGATTGACGTCCTGCACCTGAACGCCAGAACCATTGGCAATCCGCCGCTTTCGTGAGCCATCGATCAATTCGGGCTTACGCCGCTCGGCCACGGTCATTGAGTTAATGATGGCTATTTGCCGCCTCACCTGCTTGTCCTCAAACACGCCCGGGGCTTGGGTGGCCGCCTGCGCCAGCTTACCTGGTAATTTATCCAGTAAAGCCCCCATGCCACCCATTTTCTGCAGTTGCAGCATCTGATCGCGCAGGTCATTAAAGTCAAACCCCCGCCCTTTTTGTATCTTTTTGGCGAGCTTTTCCGCTTGCGTGCGATCCAGATCGCGCTCGACCTGCTCAACCAACGAGAGCACATCCCCCATACCCAGAATGCGCGACGCGACCCGCTCAGGGTGAAACACCTCGAGCGCCTCGACTTTCTCCCCGGTCCCTAGGAACAAGATCGGTTTACCCGTCACTTGACGCACGGACAAGGCGGCGCCCCCACGCGCATCGCCATCGGCTTTGGTCAAAATAATGCCGGTTAGATCTAAGGCATCATTAAAAGCGCGTGCGGCGTGAATCGCATCCTGACCGGCCATACTGTCCACCACGAACAGGCGCTCGTGGGCGGCCGCGGCCTGATCCACCGCCACCACCTCCGTC
>CAIYVA010000159.1 GCA_903929455.1 uncultured Pseudomonadota bacterium | reverse complement strand
CGCATATCCCCACCGGCATTGTGGTGGCCTGTCAGGAAGAGCGCTCACAACACAAAAACCGCTCGCGCGCCATGTCACTACTCAAGGCCAAGCTATTGGCGGGAGAGCGTGAACGCCAACAGTCGCAACAAGCAGCTACGCGTAAGCTACAAGTGGGCACGGGCGATCGATCGGAGCGCATCCGCACCTATAACTTCCCGCAAGGACGACTCACCGATCATCGAGTGGAACTCACCCTCTACAAGCTCGATCACATCATGACGGGTGATCTCGACTCTGTATTAGCGCCACTGGCTCGGGAGTTTGAAGCAGAGCAGCTGGCTGAACTTGAATGATCGAAAGCGCACTCGCCCATGGTGCGGACGCACTGGAGGCGACCAGCGATTCTCCGCGTCTTGATGCGGAACTGCTGTTAGCACATGTCCTTGATTGCGATCGCCAGCAGCTGAGAACTCAGACATCGATCGCACTGAGCCCGCAAAAGATCAGCGACTTTGACGCGCTCATTGCGCGTCGCGCGCTAGGCGAACCTGTCGCCTACTTAATGGGTTCCTGGGATTTTTGGACGCTCACCTTGCGCGTCACTCCCGCGGTAATGGTACCGAGACCTGAAACCGAGTTACTGGTCGAGCTTGCCCTCAGCTCACTGAGGAGCAAACACGCACCCAGCGTGCTGGATTTGGGCACCGGCAGTGGCGCCGTGGGTCTTGCCATCGCCAGTGAGCGAGGGGATGCAACGATTGATCTGACGGATGCCAGTGCCGCCGCTTTACAGATTGCCGAGCTTAATCGGGCGCAACTGGGATTTTCTCATGTGCACCTACACCTGGGTTCCTGGCTGCGGGCAGTGCCGGGGCGTCAGTACGATGTGATGGTCTCCAATCCACCTTACCTCGGTGCGCAGGACCGCCACCTTGAGACACCAGAACTGGGCTTTGAGCCACGCGGCGCACTGGTGTCTGGCCCCTCAGGGCTTGAGGATTTAGCGCACATCGCTCACACCGCACCGACCCACCTAAAGCCGATGGGTGCGCTCTATCTTGAGCACGGTTTCGAACAAGGGGCGGCGGTTCGTCAACTGCTGAGCGACGCCGGCTTTAGCGCCGTCACCACCCATCGTGACTTAGCAGGCCTCGAACGTGTCACATCAGGCATCAAGGCTGATTAGAATAGGCACAGGCGGCCACTGTCTTTGGCCAATGGAGAAAGGCGATGATTAAATTTGAAACCTCATTGGGCGACTTCAGCATTGAACTGAACTCAGCTGAAGCCCCGATTACCTGTCAGAACTTCTTGGAGTACGTTACCTCCAAGCACTTTGATGGCACCATTTTTCACCGAGTGATCCCAAACTTCGTGATCCAAGGTGGCGGCATGACCCCGGACATGAGTCAGAAAAAAACACGCGACCCGATTAAAAATGAGTCCTCCAACGGCCTTAAAAATCGTCGCGGCACCTTGTCGATGGCCCGTACCAACGACCCCAATAGCGCGACCTCACAGTTTTTCGTCAACCTCAAAGACAATGCCTTTCTAGACCCAGGTCCGGGCAATGCGGGTTACGCGGTCTTCGCTTACGTAGCCGATGGCATGTCAGTGGTCGATAAGATTGCAGCGGTCAGCACAGGACCCAAAGGCGGCCATGAAGATGTGCCCAAGGAGCCTGTCTTGGTATCCGCTGTCACGGTGATTGACGGCTAATGGTCTGCGCATGGCGACACTCCTCCATGCCGTGCGCTTTGTTAGAAACCTGCTGCTATGGGTGATTGGCTTATTTTTCGCCATCACCCTTGGCAGCATCATTACGCTGCGCTTTGTCGCACCACCCACCACGGCGTTTATCATCGAGAGCACGGTGAGTGCTTGGCTTAGGGGTGATTTCAAGTGGCACGCGGATCACCGCTTCGTGCCGTATGCGCGCATCTCTCACTACGCCAAACTGGCGGTCATCGCGTCCGAAGACCAAAAGTTTGCGGTGCATTCTGGCTTCGACTTTGATGCCATTGATCAAGCCGTCAAAGAAAGGGAGCAAGGTAAGCGGCTACGTGGTGCCAGTACGATCACGCAGCAAGTCGCTAAGAATCTTTTCTTATGGTCGGGACCCAGTTTTGTGCGCAAGGGCATCGAAGTCTATCTCACAGCAGCCATTGAGGCCTGCTGGTCCAAGCGACGCATCCTCGAGATCTATCTGAACATTGCCGAGTTTGGTCCCGGCATCTACGGCGTAGGCGCAGCCGCCCCACGCCTCTTTCATACGGACGCCGCAGCCTTAACGCAAGCACAAGCGGCCTTGCTTGCGGCGGTACTGCCCAATCCAAAGAAGCTACATGCCGAACGCCCAAGCGCCTATGTGGCGCGACGCGCGGATGCCATCAGTGAGCAGATGACTGCCCTAGGCGGCACGCGCTATCTGCGCATTCTAGAGCCGAACGCGCACAACTCACTGCAGTAGTTTCGGCGGCGACAGCGCCTCATCGGCCAGAAAAATACCGAGTGCGTCCACCGGATCGTATCGCCACAAGCGATTACAGAACTCGCAACGCACCTCAACGCCACCCTGCTCAGCCAGGATGTCTCGCACCTCCGCCTCACCAAGCGCACGCAAAATACCGCTCACCCGCTCACGCGAACACGCGCACTGGAAAAACACGGGCGATGCATCAAATAGGCGCACCTGCTCCTCATTGAAGAGACGCCACAACAGCTCTTCAGGTGACAATTCCACCAGTTCAGTCGGTGTGACTGTTTCAGCCAGCGTCACTACCCGATTCCAATCCTCATCGCCTAAGGACACGGCGTGCTCAAGCTCAGCCGTCGATGCACTGGCGCCACTGGGCAAACGCTGCAACAACAATCCGGCGACCCCTTGCTCGGTTGCAGTCAACCACAGGCGGGTCGGCAACTGCTCAGAGCGCTCAAAGTAGGCTTCAAAACACTCGGTGAATCGCTCACCAATGAGCGGCACCACCCCTTGATAGCGGGACGATCGATCCTGATTCTCAACGGTCACCGTTAACTGCCCATCGCCGGATAGACCTTTAAGGCCTAAGTCTTGAGTCGGCGCATCCGAGCGAAAACGCGCGACGCCACGCACACCAAAGCGCGAGGTGGTTTGAATGACCATTAAGTGCATCGGGCCTGGGCCTTGCACCTGCAATATCAGCTGGCCGTCGAATTTTAAGGTAGCCGCCAACAAAAGCGTAGCCGCCACGCCCTCACCTAAGGTCTGCCGAACGGGTTCGGGATAGCTGTGGTGCTCAATGAGCGCACGCCATGAGGCGTCTAAGCGAACCAAATAGCCTCGTACGGCGAATTGCTCGAAGACAAAGCCCTGCAGGGTATCGGCCGAGTGCACAGCGCTTAACGAGGCGCGAGCT
>CAIYVA010000158.1 GCA_903929455.1 uncultured Pseudomonadota bacterium | reverse complement strand
TTTGGCTCGCAGTGTGTGGTCGTGGGCATTGATAGCGATACCCTAGATACCCCTCAGGGACGCACCTATCGCGTGCACCAATTCACCGGTGACCCGACCCGCACACGCCACACGGGCCGTGACACCCTAGCGTGGATGCAAGAAGCGATCGCACGCGGCGCCGGCGAAATTGTTTTGAACTGCATGAGCCACGATGGGGTCCGCACGGGCTTTGATCTGCGCCAACTGACAGCAGCGCGAGCGGTGTGTTCGGTACCACTGATCGCCTCCGGTGGCGCAGGCACCATCGCCCACTTTGCCGATGTGTTTCGCGAAGCACAGGTCGATGGCGCGCTGGCAGCCAGTGTTTTTCACTCAGGCGCGATCGACATCCAACACCTTAAAGCACAGTTAATTCAATCCGGCATAGAGATCAGACCATGATGAACGATCCACGAGCAAACCTTAATTGGGATAAGGGTCAAGGCTTAATCCCCGCGATCATTCAAGACGCCGAGAGTCTTCGCGTACTGATGTTGGGTTATATGAATGCGGAGGCACTCACGCAAACCATCGAGAGCGGTCAAGTGACGTTTTTTAGCCGCACGCGCAAGCGCTTGTGGACCAAGGGCGAGACCTCCGGTCACCGCTTAAAAGTGATCGATATTCAAGTCGATTGCGATCAAGACACTTTACTCATTACGGCTAAGCCCGCGGGCCCCGTCTGTCATACCGGCGACAAGGACTGCTTCCAGGGACAGGCGCCGAGTGCAACCACTCACTTCATCACACACCTAGAGTCTGTGATCGACACGCGCCTAGGAGAGACACCGCCCACCAGCTATACCGCAACACTCGGCGCACAGGGGATGGCGCGCATGGCACAAAAAGTGGGCGAAGAAGGTTTGGAGGTGGCACTCGCCGCGGTCACGCCTAACGATGCGGCGGTTGTCTCCGAGAGCGCAGATCTCGTCTTTCATCTATTGGTGTTACTGCGCGCCCGTGGCCTTCGTTTCGCTCAGGTGGTCGATGCCTTAGCAGTGCGCCACCAGGCTCGCCTCACTGACCCAGCGAAGCCTAACTAGTCGTTGGCCTTTAAGCCTGACGCGCCTTCAGTAAGCGCAGCACACGTCGCAATGGCTCCGCCGCACCCCATAGCAACTGATCACCCACGGTAAAGGCGGTTAAGTAGTCATCACCCATTGATAGGCTACGCAGGCGCCCTATCGGTACCATGAGCGCACCGGACACAGCGGCCGGCGCTAACTCACGGATGGATGCCTCACGCTCATTGGGAACGACGCGCACCCAAGCATGCGCCTCGCGAATGAGGGACTCCACCTCAGCCAGTGGCACGGGTGTTTTTAACTTAATGGTCAGTGCTTGGCTGTGACAGCGCATCGCACCGACACGCACGCACAGACCTTCAATGGGAATCGTATTGGGTGCAAGCCCTAAAATCTTATTGGTCTCGGCAGCACCCTTCCACTCCTCGCGGCTTTGGCCGTTACCCAGGTCTTTATCGATCCACGGAATCAAGTTGCCGGCCAAGGGCGTACCAAAAGCCTGAGTCGGCAGGCGCTCACTGCGTAGACACGCACTCACCGCCTGATCAATGTCTAGGATGGCGCTGGCCGGATCCGCCAACTGACTGGCCACCGACGCATGCACGACACCCATTTGCGCCAGTAGCTCACGCATCTGAGCGGCACCCGCGCCGGAGGCTGCCTGGTACGTCATGGCTGTCGCCCACTCGATCAGATCCTGCTTAAAGAGGCCAGCTAAGGCCATCAGCATCAAAGACACCGTACAGTTACCACCAATCAGATCCCGGACACCCCGATCCAAGGCCTGCTGGATGGCCGCACCATTCACCGGATCAAGCACAATCACTGCACTGCCTTGCATGCGTAGTGTGGAGGCCGCATCAATCCAGTAGCCTGTCCAACCGGCGGCGCGCAACTTCGGATGCACAAGCGATGTGTAATCGCCTCCCTGCGCTGACAGGATCACATCCATGGCCGCCAATTGGGACACATCGAGTGCATCGGCCAACAGCACCTGACCAGACACCACCGTCGGTGCGGCCTGCCCTGCTTGGCTTGTGCTAAAAAAAGTCGTCTGAAAAAGCTTGAAGTCCTGCTCGGCTCGCATGCGCCCCATCAACACGGAACCGACCATGCCACGATAGCCTACGATCCCCAACTTCATGGCGAGACCGCGCTCGGATGAGCGCCCACGCTTAGGCATAACTCGTCCGCTGGCTCACGCAGGTTGTAGCGCGAAGCCATGCTGTAACCATAAGCACCGGCGGTCGCAATTAAAACGACATCACCCTCTTCAGAGCGCGGGAGCAGACGTTCGTGGGCCAGCACATCGGCTGATTCACAGATGGGCCCCACCACGTCATAAACGGTATCTGCCGGTGTCTCTAGTCGTGTGAGATTAAAGACATCATGGTGGGCGCCATACAAGGCTGGTCGAATCAACGAGTTCATCCCCGTGGCAAGACCGAGATATTGCTTCTCGCCCTTGCCCTTCAGCTGCGTGACGCGCGCCACCAGTACGCCGGCCTGCGCCACCAAGTAGCGACCAGGCTCGAGCCACAACGCATACTGAGGATGACGCGCCTTAAAAGCCAACAAAACCTGATTAAGCGCGGCCAAATCAATCGGCGCTCGACTGACCTGATCAGGCACACCAAAGCCGCCACCCAAATCAAGATAACGGACACTGGGGAACTGCTGCGCCACCGCCTGCAACTGCTCTGCTACCTGCGCCCACATATCAATCTGAAAAATACCGCTGCCGGTGTGCGCATGTAGCCCAATCACGGTGGCACCTGCGACATCCAACAGGCGCGCCAACTCGTCCATCTCAAAGAGTGGCACACCAAACTTGGCGTGAATGCCGGCGGTGCGCACATGACGGTGATGGCCATAGCCGCGACCGGTATCGATACGCACAAAGACCTGAGCGCCCTTGAAAAGCGTCGGCCACTCACGCAAAGGATGCAGATTATCCAGCGTGACCGTCACACCCTGCTGTAACGCCCAAGCATACTCATGCTGTGGCGCAAAGTTAGGCGTGAACAAAATATGCTTGCGATCAATCGTTGGTAACACCGACAAGACGCGCTCAATCTCGCCTTGAGAGACGCAATCAAAACCCACACCGGCAGCCGCCAAGGTCGCAAGCACCTGCGGATTGGAATTCGCTTTCATGGCGAAATGCACTTCATCAACTGCCGACAGCGACGTAAGCTCACGTGCGGCGCTTTGCACGGAGGTCAAATCATAAATGTAAGCCGCATCCCGCTCACCGAGTGCAGTCAACACAGCGCTTCGCTGTGACTGCCACCAAGGAGTCATGGCGATCGGTGTGACCACAGGGCCCTGCAGAGCCTCCCAGGTGGGACCTAAGACCACATCATTGTCGGCTGCGCGAATCAGCAATTCATGCAACTGCTCAACCAGACGATCGCCCTGATCTTCGTTGATGACCAGCGTGAAGTTCAGATCGTTCGCTGCCTGGCTCAATAGGTAGATACGCTCTTCCTCAAACAGCGCCAGCGCATCCCCTAACTCGTGCAAGATCCCGCGAATATTACGACCAACCAATGACAGTGCAGCGCACGGACCAATGACCTCCGCGCGACACAGCGGCATGAGCGCGGTCACCAGCGCGTTGACCGCCACCTCATCCAGCGCGTTGGCAGCAGGATCCAAGGTGACCGTCACGTTGGTTTCAGAGGTGGAGACCAAGTCAACCGACAGCCCTTGCTCTTTGAAGACTTGGAAGACATCGGCTAAAAATCCCACCTGATGCCACATGCCCGGGCTATCCATCGAGATCAAGGTAATGCCTTTCTTCAAAGCAATCGCCTTCACTTGTGCGGCATGCCCGCCGGCTGGCTGCGCACTGATGTGCGTACCCTCAAGCCACGGCGTCTGTGTGGCATAGACAAACAAGGGGATACCATATTGCTTGACCGGCAACAGACAGCGCGGGTGCAACACCTTAGCGCCACTGGAGGCGATCTCTTGCGCCTCATCGTAATGCAACTGACGAAGCAATCGCGCCTGCGGCAAGGCTTTGGGATTGGCGCTAAACATGCCAGGCACGTCCGTCCAAATCTCAAGACGCACAGCCGATAATTTGGCAGCGAAATAACTGCCAGAGGTATCTGAGCCGCCACGACCCAATAGCACGGTGCGACCCTGACGATCAGCCGCAATAAAGCCTTGGCTTAATACAATATGGCCTGGCCGATCACACAGCGCCTGCAAGGCTTGATCGGGTGTGAAATCACAGGTCGCTGACAACAGACTGGCGCGCGCTTTGGCGCTTGGACGATCCTCTGCGATCAACACACCACGCGCATCGAGCCAGTCCACCTGAAGGCCCTGCGCTCTAAGCCACGCAGCCCCCACTTGGGTTGCCATCAACTCACCCGTCGCCATCGCTTGCGCGCGCGTCAGATCATCCACTTGTCCACAGGCAGCGACTCTTAGCGCCAAACTCGCTAGTTCATCCAAGATCACTTGCACAGGCAGAGGCAAAGCAATGCCCAACTCGTCGCAAAGCGCACGATGTCGTTCCGTTAAGGCACGTAAAGTCGATGTGTGCTCGCCGGTCACTGCTCGGGCTAGCAAGCTGTCGAGCAAATCAGTCACGCCACTGAGCGCTGAGTGCACCACCACCGGTTGCAAGCCATCCGCCAACCGACGCAGCAACACATCACGAATATGCCCCCAGTTGGCCACTGAAGACACACTGGTGCCGCCAAACTTAAGCACAACAAAGGGAGCGCGAGGGTTAGACATGGATGAGCTAAAAAGAAACGGTAGGCCTACACCAGAACTTGCCAATCACTCGAGGGATCGAGCGGACTTACAAGTCGTTTTCGAAGTCTTCCAGCTCGCGTTTAAGGCGACGCTCCGCTAACACGTCCTCGAGCTTGCTCCAAGCTGCTTTGCCTTTCTTACCAGGCGGTGGCTTCTTGCGATCGACACGCTCAATGATCCGGTCGTAGTCCGGCTCCTCCGCCTCAGCATCGGAGAGGAACTCTTCATCGAGTTCAAAGTGCTCTTCGTCGCGTTCGCTCATGACCCGGCCGCCTAAAAAATGCTATTCAGATCAATAAGATCTGAGATATTTCGTGGTTACGAAGTGACCGAACTATACAGAAAAAAGGGCGGACTGCAACTGCCTTTTTGAGTTGCGGGCATCAAAGCCTGCGGAAACCCACGCCACCCCTACCGGATGCCTACGTCAAGGCACCGATGATTAGCTGCACTGTTTCAAGCACATGTCGTAAGCGGTATCGCACTCGCGCTGTTTGCTGCTGTCTTTGCCGGCATGTTGCGTGCACTTATCCGCCTCCGCATCGCATTTCGCAGCACATTGGTCATCGGCGTGCGGCTTGGCATCGTCGGCATAGGCGGCGAAAGACGCCCCCACACTTAAAGCCAATAAGGCCAGAAAGCCCGCCATCTGGCGCGAACAGATACGCATAAATAGACCCCTTTTTTTGTCCTACCGGCAGCCCACTGAGCGCCGCCCTCACACCCCGATCATGAAACGAGCGAGGCCCAGATGCAATGCCTCCCTAGGCGCTCCATTGCTCGGATGTGAGCCTAGGCAGACTGGACCCACCCGCCCGAATCCCTGCGGCCAAGGACAGGTGTTTAGGCCACAGCCGCTCGAAGTAAAAAGCGGCCGCTGCCAGCTTCGCCTGATAATAAGGCGCCTCCGCACTGCCTGCGCTCACCTGCCTCGCTGCCACGATGGCCATCCGCACCCAACACCACCCCAATAACAGGCAAGCGCAATACTGCAGATAATCGACCGCCACCGCCCCGAGCTCCTCCGAATCCTGCCGAACCCGGCCACCGACCAGCGCGGTCAGTTCCCCCCATTGGGCCAGCTGGGTCGCCAACGCGGCCGCCCACGGCTGCACCTGCTGGGGTAACTCGCTCGGCAGACTGTTTTGGATGGTCTTGATCATTAACTGAACGGCCGCGCCACCATTCATCAGCACCTTACGACCCAGCAAATCGAGCGCCTGAATCCCATTGGTCCCCTCATAGATCATGGTGATGCGCGCATCACGCACATACTGCTCTACACCGGTGTCGCGAATGAAGCCGGAGCCACCGTGTACTTGCAGCGCAAGACTCGCGTGCTCAAAAGCGGCGTCGGTTAGATTCGCTTTGACAATCGGCACCAACAGGCTAGCCAGTAGTGCCGCGCCCTCGCGCGTCTTGGCATCGGAGGAGAAGGTCAGCGTGTCTTCCAAGAGATAGGTGTAATAGACCAACAGACGCTGCGCCTCGGTCTGCGATTTAATGGTCATCAGCATGCGCCGCACATCCGCATGCACGACAATCGGATCTGCATTCTGATTGGGCTGTTCAGCACCATGCGATGCGCGCCCTTGCAGGCGCTCTAACGCATAATGGGTCGCCGCCTGCAGCGCGCGTTCGCTTAAACCTAAGCCTTGCAAACCCACCCCTAAGCGGGCTTGATTCATCATGGTGAACATGCACGCCAAGCCGCCACCAGGCTTATCAATCAAAAATCCAGTGGCTTGCTCAAAGCTCATCACACACGTGGGTGAGCCATGAATACCCATCTTGTGCTCGATCGATAAGCAACTCACCCCATTGGCCTTGCCATCTAAACGCTTAGGCACCAAGAACAAACTAATGCCTTTGACACCAGCCGGTGCATCCGGCATCCGCGCGAGCACCAGATGGATGATGTTCTCGGTGAGATCGTGCTCACCCCAACTGATGTAAATCTTAGTGCCGGTGAGCCGGTAACTGCCATCGGCCGCAGGCTCCGCACGCGTCTTTAAGATCGACAGATCGGTGCCGGCCTGTGGCTCGGTCAGACACATCGTGGCCGCCCACTCACCCGAGATGAGCTTCGGCAAGTAAGCGCTCTTTAAAACGTCACTGCCGTGTTTGGATAAGGCCAACACTGCGCCTTCCGATAAACCACTGGCCATGCGCCAAGCCATGGCGGCACTGCACAGCAACTCACCCACCGGCACATGCGCCAAAGACGGCAAGGCCTGCCCGCCATACTCGGCAGGTCCCGCCATGGTTGGCCAGCCGTCCTGACGATACTGCTGGTAGGCGCTCTTAAAAGCAGCGGGTGCGGTGACCACGCCTTGCACGCACTGCGGTGGCTCACGATCACCCTGCCAGTTCAACGGGGACAGCACCTGCTCGGAGAATTTAGCGCTCTCTTCAATGATCTCGTCAATCAATGATCGGTTGACTTCACCGCGACCCAAGGCCGCAAGCACAGCCTCCACCTCCAACACCTCGTGCAGGACAAAGCTCAACTCACGCCGGGGCGCTCTATATTCGTACATCACTGGGACTCCACAGGGCCGATCCGAACGGCTGATTAAAATCCATCAAAGCATTCGCCCAAAGAACCGTCAATGCGCAATTTCCCACATCGAGCGTCCCCTCAACACACCCTAAACAGGCGCCTTAGCGCGCGCCAGACCTCACGACCTGTTGCCGCGTCACAGCACCACTTAAGGACACAGCCCCGAGGGTCACAAACAGCATGCCTTCGCTCACCGTTAGATCAAAGGTCATCCGTCGCGCCAACTGCTGCGCCAAGGAAGCCAAGAACTCGCGATCGATGGCAAAGATCTCTATGTGATCCAGTCGATGGATCGTCGCTTGGCTTAAACGGGCCAGCCAAGCACCGACCTCTTTGTGCGCGTACACCACCACCCGCGGCGTTGCTTTGGCGGCTGTATGAAGGCGTGCAGGCTCAGGTAAGCCGATCTCGATCCAGCCTCGGGTAAGGCCGGTGAGATCCGTGATCAGTAAGGCCGGCACATCTGGTTCGGATAAGCCCTTGGAGAAGGCCAAGCCTTCGGTGTATTCAAGACAATACGCCAGCACCCGTGTGAGCAGGTACTCCTCGGATTCGGATGGGTGGCGCGCGACCCTAAACTCGAGCGCTTCATAGACACCGCGATCAGCGTCATTCAGGCTGATCTCAAAGGTATACACAGTTGCGCTTTGGGCCACGGCACGCTCACGGCTAAGTCATCGGTCTGCCGGACAATACCCGAGTGGCCACGCCTTCGCTTCGATTCCTCAGGCCACCCACTGACTGCGCTGATAGGCGGCGCGGCTCAACCAATCGGGGTTGATCTCGACCCCCCAACCTGGCAGGTCCGGAATGGTCACTTTGCCGTCACTGACGGCATACGGATCCCCCAGAAACAGACCTTCCTGCCAAGGGTAATAATCTGCCCCCTCAATCGACAACTCCAAATACTGGCCGGCGTTTGGAATCGCGCCCAACAAATGCATCGTGCACATGGTCACCAAAGACAAGTTGGCGGCGTGCGGTGTACACGGCAACCCCGCCTCCGCCGCCAGACGCGCCACTTCCAAGGTGCGACATAGGCCGCCCATATACATCACATCGGGTTGCACGATATCCACCACGCGCTGATCGATCATGCGTCGCCAAGTGGCCAAGTCCCAATCCTGCTCACCACCGGTGACATCGAGCGCGAGCGCATCGGTCACTTGCTTGGTTTGTTCAAACTCCCAGTACGGACATGGCTCCTCAAAATGACCGATGCCCTCATCCTGCAATTGATGACCGACTTCAATGGCACGCTTGGGCGAGAAGCCACTGTTGCCATCGACGAGCTTCGCCATGCCATCGCCTAAGGCGCGTGACACCGTGGGGATAATCTCCTCGGTGCGACCTGGCCACTCATCGATGTCACGACCGCACTCAGCACCCACGCGCCACTTAAACGCATCAAAGCCAAATTGGTCTCTGAGTGCCACCAAGCGCGCAGCCTCTGCTTTGGGTGTGATATCGCGCTTCATTGACGAGGCGTAGGCGCGAAGCTTGCCTGGCTTGCCACCCAACAGCGTCACCACCGGCTTGCCCTCAAGACGGCCACGCAGATCCCACAGTGCGGTATCTAAGCCGGCAAGCGCTCGACACCGATAGCTTCCCGGAAATTTATGTTCACGCTCTTGAATACGCGCGAGCAGTCCACTGATATCCGTGGCATCCGCACCCAATGCCCACGGTGCCACTTGGCGATGAAAAATGGTCGCAGTGATATCTGCATGATAGGTCGAGGTCTGACCAAAGCCGATATGACCGGTGTCCGTGGTGACTTTGACAAAACACACGAACTCATTCGTAAAGGTCTCAAGCACTGCAATCTTCATAGCCGCGACACACTCCTCATCTCATCCCTCGATCATTAGGCTGCGTTGACATCCACCACCACTCGACCCCGCACCTGACCCTTGACGATATCTATCGCCAATCGTGGCACATCCGAGAGAGCAGCAGCGACAATCATCGATTCTAGTCGCTCCATCGGCAGTGTTTTTTGCACACGCGTCCATGCGGACATACGTTTGTCATACGGACACATGACCGAATCAATACCCAACAAGTTGACACCGCGTAACAAAAATGGGATCACGCTGTGCTCGAGCTTGCTGCCACCTGCGAGACCAACCGCCGCCACAGAGCCCGCGTATTTCATTTGCGTCAATACGCGCGCTAAGGTGTTACCCCCCACCGAGTCGATACAGCCCGCAAAGCGCTCAGCTTCCAATGGGCGCTTGTGAGGATCGGCAAAGGGTGCACGATCAATGACCGTAGTGGCTCCTAAAGCCTTCAGATAATCATGCAACTCGGCACGGCCGGTGGATGCGACCACCTGATAACCGAGGTTGGCTAAAATAGCGGTGGCCACAGAACCCACGCCGCCTGCGGCACCGGTGACCAACACCTCGCCCTGCGAGGGCACAAGGCCTTGCGCCTCTAACGCATTCACGGCCAGCATGGCGGTTAAACCTGCCGTCCCCACCGCCATCGCCTGTCGAGCGCTCATGCCCTTAGGCAGTCGCACCAAGTGATCGGCTTTCACAGAGGCGCGCTGCGCTAAGCCGCCCCACTGCACCTCACCCACCCGCCATCCCGTCACCACCACCGCATCCCCTGCCTGATAACGCGCGTCGCTGCTCGCGGTGACGGTGCCTGCAAAATCGATCCCCGGCACATGTGGGTAGGTCTTCACGAGGCCACCTAGGCCTTGCACCACCAATCCGTCTTTGTAATTGAGGCTCGAGTAGTCAACCACCACCTGCACCTCACCGGCGGGGAGCGCTGAATCCTCTAAGGCCGTCACCTTGGCCGTCACCGAACCCGACTCATTACTCAGCAACAGTGCATTAAACATGACATCCCCCCATAACCAGCGTGTAGCAAGAGCGCTACCTTAAGCTATTTCCTATTTGTCTGACAAATGGTACTTTCGGGGCAAGCGCCTCGCACAGAAGACACTCATGAGCATCCAATACCAAGGTTTAGTCACCCATGGCTTAGCCAGTCAAATTGCCGACAAGATCAAACAAGCCATCTTAGAGGGCGCACTCAAGGTCGATGAACGCCTGCCGACTGAGGAAGAACTGGCGCAGCGCTTCGCGGTGTCCCGCCCAACGATCAGAGAAGCGCTCAAGCGCTTGGCGGCACAAAACCTGATTCGCTCGCGCCGTGGCCCCACCGGTGGCACTTTCGTCAACCAACCGACCCAAGCAGAGACCCGCTTGATGATGGCCAATGCCACCGCCTTGCTGGTGTCCATGGGTGAGTTATCACTTGCTGATATCGCAGAGACCCGGCAAGAATTAGAAAGTCTGTGCTGTCGATTGGCGGCCGAGCGGCGCACCGATGAACAGTTACAGGTGATGCGCGAGGAAATCAGCCGACAGCGTGAGCCCACCCTCTCCGATCAAGACTTCTGTGCATCCGATGTGCGATTCCATCGCACCTTAATTGCAGCGGCACACAACCCAGCGCTTGATCTCGCCTCGGCCGGTGTGATTGAGGCGCTGCAGCCGGCCATCAATCTGATGGTGTTTCGCTTTAGAGATCGCG
The DNA here is from genome assembly GCA_903929455.1 of uncultured Pseudomonadota bacterium. Taxonomy (GTDB): domain Bacteria; phylum Pseudomonadota; class Gammaproteobacteria; order Steroidobacterales; family Steroidobacteraceae; genus CAIKZZ01. Next base: position 4,937 of record CAIYVA010000158.1, on the reverse strand, counting down.
CCCAAGTGGCCGATCAACATGCGGCCATCCATCAAGCGCTCATGGCGCGCGATGGCAAAGCGGCCTTGTGCGCATTGACCGACTACATGGATGTCTTAACCACTCAGTATCAGGCCGCACAAGCCGCCAACGAGCAACCTAAGATCTCAGCCAAGACCACGCCCACTGCTCAGACATCTAAGACATCCAAAGCCAACACATCGACTTCCCTGAGCCGGCAGGCGCGTAGCAAAAAGAGCGCGCCGTGAGCCTGTATTCAGCAATAAAGTCACGACAAGGCGGCCCACGCGGCGCGACATCACTTGTTCTATTAGTGACCTTGGCTGTGTTTATTAATTACATCGATCGCGGCAACTTAGCGACTGCGGCACCCCTGATTCAGGATGAGCTGCACCTGCGTGCCACAGAGCTGGGCATTTTGATGTCCGCTTTTTACTACGGCTACGTGCCTTGCATGCCACTCATGGGCTGGCTCGCCGAGCGTTTTGGCACCCATAAAATATTTGCAGCCGCGGTCGCTGTGTGGTCAATCGCCACCTTACTCACAGGCTTCGCTGGTAGCTTTGTCGCACTACTCGGCCTACGTATCTTGCTAGGCATCGGTGAGAGCGCCGCCTTCCCCTGCGCCTCCAAAGTCATTGCTAACACGGTCGAGGTAAGCCGCTTAGGCATGGCCAACGGGGTCATGAGCTTCGGCTATCTGTTAGGACCCGCGGTGGGTACGCTGATCGGCGGCTACCTGATGACCGTGATTGGGTGGCGCGCAGTGTTCATTATCTTTGGTAGCGTCTCGTTGCTGTGGTTGATCCCCTGGAGTCTGGCAGCCTCGACCTTAAAGACCACCACAGCCGCCATCGAAGGCATTGCGCCCACGTTTCGCGACATCCTCAAGCAACGCGCCTTGTGGGGCGCCTCAATCGGCCACTTTGCATCGAACTACGGGTATTACTTCATTATTTCCTGGCTGCCGTTTTATCTCGTTAAGGCCCGCGGCTTTTCCATTCACTCGATGGCAGAGATCGCATCCTACGCCTACCTCCTTAATGCGCTTAGCGCCTTTGGCATGGGTTGGTTAGCCGATCGCTGGATCCAACGGGGACGAAACCCCACCGTGATCTACAAAAGCATCATGGGCATCACCCACCTCGTTGGCATCGGCTGCATGGCCGGCATGGTCTTGCTGCCTGAGAAGCCATCGATCGCAGCTTTGTTTATTTTTGAGATCGTGAGCGGCTGCTCGTACACAGGCTTATTTGCCATCCCGCAGATCTTAGCCGGTCCCCAAGCGACCGCCCGTTGGGTGGGCGTGCAAAATGCCGCCGGTAATGTGGCCGGCATCATCGCACCCCTGATCACCGGTATTTTGGTCGATCAGACCGGCCACTTTGAATTGGCTTTCGACTTGGCGGCCGCGATTAATCTATTGGGATTCGTAGGCTGGGTCTTTATTATGCCTGCCGTCCGTCCGATCAACTGGCAAGCCCACCTATCTCGTCTATCTCGCTAGGTGTTACTGATGCAAAGCACAGAACTCATCCAATTTAAGCTCACCGGCAAACGCGCGCTGGTCACTGGTTGCGCATCCGGTATTGGCCTTGCCACCGCCGAGCGCCTCGCACGCAGTGGCGCACACGTCGCCATGAATGATCTGTCGGTCGACAAGCTAGAACGCGAGGTGGCTCGCTTAACAGCCGAAGGACTTCAGGTGTATGCAGTGCCTGGCGATCTGAGCATCGCCGCACAGGCACGCGCAGTGGCAAGCAACGCCTTGCAGCACTTATCGGGTCTCGACTATCTGATTAACAATGCCGGTGCACCACTGACCAAGCAGCCGATCCCTGCAAATGATCTCGATGCCTTAAGCGACGAGTTTTGGGAGCGTGTATTGCGCGTGAATCTGATGAGTGCATTTTGGATGACGCAGGCGTTGGCCACCGCCTTGAGACAATCCAAAGGTGCCGTGGTGAATACCGCCTCGATCGCCGCCATGACCGGTGGTGGCAGCAGTGCGGCCTATGTGACTGCGAAGTCAGGCCTCGTCGGTCTCACGCGTGAGTTGGCGCGCGGTTTGGCACCGGAGGTGCGCGTCAATGCCATTGCACCAGGACTTGTGAACTCGCCATGGGAATGCTCGTTTGGTGACCTACAGAGCGCAGCACAGTCGACCGTGCCCTTGAAACGCGTCGGTGAGCCCTCTGACTATGCTGAGGTGATCGTGTATCTGTGCGCAGGTGGGCGTTACATCACGGGCGAAACGCTCGCCGTGACGGGCGGGGTCTTTATCTAACGGGTTTGCACCGCGATGACGACACCGCCTACTGGCCGCCAAGCGCCTGTTGCAGTCGGCCCCGAATCAACGCCTCTGCATCGGCGACAATACGCTCCACCAACGCCTTGACCGTGGGCACATCATGAATCAAGCCCTGCACCATGCCAGCAGACCAGATGCCATGATCCAGTTCTCCACTGCGCAAGCCCTCGAGTCCACGCGCGCCGCGCACCAGATCAGCGACCTCCTCAAAAGGGCGCCCCGCCTGCTCGATCGCTAGCACCTGCTGACTAATGGCATTGCGCGCGACGCGCGCGGTGTTTTTGTATCGTCTAAAAATAAGATCCGTCGCACGTTCATCATTCGCGACCATCGCCTGTTTGAAATGATCATGAATGGGCGCTTCTTGCGTCGCACAAAAGCGCGTACCCATGTTGATGCCGTCCGCACCCAACGCCAAGGCAGCCACTAAGCCACGACCATCCCCGAAGCCACCGGAGGCCAGAATCGGAATCGACAACTGATCAGCCGCCGCCGGAATCAAGATTAAACCGGGGATGTCATCTTCACCCGGATGTCCCGCGCATTCGAAACCATCAATGGAAATCGCATCGACCCCCATACGCTGCGCTGACAAAGCGTGCCTAACAGCGGTGCACTTATGGATCACCTTGACGCCATGCGCCTTAAACTCATCTACATGCTCTTTTGGCTTATAGCCCGCGGTCTCAACCACACGAATTCCGGATTCGATGATCGCACGCCGATACTCGGCGTAAGGCGGCGGCTTAATCGAGGGCAAGATCGTTAGATTGACGCCAAAGGGCTTGTCCGTCATTCCCCGACAGCGCGCGATCTCTTTCACCAATGCCTCAGGCGTTGGCTGAGTGAGTGCCGTCAAAAACCCCAACGCGCCGGCATTCGCTACCGCTGACACCAATTCAGCCGTCCCCACCCACTGCATGCCGCCTTGCACGATGGGATGCTGCACGCCAAACAACTCAGTGAATCGGGTTTTGAGCATCATGACACCTACTTAAGAACGCATCGGGGTTTATCGAGCGGCGCGCGAATGGTCTCAACCATCGACCGCATCGCGTGAGCCCATCGCATCGAGGCGGATTAAATTCTGCTTCATCAAGCTGAGCCACTCAGCCAATTGTTGTTGCTGCGCGTTTGAAATACCACGCATCGTCTCAGCCTTCATATCGGTAGCGATACTGTCCATGCGACGAGCGAGCGCCCGACCTTTAGCTGATACCGATACCCGTTTGGAGCGCCGATCCGCCTCATCGGACTCGCGGATGACAAATCCCTTTTCCTCTAAACGATCAACCAAACCGCCGAGGCTCACTTTGCCGACATCCAACATGAGCGCAAGCTCAGTCTGTGTCATCGATTTGCCCTGATGACGGGAAAGACCTGCCAACACCCACCACTGTGACCGCGTGAGACCCAGTGGCTTCACGCGTTGATCAAAGACGGTCCGTCGCAGGCGCGACACATCGTGCACCAATCCACCAATACGCAGCGGCTGCATCTTTTTGGCCATACGACAATACTGTCCCTTCACCGAGCCTAAGCACCACCCATGGGCTATCGACGCCCCCCTGTTTGAGTCCTGAGGGCGTCTAGCGTGTGACGGTTAATATATCTGTTCTTTTGGTCGTCTGTCTCACGTACTCAGCAGGGGTCATATCGCCAAGTGCTTTCTTCAGTTTTTCTTCGTTACCGTCGCATCGCCACGCCTCAATCGTCCGCTGCGCTTGCTCCAGACTGACGAACCCGTTTTTTGCACAAGCACTCATCTCTCAGTCGCCCATTAAACGATTCAAGGTAGGTGTTTTGATTAGGCTTCCTAGGCTCAATGTGGCGGATCGTCACGCCACGTTGATCTGCCTATTCCATCAGTCCCGTGGGCTTCTTAGACCGTAGGGCGATTAATTATCCATTAATAAAAAGGCTATCATTTACTCAATTCAGACTTTGGTAGCATACTAAATCTGAATCAAGGAGCTTTGAAATGATCAATTGGTCAAACTGCCCTGAGGTTGAAAGCACCCAAGAACGCGTTAGCGGATGCTTGGTATTTGTTGGCTCGCGTGTGCCAATTGAGGCGCTTTTTAAAAATCTTGAAGATGGGATTACTGTTCAAGAATTTACTGAGATTTTTCCAGGTATTAAATTAGAACAAGTCAAGGCGGTTTTAGATTTCGCCGCTAAAAACTCATTATTCGCAGCGTGAAAATATTATTTGATCAGGGAACTCCTGCGCCTTTAAGAGCCTGCGCCTTTAAGAGAATTCCTACCCAGTCATGAAGTTCTCACATCATTTGAATTGGGTTGATCGACTCTTAAAAATGGTGACTGACTTGCCGCAGCAGAGTCTGACGGATTTTAAGTATTTGTAACAACAGACATAAACCTTAGTTATCAACAAAATCTTACAAATCGCAAAATAGCGATCATCGTTTTGAAAACCATGAGTTGGCCAAGAATTAAATTGACTGCCACGCAGATAGTTAATGCGATTAATCAAGCCACAGAGAATCGCTTCCTTGAAATTGACATTCCCTATACCAACTCGAGTTTGATGATTGCTCTGCCCAGCACGATTCGAACATGCTGCCTACGGCTTAGCGCTTCAGCAGCACCGATGAGCCGTGAC
>CAIYVA010000157.1 GCA_903929455.1 uncultured Pseudomonadota bacterium | reverse complement strand
TTGAGTGCTTAGGTGCGCCGTCAAAGCCTGCCTCCCTGACGGCGGATCGTTTGGTTAAGTCACTGGACTCGGCTGCCGCGTTTGTACGTGGCACGGCACATACCTTCGCTGAGTGGTCAAAGCTATTTGCTACCAAGCCCAATACGCTTGATCATCTGGATCAGGAGATGTGCACCCGAGCCGGTGGTGATCCTGCGATTTTTTATCTACACGGCTATTGGGCCATTGAACCCGGTCAGGCGTTGGTCATCGAGGTGACACCGCCCGAGTGCCAGATGTGGAACTTCCAAGTCGATAACTACTGGATGGAATCCTTGGATTATCGCTACTTACCGATCCACGTGAATAAGCACAGTGCGCGCTTATCCAAGGATGGCTCGGTACGTCTGGTGTTATCCAACGAAAACCGCGGATTTAAGAACTGGTTAGACATTGATAACCACACCAGCGGCACGATGTTGCTGCGTTGGACCGTGGCAAAGACGCACCCCGTGCCGGTGTGTCGTCTAATGCCCGTGTCTCAGGTGCCGCTCGACTGATGAGCTCATCGCCTAGTAGCGGGCGATCACCTCATCACCGAAACGCTTGATCGCATCGATCTGCTGCGCCGTGTTGAGCGGCGTCATCATGTCCCACGGTAGGACGCAGGCATCGGTGACGCCGATCTCGGCCATGCGCTTAAAGTCAGCGACTGTTTTGGCAGCGACATCAAAGCCATGGATCTGGTAAGCGGCATTGCTGCGCGTGCCGTGTTGGTCGCGTAGTGTGTTGAGATCAGTGATCAATGTCTTAAGTGTCTCAAAGTCGGTGTTGGCTGAGACCCAGCCATCTCCAAGGCGTGCAGCGCGCGACAGTGCGGGTTTCGCGTGGCCACCGACAATGATTGGAACGGGTGCTGCGGGCACCGGGTTCATTTTCATCGGGCCGAAGTCGTAGTGCTCGCTGTGAAACTCAAAATACTCACCGCTCATGGCGCCTCGAATGATGGCGATGCAGTCATCCATTAACTTGCCGCGCTTGTCGAAATCGACACCGTTGTAGCTGTAATCCTCTTTCCACGGACTTAAGCCCGCCCCCAGCAGAATGCGGCCACCGGTGAGGGCGGCCAGTGAGGTTAAGCCCTTCGCCAGCACCAGGGGTTGGCGGGTAGGTACTTTCAAGACGCTGGGGTAGAACTTGATTTTGCTGGTCACCGCCGCCATCCACGTCATGGAGACCAATGGATCGATAAATGCCATATTTTCAATATAGCTGCGCGTACTTTGTGTATCGGCGTAAGGGTATTCTGAGTCGGAGGCCTTGGTATGAAAAAAACTGTCCGGCAGACCGATGGCGTTGAAGCCGGCGTTTTCTGCCGCCTGGGCAACCTTCTGGTAGTCCATGTGGTAGGAAAAGCCGAGTTGAAAAGTAAAGCGCATGGGACGAGCGTTCCTATAGTGGAGTGTGAGCGAGTTTGATGCCAGCTTGGCGGCCGAAGAAGGACGCATCGGCCAGCGAGAGGCCTGAGCTGTACCCGGCGCCAGAGCGTGGTAGGCCGCAGGCGGTGCGACCGGCGGCGAATAAGCCTGGGATAATCTGACCGTCTTCATTGCGCACTTCGCCGGTGGGCAGCGTATCGAGCCCGCCTAAGGTGAATGAGGCGTAGAAGGCGTGGTCGATGCGACAGTCAATGGCCACAAAGGGTGGTTCGTTCAGTGGCTTCAGCCACTTGGCTGCTTTATGAAATAAAGGATCCGTGCCGTTGGCTGCGTATTCGTTGTAAACGGATACGGTGCTGACCAGTGAGTTGTGGGGCAAGCCTAGCTCGCGCTCGATCTCTTCCCAGCTGTCGCCGGCCGCACCAATCTCCATACGGGCTAGGGTGTGCATCTCGCTGACCGCATAGGTGGCATTATCTTGCAGCAACCAGATGCGATCGCCCGCTTGCTGGATCGCATGGTGCGAGACCCGCCCGTGATAGCAGTCCTCGTTAATAAAGCGCTGCCCTTGATTGTTGATGAAGATGCCTTTGACCAGCGATCCGGGTGGGTACCAAGGGATCGTGACAAAACCTTCGTGCATGTTGACGGTGGCGCCACCGACGCTCATGCCTAAGCGGATGCCTGAGCCATCGTCAATAGAGCCAATGGGGTACTGTGAGCGCAGCATCAGCGGTGCGTGGCGTTTGACCATCTCGCGGTTCATGATGAACCCACCGGCACACAGCACGACACCGCGGTGTGCGCGCACGGCCAGTACTTTGCCATCGATTTTAACGGCGAGCCCTTTGACGTGCTGATGGTGATCTGCGATGAGGGCTACGGCGCGCGCGTTGTAATGCACCTCGGTGCCTGCGGCCACCGCTTGCTTGGCGAGTTGTTCCATGACGTACTTGCCGCCACCCATGCCAAGGTACTTCGGGGAATGGCCGCGCGGCGCGGGCTTGGCACCGGAGGCGAAGGGCCAGGCTTCTTCGCTGCCAGACCAAATCAAGCAATCATCGGTGCTGGGCTCGATGCAACGTTCGGCGATGTAGGAGTTCTTGTACTCAATACCTTGAGCCAATAGCCACTGGAAATGATCGAGGCTGCCCTCCGCATACAGACGCGCTTTGGCCGCGTCTGGATTGGGGCCACCGGTCATCATTAGATATTGGTATAGATCCTCAGTCGCGTCCTTAAAGCCGGCAGCGTTTTGAATGGGTGTGCCGCCACTGCCGCCGAGATACATCTCTCCGCCGGATAGCGCCGAGGTGCCACCGCTCGCGGAGGCCGCCTCAAACAACATGACCTTAGCGCCACCGCGGGCAGCCTCAATGGCGGTGGATGCACCGGCCGCGCCAAAGCCCACCACCACCACGTCGGTTTCCAAATCCCAATGGGTGATGTCGGAGACGGCAATAGGGCAGCTAGGCGCTGCGTGAGATAAGTCGGTCACAACGGCAACTCCGAAGAGGGTGGGACGAGGGGGGATACTGTACTGCAAAAAACGCCATTCGTGGTGCGGGCAAGCCGTCCCATGAGGGGTCGATTGCGGCGGACCATCACCGCGGCTGCTGTAAGGGTCGACGCTTGTGCGAGATCAGTGTATGTTTTGGGTTCATCCGCCACCCTTGAGGCACACCATGTCCCTGCGACTCGAAGACATCGAATTAATTAAGCGCGTGAAGCACACCTACTTCCGCAGTATCGATATGGGGGACATTAAGGCCCTCGAGGACCTGTTTATCCCAGATGTACAGGTGCTGTACGTCGGGGGGGACTTATCGTTGGGAGATCAAAGGTCGCGAGCCGTTACTGGCCTCGATTGCGGCGGCCTTTAATTCCAATTCGGTTGGCTGCCATACGGGGCACCATCCAGAGATCGAGGTGCTCACCGATAGCACCGCCATCGGCACGTGGTATTTAACCGATATCTATCTGAACTTAGTGGATCAGACGCGCACCACGGGTAGTGCCCTCTACAAAGACAAGTACGTGAAGCAGGATGGTCGTTGGCGAATTGCTGAGACCACCTACACGCGTGTGTATGAACAAATCGAGAAGTTGGCCGAGCCACCGGTGCTGACCTCGCATCATCTGGCCAGCGTGCCACCCCCTAAAGCCTAATGGAGCAAACGATGAGTGAGTTAAACGGCAAGATTGCGATTGTGACGGGTGCAGGCCAAGGCGTCGGCTACGGTATTGCGATGGCGTTGGCATCGGCGGGCGCGCACGTGGTGGTCGCGGGGCGAACCCTCGCCAAGGTAGAGGACACGCAGAAACAGATCGCCGCGCGCGGAGGCCGCGGGCTGGCGGTGCGTTGTGATGTGGCTAACGCCAAAGAATTAGACGCCTTGGTTGCGACCACGGTCGCTCACTTCGGTGGCGTCGATATCCTTGTTAATAATGCGTATGACGGTGCATGGGGACCGCTACTGTCCATGAGTGACGACGATATGATGCGCGGCATCAATGCGGGGCCAATGGCGTCTTTTCGTTTAATGCGTGCGTGTCATCCGCATATGAAAGCGCGCGGTGGTGGGCACGTCATTAATCTGGTGACCGCAGCCTCTGAGCGTTGGGACAGCTCTAATTACGGTGCCTATGCGATCGCCAAGCAAGGCGTGCGTGCGCTGACCCGTGCCGCGGCCTCCGAGTGGGGCCCTGACGGTATTCGCGTCAACAGTGTGGCGCCCTTGGCCATGTCGCCGGCGCTTGAGGCGTGGATTAAGAACGACCCTGACTCGGAAGCCTATCTCAAAACCGTGCCACTACACCGGGTGGGGGACTGTGAGATCGACATCGGCCGCGCGGTGGCGGCCTTGCTGAAATCCGACTTCAGTTACCTGACGGGTGCGACCATTCCGCTCGATGGTGGGCAAGCCAACTTTGACTAAAGTGATGGTCGTCTAGAGCGCGGGTTCCTGAGGTGGCTGCAGCATGTATTCGCTGGTGGCAATGACGTCGATTTTGTCAAAGTCGATCAGCTTGGCGCAGCTTTGCATCATCAGGTTCATGCGCTTTTGCAGTTCGGCCTCGTCACCGAAGGAGCCGTAGAAGGCATGGGGATCACGCATGGCCTCGGGCGAGAACCCCTCTTCAACGATGGCAGCATAAGGCGGACAGTCCGTGGACAATGGCATGACCACCACGTTCTGTACGTAGCGGAAGTTGGCTTGCGTCTCAATGCCGACCGAGGTGTGCTCCTCAAACCACACCTTGCGCCACTGCGCGTAGGTAAGCCTCGGTGGGATTTGCAGGAAAGTGACCTGACTAAAGCCAAACGTGCGCTCACCGACGCTGCTGGGGTGTTTGATATTGGGCAGAATGGTCGACTCTGCAACCACGTAGCCTGCGATCCGTGCGAAGCGCGCGCGCAAGATCTGCTCCACAGGCTCGCGACGCCAGGCGCTGCTCAACCAGAAAGACACCAGCCCATCGGGGCGTGGGGCCAGGCTTTCCAGAGTGAAATTAATCAGTGTGCCGGACAGGTCGGTGAAGTCACATACGTTCAGTTGCAGGCGCTCGGCACCCAGTGCTGTCAGAGCGTCCGCTGTCTCGTGGGTGAATCGATCGCGAATCGTCTCGATGGACTGGTCGCCGCGCCAAAAGGCATACATGAGCTTTTCCATTGAACACCTCAGTGAATACGTGTGACACTGATGTTAACCAATCAGATTGATAAAAACATGGTTTTACCGTTTTAAAGGCGCGCCGCTCCGCTAGACGGCTGATGTGGGGGAGATCGATATGGGCAGCTATGATCATGTGACCTATGACTACCGGGGCGCGACTGTGCTCGTGACCGGTGGCACCGCAGGCATTGGGGCGGGGATTGCCAAGGCTTACCGCGACGCCGGCGCCCAAGTCATTATCACCGGCACACGCGCAAGCACCAGCGAGTACGACGAGGATTTATCGGGCTATCGCTATGAAAGGCTTGATGTGCTCGACAATGCGCAGATAGACCAGTTGGCGGCGCGGCTTGATGTCGTTGACATTTTGATCAACAACGCCGGTGCAAACTTTATGATGCAAAATGAGTATGAGCCGGATATTTTTGACAAATCCGTGCAGGTCAATCTGCTCAGTGCGTATCGTTTAGCCAGCAGGCTTCAGCCGACACTCGCCAAGACCACCTTGACGGGGGGTGCCAGTGTGATTGGCCTGGCGTCGATGACCTCGCTGTTTGGTGTCGAGGTCGTGCCAGGTTATGGCGCAGCGAAAGGTGGATTGGCACAACTCACCAAAACCTTAGCGATCGCCTGGGCAAAGCATCACATCCGCGTGAATGCGATCGCCGCAGGGTTTATTCGTAGCCGCATGATGGGGCCGATGATGTCGATGCCTGAGATGATGGCGCCTGTCTTTGCACGCACGCCTTTGGGTCGTGTCGGTGAGCCCGCTGAGATCGCGGGGGCGATTCTGTTTTTGACCAGCGGTGCTGCGTCCTTTGTGACTGGGCAAACCTTGGCGGTGGATGGTGGTTACTCGGTGGTGGGCTAAGTATGGGTACCGTGTTACGTATTGAAGATCTGGCCGAGCCTAAGCTCAACGAGGCGCAGGTGGGGGCGCTTGCCTATGGTGAAACCATCAAAGTGCAATTTAACGCTGAGGTGATTTTAGATCTCGCGCGCACGCGCACGGGTCTCAGTGACTTTGGCCCAATGGATTTTCTAGAGCGCCTAGAGGCCCTGTGTACGGAGTGGGATGCGGATAAGGAGTTGACGGGGCTGCATCGCATGGTGTTGTTTGGTTATTTGCAGCGCTATGCCAGCAACCGACTGCTGCTTCAGGATGCCTTTAACAAGCATCCGGAGATTGATCAGGAAGTGATCGCGCGCCCCGTGATTGTGGTGGGCTTGCCGCGATCGGGTACGACACATTTGGTTAATCTGCTGGCAGCAGACGATCGCTTTCATTCGCTCCCTCTGTGGGAGTCCTATGAGCCCCTGCCTATGCCATCAGAGCCTATGGATGCGGATGGTACAGACCCGCGTTACCG
>CAIYVA010000156.1 GCA_903929455.1 uncultured Pseudomonadota bacterium | reverse complement strand
TGAATGGTTCGTTTAGGATCGAGAAGGCCGTGCTCTACAGCAAGCCTAAAGGGCGCGCCGTGCGTGAACTTGGAACCGAACAGATCGCCCCACGTGTCGCAGTGCGCATCAATATGCACCATGCCAATCGGCTCTTTGGCAGCAATCGCCTGAAAGATCGGGAAAGTAATGGAATGATCACCACCCGCCGTGATCGGAATGATGCCTGCGGCATGGATCGCACGATAGTAGTCGGCAATCTGTGCAGTTTGCACTTCAAGATCATAGCGACCGGTAAAGCGCACATCACCCATATCGGCAATGCGGCAAAGCTCATACGGATTCATGCGCATGCCAAGATTGAAAGCACGCATCAGACTGGAGGCGTTGCGGATTTCACGTGGCCCATGCCGCGCACCGGGTCGATTGGTAACGCCAAGATCAGTGGGTACACCGATCAAACCAATATCCACGTCACTCAGTGACGTCGCTAAGGGCGCCCGCATGAAAGTGGCGATCTCGCTGTAACGAGGCTCCTTCATCGGCTCGTAAGGAAGGCCGTCAACTAATCCCTTTTGGTGATAACTCATCAAACGCTCCGCGTGTTAACTTAAACTCTAGACAGGCACCGTCTCTGCATCGGTGTTTTTAGGCTTCAGCAGACTAAGACCGAAGTAAATAGCCAGACTTAAACCAAGCCCAGCGTAGATCGGTCTATCGGAATTAATGCCATCCGTACACAATAAGGCGACCACGGCGGTACCACTGACTGTGATTGAGAGAAGCGCGGCCAGTGCCGTGCCCCGCCGCCATAGGATGGCACCAATCACTGGAACAAACAGCGCACCGACCAACAAATCGTAGGCAACGGTCAAAGCACCAATCACATCGACCGTCAGACAGGCAATCACAGTGGCCAGCACACCCAACACAAAGGTCAGCACGCGCGTCTGGGTTATGGAGCCTGAGCCCACCACCTTGCGCAGCGGCAGATAGACATCTTCCAGTAGCACGGTGGAGGTGGCGAGCAAACACGCACTGGCCGTGGACATGATGGCAGCCAACGATGCCGCCAACACCAGGCCCCGCATGCCTGCAGGCAACACCGCATTCACAATCGTCGCAAAGGCCAAATCGGGATCAGACAGTGCAGGCAAGAAAACGCGACCGGCAGCACCAATGGTCGCGCCAGCCGCTGCATACACAATACAGTACAGACCGACGTAAATACCGCCATTGCGCGCGACCTTAACGCTACGGGCTGTAAAGACACGCTGCCAACCATCCTGACCGATCAGCATGCCAAGAAAATACAGCGTAAAAAAAGATAGGATTTTAGCGCCGCCAATATTCGTCAGGGAAAAGAAGCCTGGCGGCAGGTTGGCGTGCATGCCTTGCCAACCCCCTGCATGCATGATCGCTGCTGGCAGCATCACCAGCAGAATACCGATGGTCTTAATAATAAATTGTACGATGTCGGTGGCAGTAAGCGACCACATGCCGCCGAAGACCGAGTAGGCAACCATCACCACACTGCTCATTAAAATGGAGGGTGTACGCGGGATACCCACAATCACTTCCATGACCGCACCCACTGCGATGGTCCCGGTGACGACGACCATCAGATCGTAAGCCGCCATCACCACACCACCCGCGATACGGGCAGATGGACTGTAGCGACGCTCTAACAACTCAGGAATGGTATACAGCTTTAACTGCAGAATGCGCGGCACCAGCACGACACCCACGACGATCATGCTAATGCCGTACATGAAGACCAACCACATGCCGGAGATACCGTATTGGTAGCCCAACTTGACGCCACCGACCGTAGCGCCGCCGCCCAAAATCACAGCCGCCATGGTGCCGGAGTAGAGGAACGGACCAACCGATCGACCGGCTACTAGAAAGTCCTCTTGAGTGACCGCCTTACGCTGTGCCCAGATGCCGACGCCCAATATGCCAACGAGATAGGCAACCAGAACAGCGATGTCCAATGTGATCATGCAATACGTCCTCTTCCCTCAGCGCGCCGCTGAGGGACTCAACGGGAATTGTGCTACCCACAAATTAGCACGAAGCCGTCGTGAGTCGCTAAAACACATGCGGCAAGCGGTCTGGGCGCGAGTTATTTAGACGCCAGTTAAAACCTTCAACCAGCACTGGGTGAGAGGTCAGAGATCACGACCAACGGCAAAGCCTCGAGGCGCACGTAAGCTAGGAAAGATCAGACCAAACCCACTGTGACTGCAGAACCGCTCAATGTAAGTATTTTATGTTAAAAATCATTTACTTAACGAAATTTTTAAGGGCTCTCCAGCCATGTTGGCTCTGACTAGATGGATGTAAAACTGATATGTCCTCAGCAAATACCCTGAGCCCCGCCGGCTGGAGGAGCTCCTAGACACCCGCTAGATTCAAAGTGGCCACTCAGTCGATGATGACTACGCGCACCCCCAGCAGGGACGCTCAGAAGCACCCCGATGTGCGCAGGCCACTGTCATTGACAGGCGCCCTCGTACCGAATGCGCCGATAGCATCAACACCACACCAGACCTGCGCCCTGCTCACTTCCACAGCCGACACGTCACCTTCTTGACGGCGCACACCTTTAGATCGTGATATTTGTGTTAAAAAACAGTTCCTATTTTTAACAGAGCCTTGGTCACTTGAAAATTTTTGTCACCAGCTTGCATCGCTGCGGCACTCAAAGCATGGGTCTTTTTTTACAGCAAGCCGGTTTCCGCACGTGCCACTGGCCAGCTTATTACAATCAAATTGACTATCAGTCACTCGTGGCAGACTTAGAAGATCAGCCAGACCGGGTCGTTGACATTCTGCGCCCGATGCTCGAAGCATTTGATGCATTCTCTGACGTGCCGATACCGGCCATTTATCCGACATTAGACAAAGTCTACCCCGGATCAAAATTCATCGCCGCCTACCGCAACCCGTTCGATTGGTACCGATCAGTTAGGCGCCACTGCGCAAAGCGACCACTTGATCCTTACGAACGCGTGCAATACTGGCGTTACCTTACCGATCGACCAACGCACCTTGACGAGGTATCAGCAGACCATTTGGTCGCGATGTTCCTGCGTCATTATGCAGAGATGTTGGCGTATTTTGATGGACGCCAAGACTTTCTGTTAGTCGATATCAATGACCTTGATTGCGGTGCAAAGATAGCGCGCTTCCTCGGCACATCACCCAGGAAATTTCCTCATGTCGATAGGTACCCTAGTGGCGCCGCCAAATCCATCTCAACATTTAGAAAAAACTGGGCTAGTCTCGAAGGTCGGAAAAAATGGAGCCTGCTGCTAGACGCGCTTCCGCTACCTATCCTGTTGCGCCTGTATTCCAAGGCGAAGCGCACATTTTGGCAGCGAAAAAAACATCAGCGCTAGCGACAGCTGATGGCGCATTGAATGACAAATAAGGCGTCGTCGGCGACCGTAGCCTGATCTAGACTCGAGCTGTCTTAAGCTACCGCGTTCGGTAGTCCAAGATCATCCAGCGGTGGCGTTCCC
>CAIYVA010000155.1 GCA_903929455.1 uncultured Pseudomonadota bacterium | reverse complement strand
TTACGGCTTTTCTGAACGGGCATAGTCTCTAACTCCTCACAATCACTGTCAGCGCTTAAACAAATCACCCAAACCCGCAAACGGTTTGGTTACTCCCGAGTTCGACACCACCCTCAATGGCTCTGCCACTGGTAGCGGGCGTCGTCCCGTACATTCATCCGTTGTCGGATGCATCGGCACCAAAGGCAGCGCCAACAGCAATTCGTCTTCGACGAAATCCAACAACTCCAATCGTCCATCCGGTGCCGTCACCGCATCGTACTCGTCTGGCACCCGACTCGCTTCGGCATCGCGCGCCACAAAGGCCACCCGCACCGGCGACTCCACGGTCGCTTCAAATTCTTGCAGGCACCGCTGGCATACCAGCCACGCCTTGGCCCGCACCGCCCCTTCCAGGGCCGGATAGTTTCCAGCCACATGAAAGCGAAAATGCGCCACCGCCTGTCCCTGCGGGCGCGCCAAACTGCTGCGCACCCGATCGAATTCATCGATCGGGAATTCACGCTCAAGCTGGGTACGTTGGGCAGCAAGCTGCCCCACATCCAGCGGGTCTTGCAGGAGACTCGCCATAGGGGCGCGTATGATAGTGGTCGATCGCTCTTGTGTCAAAGTCAAATCATCTGCAACATCTTGATTTTCAAGCTTTGATGCCCGTCCACCCTGGATCTACCATGCCCAAGCCCTCACCCGACCTGATTCTCGCGTCCACTTCACCCTATCGCCTGACGCTATTAAAGCGCCTACAACTGGCTTTCAGCACCGAGCGCCCAGAGGTAGACGAGGCACCAGAACCGGGCGAAGCCCCCGGCACACTCGCCAGTCGCTTGGCCTTGGCCAAAGCCAACGCGGTGTCGAAAAATCATCCCCGCGCCTGGGTGATTGGCGCCGATCAGGTCGCCTCCTGCCGCGGCCAGGTATTGGGCAAGCCCGGTCACTTTGAGCGCGCCTGTGAGCAGTTAAGCGCGGCCAGTGGCCAGTCGGTACGCTTTTACACATCCGTTGCCCTGGTGCGTACGGACGGCGCGTTTTGTTTGACCCATACCGATCACACGGACGTGCACTTTCGTAAGCTCAGCACGCGCGAGATCGAATCGTACGTGCACACCGACACGCCCTACGACTGTGCCGGCAGTTTCCGTTCCGAAGGTTTAGGCATCACTTTGTTTGATCGCATCGACAGCCAAGACCCCACGGCCTTGGTTGGTCTACCACTGATCTGGATGGCCAAGGCGCTGCGTGAGGCCGGTCTTAGCCCGCTAGATGCGACGCCGTAATGCGCTGTGCGGTTTCCGCCACCGCTTGGGCGTAGATCGCCTCGACCTCTTCGCCTGCGGCGACCCGCACCGCTAAGTTACGTAACAGCCCATCACCCACGTCGTAGGCCCAACCATGCACGACCAAGGACTGACCGCGCTCCCAAGCGCCCTGCACCATCGTGGTTTGACAGACATTGAGCGCTTGCTCGATGACATTTAATTCGCACAAGAAGCGCTCACGCAGCGCCTGCGGGCTGATCGTACTCAGCAGCCCCTCATGACGACGCACGACATCCTGAATGTGCCGCAACCAGTTATCGATCAAGCCGAGCCGGCGCTGGCTTAAAGCGGCAC
>CAIYVA010000154.1 GCA_903929455.1 uncultured Pseudomonadota bacterium | reverse complement strand
CAATACGGATGCCATCGCATTAGGGCTGCTCGGCGTACTGGAACTGCTATGGCAAGGCTTTGCCTTCCAACCGGAGTCCAGCATCGATCGTGATCAAGCACGGACGCGCGCGATGGCTTATTTAAGCTCGGTTTTTCCAACCGCATTCACAGAACCGGTCGCGAACGCACAAGGTCGTCTATCGGAGGCCGCCTACACACGTCCGCAACAACTGCCCCTAGAACGTGCAGGTCTATTTCGTTACAGCTGGCAATGTGTAGGGCTTGCCGCGGAGCTGCCCGCACCGGGCCATTATCTAACGCTCGATGGTGCCTATGAACCGGTGCTCGTGCTGAAAACAGCCGATGGCACCCTACGCGCGTATCAGAATCTCTGTCCTAGCCGCTCACACATCTTACTGATGGCACGACAAGGACAGATCGCTCAAGGCATTCACTGCGAGCTACATGGTCTGCAGTTTGATGCCGAAGGCGCCGCACAGGAGGGTGGACTGACACTGTCACCGCTTGAAGTCTTAAACCACCAAGGCTTGGTGTTTGTGCGTTCACACAGTGCACCGGGCAAGACCACGCCCCTACCGACTTTGGATCTACCGAGCGCGCAGCTCAAAATCCTAAGTACGGGCGGGCAAGCCCGTGTCGAGGTCAGCGACACGGCCGTCGCGGCTGATTGGAAGATCGGTGTGGAATTGTGGCTCGAGCGCGCAGCCGCCCTAAGCCATCACGCGTGGGACCAACGGGCACAGGCTGAACCCGGGCGCACCGGCCAATACCTGGCGCCCAACCAATGGCTTGAAACAACGGCCAGCGGCTGTCTCCTGTCCCAATGGGTGCCGCTGGCAACCGGCCACAGCCGGCTACGGCAGTTTCATATCAAGCTAACACCGGCAGGTACCCTGCCGCCCCCCAGCGGCCAGCCAGACGCCCCTAGCCTAGATATCCAGTTCGCCGAATCGATGCAACGCAGTTTAGAATTGCGCCTTGGCTCAGCGCTTGGCCCAGAATGGGCGCCGGACGCCTTACTGTCCTTTCACCAATCGATCGCCGCACTGTCACCGGGCGGTCCTAAAGACGCTGGAGATCTGTCATGACCACTGCACTGACCACCCAAGAGTGGCACGCCCGCGCCAAAGCGCTTCGCTATGCCACCGGTCACTTCATTGATGGCGAACACATCGCTGCGGGCAAGGCGCGCTTCACCGTCATCAATCCGGCCACCAACGAGCCCTTGTGCGAAGTGGCCGCAGGATCGGCAGCCGATATTGATCAGGCAGTGGCCTCTGGCCGTCGCGCATTCAGTAATGGCTCATGGCGCCGTATGGCGCCGCGCGATCGCATGGCGGTGCTGTGTAAATTTGCAGATCTGATCGAAGCCAATGCTGAGCGCTTTGCCATCTTAGATACCTTGGTGATGGGCAAGCCCATCACGGACATGCTAAACATCGATATCCCCTCTGCCGCAGTCACCTTCAGGTACTTTGCGGAACTAAGCGACAAAATGGATGGCAGCGTCACCTCCACCGCGAGCGATGCCTTCCATTACATCCTGCGCGAACCCTTAGGCGTGGTTGGCTGCATCGTGCCTTGGAATTACCCCTTGCTGATGGCCTCTTGGAAAGTAGCGCCGGCACTCGCCGCCGGTAACTCGGTGGTATTAAAACCCGCGGAGCAGTCACCTTTATCCGCACTGCTGATGGCAGAGCTATTCTGCGAAGCCGGTGGTCCGCCGGGCGTGTTCAACGTAGTCAATGGCATGGGCGAAGCGGTAGGTAGCGCGCTTGCCCTGCACCCTAATGTCAACAAAATCGCCTTCACCGGTTCAACCGAAATCGGCAAGCTGATGCTGATATATGCCGGCCAGTCGAACATGAAGCGCGTCAGCCTCGAGTGCGGTGGCAAATCACCACAGATTTTCCTGCGCGATTTGGCCGACATGGATCGTGCCGTGACCTACGCCATCAACGGCATTTTCGGCAACATGGGCGAAGTCTGTAACGCAGGCTCGCGCTTACTGATCGATAAACCCATCGCGGGTGAATTCATTGAACGTTTTATCGCCAAAGGCAAAACTGCCTACCGCCCGGGGGATCCTTTAGATCCTTCGACCAACATGGGTCCTATGGTCACAGCCTCACACTGTGCGCGCGTGGTCGATTACATCAGTCGTGGCAAGAAAGACGGTGCACGTCTTGAGTTTGGTGGCGACACACCTAAGCTGCCAGGCAGCTTTGTGAACCCCACCCTGTTCTCAGGCGTGAACAATCGCATGACCATCGCCCAAGAAGAAATCTTTGGACCGGTCGCTGCAGCCATTGAGGTCGATGGCATCGAAGAAGCACTGGCGATTGCTAATGACTCTATCTATGGTCTCGCCGCCTCCGTTTGGACGGAGAACTTAAGCACCGCGCATAAGGCCGTACGTGATTTGGAAGCCGGTGTGATTTGGGTAAACTGCTTCGATCATGGCGATATGACGCAGCCCTTTGGTGGATACAAACAGTCTGGCCAAGGTCGCGACAAGTGCATGGAAAGCCTACTGTCGTACACGCAAACAAAATCCGCCTGGATTCATCTGGGCTGATAGCACAACGACGGATCATCCAAAGAGAAGCCGAGTACTAAAAACCCGCGACGATCGCGGGTTTTTTTTGACCAATCAGCACCTCAGTCAGTCAGGGTCTTCACCCCAAAT
>CAIYVA010000153.1 GCA_903929455.1 uncultured Pseudomonadota bacterium | reverse complement strand
GTTCGCCGGCTGCATTGATCAATGCCCCGCCGGAGTTTCCCGGATTGATCGCGGCGTCTGTTTGGATAAAGTTCTCTAAAAGTGCCAGGCCTAATTGCGAACGGCCTGTTGCACTGACGATACCCTGTGTGACGGTTTGCCCTAATCCCGCAGAGTTACCAATCGCAAGTACAACGTCGCCCACGCGCAGGCTGTCAGACCGCCCGAGTGGCATGATTGGCAAGTTAGGTAGTGTGATCTGCAAAATCGCAAGATCGGTGTCCGGATCGGTGCCGATACGTCGCGCCGGTGCTGAGCGCCCGTCGGTGAGTTGGACCACGATGTCTTGCATGCCTTTAATGACATGGTAGTTAGTGGCGACATGGCCCGCGGCATCCAAGATGACGCCGGATCCGCGGCTCGATTCCTCGCGCCGGCGAAATTCTGGCCAATCCGGGAAAAAAGGCGCCACTTGTTTTGGGACTTGACGCTCGATGATGACGCGATGGGTTGAAATGTTGACCACCGCCGGCGCCCCGCGGGCGACGGCGTCGGCGTAACTGCCGACACTCGGACCTCGGGGTGCAGCATGACTCGGTGCCGGCGCCAATGCGACGGAGGGTGGCGTGAGCGCGGAAGCGGATGGGCGTGCAGTCGGGTTAATCTGCCGCTCGACGCGACCGGGCAACCACGTCGGGTGTGCGTAAAGTGCCCAAAGCGCGAGAGCCAGCCCCAAAGCGACCCATGGGGACAGAAAAGTGATCCAACGATAGAAACGGCGCATTCGGATATCCCCGCGAATTTTTAGGGTGAGCCTAGGCCTTTGCCGCAAGCTCGGTGTGTATAATGCAAAAACTCATCCGTCGGCGAAACCCGACTCTGTCCGCGTGGTCAGCGGCGAGTGCTGGGAGTTGGGGGAGGGTTGTCGTGGGATTTGAGCCGGTAAGAGGTAGTTCATGAGCGAACAGGTTGATTATAGCCGCCGACGGCTGTTGACTGCGGCGACTGCGCTGACCGGCGCGGTGGGTGCGGTATTGGTGGCGACGCCTTTCTTGGCTAGCTGGAAGCCTAGCGCACGCGCCAAGGCCATGGGCGCGCCCGTTGAAATTGACGTCAGCAAGTTAGAAGCGGGCGCCATGCTTAAAGTGGAATGGCGTGGTAAGCCTGTGTGGATTTTGCGTCGAACCCCGGCGATGCTAAAGCAGCTGGAAGTAGCCGAGCCTTTCCTGGCAGATCCCCATTCCGATGGCTCTATTCAGCCGGCGTATGCCAAGAATGAAGCGCGCGCGTTAAAGCCCGAGTATTTGGTCATGCTGGGTGTGTGTACCCACTTGGGCTGTTCACCGCTCTCCAAATTTGAAGTGGCTGATGTGACCGTGTCAGCCGACTGGCCAGGTGGTTTTTACTGCCCATGCCACGGTTCTAAATACGATTTGTCAGGCAGAGTATTTAAGGGGGCGCCTGCGCCTTCTAATATGACTGTTCCCCCGTATACCTTCTTGACCGACGGCAAGATTCTTGTCGGCGCTGATAGTGCTGCGACCGTTTAATCGGTCGCACTAAGGAGCACAGATTTATGGCGAGTGACAATTCCGGGACCCCACAAGGCGGCGGTCTGTGGGCGTGGATCAATGCGCGTTTGCCGTTAGACAAAATGCTCAAAGAGCATGTAACGGAGTACTACGCGCCTAAAAACTTCAATCTCTGGTACGTTTTTGGCGCGCTCTCACTGGTGGTCTTGGTGAACCAGTTGGTCACCGGCATTTTTCTAACCATGAGCTACAAGCCCTCCGCGGCAGAGGCCTTTGCCTCTGTTGAGTACATCATGCGAGATGTGGATTGGGGCTGGTTGATTCGTTACATGCATTCCACAGGCGCCTCAGCGTTTTTTATTGTGGTGTACCTGCATATGTTCCGTGCGCTGATGTACGGATCTTACCGCGCGCCCCGCGAGCTGCTGTGGATCTTCGGCATGTTGATCTATTTGGCATTGATGGCCGAAGCGTTCATGGGGTACTTGCTGCCATGGGGCAACATGTCTTACTGGGGGGCGCAAGTGATTGTGTCGCTGTTTGGCACGATCCCAGTCATTGGCGATTCTCTCGCTGAGTGGATTAAGGGTGATTACTACATTTCCGATATCACACTGAATCGGTTTTTCGCCCTACATGTGATTGCGATACCCCTGATCTTATTGTTCCTGGTGGTGTCTCATATTTTGGCGTTGCATGAGGTGGGTTCGAACAATCCTGATGGCATCGAAATCAAGAAGAACAAAGATGCCAAGGGCGTGCCGCTGGATGGCGTTAAATTCCATCCGTACTACACGGTAAAAGACACCTATGCTTTGGGCGTCTTTTTGATTGTTTTCTGCTCCATCCTGTTCTTTGCGCCTACCTTTGGGGGCATGTTCCTCGAAGCGCCTAACTTTGATCAGGCCAATCCGATGCAGACACCGCCGCACATTGCGCCGGTGTGGTACTTCACGCCGTTTTACGCCATGTTGCGCGCTGTGCCTTCGTTTCTAGGAACGCAGGTGTGGGGCGTGTTGGTGATGTTCGGTGCGATCGCGCTGTTGTTCTTTCTGCCCTGGCTTGATCGCTCCCCGGTCCGGTCAGTGCGCTATAAGGGACCGGTGACCAAAATTGCGCTGGGTATATTCGCGTTGTCATTTGTGGTGCTCGGTTACTGCGGAATGAAGCCGCCACAGGGGATTTTCCCGCTGTTGGCGCGAATTTTCACCTGCCTCTATTTTGCGTTTTTCTTACTGATGCCTTGGTATTCGCGGCTTGATCGCACGAAGCCAGTGCCTGATCGGGTGACCTATGATGCGCATTAAGACATTCGCGACGCTGGTCGTCGCTGCCGGCTTGCTCCTCCCACTGATGACGCTTGCGAACGAAGGCGAATCGTTTCCGCACGCGGGCAACGATCCTTACAATCAAGCCTCTTTGCAGCGCGGTGCGCGCAACTTCATGAACTATTGCTCCGGGTGTCACTCGGCAAAGTTTGTGCGTTATAACCGTCTTGCCAAAGATCTCGCGATACCCGAGGCTGAGTTGCGTGCGAACTTGATGTTCACCTCTGACAAGCCGGCTGACACCATTCAAAGTGCAATGCCTGCTCAGGATGCCATTAAGTGGTTCGGCGTTGCGCCTCCGGATCTATCGCTGATCACGCGTAGTCGCGGAACGGATCATGTGTACGCCTATTTGATGAGTTTTTACCGAGATGCATCGCGTCCAACTGGCGTGAACAATACGGTTTTGGTGGGCACTGCCATGCCGCATGTGTTGGCAGACTTGCAGGGTGTGCAGACGGCCGTCTTTAAGACAGCCGCAGTGGCGGGCGCTCCGGAGTTTGAGAAGTTCGAATTGCCGCAGCCTGGCGTGTTGTCGCCTGAGAAATACGCCGAGTTTGTGCGTGACACGGTTAATTTTCTCGAATATATGGCCGAGCCCATTCAGACGACGCGTCGCGATTTGGGTGTCTGGGTCATTTTATTCTTGATGCTGTTCACTGGCTTCGCATACTTGCTATATAAAGAGTTTTGGCGCGACGTACGCTGAGGCTCAGGAACGGGCTTCATCATGACGACGGATTCGTCTACCACTTCTAGGCGCCCCTACTTATTGCGAGCGATGCATGAGTGGATTACCGATAACCGCCAGACGCCTCATGTTGTAGTCGATGCCACTGTGCCCGGCGTAGTGGTGCCGGTGCAGCATGTGCGGGACGGTAAGATTGTTCTTAATATCGATTACGGCGCGACGGCGCAGTTGTTCATCAAGAATGACGGCATTTCTTTCAGCGCGCGATTTGGCGGCGTGCCTTTCCAAGTATATCTTCCCGTACTCGCGGTACTGGGGATCTACGCCCGCGAGACGGGTCAAGGAATGATTTTTTCGGATGAGGATGCTGGCCCACCGCCAGCCGACCCGGCGCCGAGTCCGTTGGACAAGTCGTCAGTGGCAGAGTCGCGCCGCGCCAAGTTCACGGTGGTCAAGTAACGCGTGAGCGCCGAAACATTGTCGGCAGCCGCTGAGCGTAATAAAGCACCGATTCTTGAGGTGCTGTTACATCTGATCCCGCCGCACGCGGAGGTATTGGAGATTGCATCGGGTGCGGGCCAGCATGTTCAGCATATGGCCTCAGCGCTGCCCAGTGTTCACTGGCAGCCTTCTGAGTACGATGCGAGCGGCGTAGCTCATTTGGCGCTCGCTTTAGAGAATAGTGCGCTACCTAATATACGGACGCCTGTTTGTATTGATGTGCACGACACGCATTGGTCATTGGTGCGGCCGGTTGATGTGGTGGTATGCATCAATATGATTCACATTGCGCCGGCGTCTGCTACCCCTGCGTTGTTCGCTGGTGCCAGACGTGTGCTCCAAGCGGCAGGTGGTTCGGTGGTGCTGTACGGTCCATTCAGGGAAGGGGGTGTGCACACTGCGCCCTCGAATGAGGCTTTTGATCAGTCACTACGCATGCGCAATGCTGCTTGGGGTGTGCGCGATCTTGAGTGGGTTGATGAGTGTGCGGCCAGTTGTGGTTTTAAACGAAATGCTTTGCATCGCCTGCCCGCCAATAATTGTTTGATCGTCTGGGGCTTATAGAGCCGCCGTGATGCGCCTATCTCGTTGACATGATTGGCGTGTCAGTTACAGGGTTCCTGGCGGTGCTGGCATCGAACGAATAGTGCCATCCACCTGCACGACTGCCCACTCGAGGCGGCGGTGTACCCGACCATTGCTATCCATCGTTAATCGACCGGTCACGCCCAGCATGCTATCCGTTAGATGATCGTTGGCACTCAGGAGGCGTTGCGTCAGGGGCCAGGTATCTAGGCCTAGTGCGAATAAACGACTGCGTTCATGGTTGTTGGATAACCATTGTTCTGCTAACCCGGCGCGTAGATTTTCGAGACTAGGCTCGTCGCTGATCAACCATGGCATATCCACGAACATCACGCCGTCTAGATCTTGATTGGCCATCGGACTTGGCTCGTAGACGTCGGAGGTCGCATAGATGGGCAAGTCGGCAGCGTAGTGAAACTTCAGTTGTTGTCGCGTGAGGCGGCCTGGTGTTGGTTGGCCGGCGAAGAAAATGAAGTCGATCTCATCTCGGCGGCGCGGAGTAAACTGGAGTGGTAGGCCAGTGATGGCAACCAAAGCATCGCGCCTATGCTGGCTCGGTTCGAAGCCCAGGATGTCTAGGGTCGCTTCTGATAAGTCGGTTGCGTCGGCACTAAAGGTGCGATTGACAATGAGACGCCCACCACCGGCTTGATAGGTTTCGCTAAATGCCGAGAGCACACGCCGACCCCAGTCTCCTGATGGCACCAAGGTAGCACCACTGCGTTTGCCTTCGGCCAGTAAGCGTTCAGCGACCTGACGTGCTTCGTCTTCAGGAGACAGTGCGAATTGGTATAGATGGCGTGGGCTTAATGCTTGTTCGGGGAGTGAATTCAGAAGCAGCGTGGGTATGCGCACATCGGCGACTGCACTCACCTCGGCTACTTGTGTCTTGCCGAGTGGTCCTATGACAAAAATGGCGCCCGCTGCCAGCGCCTGTCGATAGGTTGCGGCAGCATCCTGTAACACGTCGTAGATGCGCAGTGCGGGCCGTGTGTCTGGACGTGACTGGTAATACGCGGATAGAAAGCCATCACGCACTGCCTCACTGGCTTCCTTTAAGCGATCGCTGAGTGGCAATAGCAGGGCGATATGAGGCTGAGAGGATGAGGTGTTTGACATGTTAGGGCGTGCGCGAGGGAATGCGTAGTATAAGCTCAGAGGCTCGTTCTGCTGAACTCGCTTTAGGATGGCGTTGCATAGCAGGCCATCCGCGGGCAGGATGCGGGCTTAATTTCTCTGCTAAGGTCGTTCAATGGTCACATGCGGCACGCTTTATATTGTGGCGACACCGATTGGCAATCGAGCTGATCTCAGTGAGCGTGCTCGTCAGGTGCTCGCTGAGGTGGACTTGATCGCGGCGGAAGACACGCGACATAGCGGACAGTTTTTGGCGCAGTTAGGTATCAAGAAACCCCTGTTTTCTCTGCATGATCACAATGAGGCAGACAAAGCGAGCGTACTGCTAGAAAAGTTACAGACGGGTCTTAATATTGCCTTGGTGTCCGATGCGGGTACGCCGTTGGTGAGTGATCCGGGTTATCGACTGGTGGCCGCTGTTGGCGAGGCTGGCTTGTCGGTGGTGCCGATACCGGGTGCCTGCGCAGCCATCGCCGCCTTGTCGGTCGCGGGTCTTGCTACCGATCGTTTTGTATTTGAGGGGTTTTTGCCGTCGCGTAGCGTGGCTAGACGGGCCCGGTTAGATGCCTTGGTGGCTGAGACGCGCACCTTAGTTTTTTACGAAGCACCGCACCGCATTGTGGAGTGTTTGCAGGAGATGGGGGCTGTACTCGGTGTGGAGCGCCGAGCGGTGCTCGCTCGCGAGCTCACTAAACTCCACGAGAGTATTTATAGAGGCAGTTTAGGTGGCCTAGCTGTGCAAGCGGCTGCTGACAGCAATATGACCCGAGGTGAGGCGGTGCTGGTCGTGGCAGGCGCTCCCGAGGCGCCTACGGGGGCTGAGTCAGGCAATAGACAGGTCGATAAGTTGCTCACCACGCTTCTTCTGCATGTTCCCCTGTCACAGGCCGTGGATCTAACCGTTGAGATCAGCGGCGAGCGTCGCAATCGCGTATATGACCGCGCCTTGGCATTAAAAAACGCCGTATAACCTAAGTTCTGCTTGAGCTTCCTTAGGTAGACGATTAAGGTGCATACGGGAGTTGGCTAGACAACCGCTCGTGGCTTGACCACGGGAGGAAAGTCCGGGCTCCATAGGGTAGAGCGCCAGGTAACGCCTGGGGGGCGAGAGTCCACGGAAAGTGCAACAGAAAGCAAACCGCCGAAGCAGCAGCTTGTCTGCTGCTGGTAAGGGTGAAAGGGTGCGGTAAGAGCGCACCGCAGGACTGGTAACAGGACTGGCACGGCAAACCCCGCTCGGAGCAAGACCAAATAGGAGAGCAGGTCGGCTGAAGCTTGCTTTAGTCGGCAGCGCGCGACCCGCGCGTGTTCTCGGGTAGGTTGCTTGAGGTGTGTGGCGACGCACATCCCAGAGGAATGGTTGTCCACGACAGAACCCGGCTTATCGGCTGACTCCCACTTTTTCCCGCCCATCCCCGCTATCGTCGGAAGCGGGGGTGGGTCGGGGTGCCTCGATCAGCGGGGCGGCCCTGGCCACAACGGACGCTTTTACGCCGTCGAAACACAGTTTTTACGTAAAATACTCCAAGTTGGCGTGATTTTTGCTTGTGCCTCATAATGCGCTCCAACATACCCCTCTAAGTCATTGATTTTGTGATCATCACGACGGCCGTTTTTGGCTGACCGCTTCTTTCGTAAGTGATTGTCACCACAAGGAATTTTCTTAAAAACGACGTTGACCTCTCCATCGCTTCGCCCTATAGTGGCCGCCAGTGGGAAAAAGTGGGGGGAAATGGGATTTCGTCCCGTCTAAGTCGTGTTTAGAGGCGCAAATCAAATCACTTTGGACGCCAAAGGCCGGATGGTTATGCCAACCCGGTATCGGGAGCGGCTGACTGAACGTTCTGAAGGGCGTTTGGTGGTCACGATTGATCGTGATCACTGTTTGTTGCTCTACCCATTGCCAGATTGGGAAGAGATCGAGCGCAAGTTGATGCGTCTACCCACCCTTAATGCACACGCGCGTCAACTGCAACGTTTGATGGTTGGTCACGCCACTGATCTGGAGTTGGATGGTCACGGCCGCGTGTTGTTACCTGCTGAGCTCCGAACTTTTGCCGGCCTTGTACGCGATGTGGTGTTACTCGGTCAGGGAAATCGTTTTGAGTTGTGGGATGAGTTGAGATGGACGTCGCAACGCGATGAGTGGCTCAAAAACGAAGAGCTACCTGGT
This sequence comes from uncultured Pseudomonadota bacterium, assembly GCA_903929455.1. Taxonomy (GTDB): domain Bacteria; phylum Pseudomonadota; class Gammaproteobacteria; order Steroidobacterales; family Steroidobacteraceae; genus CAIKZZ01. The sequence goes on along the minus strand of CAIYVA010000153.1, from coordinate 17,175 downwards.
GCGTTGCCGGCCGATCTTGAATCGCTGTCGCTGTAGGTGATGGCGACTGTAGTTGCGTCGGCGCATGAGCCTGTCTTGCTCGAGCAAGTGCTGCAGGGATTGGCGATACGACCGGAGGGGATTTACGTAGATGGCACTTATGGGCGTGGTGGGCACGCTCGGGCCGTGTTAGATCAGTTGGGTAGTAAGGGGACGCTGGTTGTGATCGATAGAGATCCGCAAGCGATTGAAGATGCGCGACAGTCGTTGGGCGCAGACGCGCGCGTCCATATTCATCACGCGACTTTCGACAGACTGGCGGATTTTGTTGATGTCGCAACGGCCGATGGCATTTTACTTGATCTCGGTGTCTCATCCCCGCAGCTTGACGATGCCACGCGCGGCTTCAGTTTCATGAGGGACGGGCCGCTTGATATGCGGATGGACCCATCAACAGGCATCAGTGCGGCTGAGTTTGTTAACGCAGCTGCCGAATCAGAAATCGCCGATGTGATCGCCACCTATGGCGAAGAGCGCTTCGCCAAGCGCATTGCTGCAGCGATCATCGCTGCACGAGTCACTAACCCGATCACCACGACTCTCGCTTTAGCGCGCATCGTGAGTGCAGCGATTCCGGCGCGTACGAGAGAGCCGGGAAAGAATCCAGCGACGCGCACCTTCCAAGCGTTACGCATGTACGTCAACCGCGAGCTTGAGTTCTTGGATTCGGCGCTTGAGGCGGCATTGAGCCGACTGCGCGTGGGTGGCCGATTAGCTGTCATTAGTTTTCATTCACTCGAAGACCGACCCGTGAAGCGTTTCATGCGCGCCCATTCGCAAGAGGATCCGGTTTGGCGTGGTTTGCCCAATGCGCCCATAGCGTCCCAGCCAATGATGCGATTGATCGGTAAGTCGCAGGCTACCGAAGACGAAGTCGCTGCGAATCCTCGGGCACGCAGCGCAATCTTACGGATTGCTGAGCGGGTGCGCGCATGAGCGCTCGCATCTTGGTTCTCAGCATTATTTCGTTGTGGGCTGCGGTCCTTGCGTCTGCGGCCGGTGTCGTATACGTCAAACATCAAGCGCGCGCGTTATTTGTAACCGTTGAGAAACTAACAGCGGAACGTGATCGTCTCAATATCGAATGGGGGAGGCTGCAATTAGAACAAAGCGCCTGGAGCACGCATGGATTTGTAGAGCAAGTGGCGAATAGCAAGCTTCGCATGACATTGCCCACTGCGACTGACGTCAAGATTGTTCAGCCATGAAGCTTAAACGTACTGAAACCCAAACCGCCGCACGTCAATTTCGCCAGCGTGGTTATTGGGTGACCGCTGTTTTAGTTGCCTGCGCTCTGGGTATTTTACTCAGAGCCATTGACCTGCAGGTTGTCAAACATGGTTTTCTAGTCGAACAGGGTGATGAGCGCTTTATGCGCAACGCGCGCATACCGGCGCACCGTGGATCTGTGTTTGATCGATTCGGTGAGCCACTCGCTGTGAGTACGCCTGTTGAAACGGTGTGGGCTAATGCGAGTGAGTTGGCGGCGGCCCCTGATAAGTTTTCGACACTGGCAGTAGCGATTGGTCGCGAGCAAGATTGGCTGACGCGACGGATTACGTCGAATCTAGACTCTCAATATCTGGTGCTCGCCAAGGGCCTGCAACCTGATGATGCTGCGCGTATTAAGTCCTTACAGATTCCTGGCATTAATTTTCAGCGCGAGTACCGACGCTATTATCCAGCCGGGGAAGTGACCGGCCATGTCTTGGGCTTTACCGGACAAGAAGATGAGGGGCAAGAAGGTCTTGAGCTTGCCTATGAGCAGAAGCTAGCAGGCGAAGATGGCATTAAGCGTGTCATACAAGATCGCATGGGCCACTTTGTCGAGACAGTAGATAGTGTTCGTGCAGCGCGACCTGGCGAGGACTTAATCACTAGTGTTGATTTACGAATCCAGTATCTCGCGTACCGTGAACTCAAAAGCGCGATTCAGGAGCATCAGGCGAAGGCCGGCTCCATGGTGGTCATTGACGTGCGCACAGGCGAGATTCTGGCGATGGTGAACCAACCATCGTTTAATCCTAATGATCGGGCGCACGTAGATGTCGCTCACTACCGAAATCGTGCTGCGCTTGATAATTTTGAGCCAGGCTCATCTATCAAGCCATTTTTTGTTGCGGCGGCATTAGGGGCTGGCAAGATTACGCCAACGACTGTGATCGATACCAGTCCCGGTTATATACGGGTAGGCATCAAGCTATTTGAGGACGAACACAATTGGGGTGCGATGGATATCGCAACCATTCTCGCTAAATCATCAAACGTCGGCATGGCTCATATTGCGCTGGGTCTGGATAAGCCAACGATTTGGAACACATTAAGTGGTCTTGGTTTTGGTCATGTGTCCGCCACCGGGTTTCCTGGTGAGTCTGCCGGTGTATTGACCAACTACAATGGTTGGCATGACATTCAAGTGGCGACCATGGCCCATGGCTATGGCATCTCTGTCACGACCCTTCAATTAGCTCAGGCGTACGCCACTTTAGGTGCCATGGGCGTCAGGCGGCCATTGACGTTGCGCCGTCAAGAGGCCCCAACGAAGGGCGATGTGGTGATGGATCCGCAGGTCGCTCGAGATGTGATTCATTTGCTGGAGAGCGTAGTCACGATGCCAGGCGCTACCGGGCATCGTGCTGCCGTACGTGGTTATCGAGTGGCTGGAAAAACAGGTACCGCGCAGAAAGCAGCGAATGGCGGCTATTCTGTTCATAAGTATATGTCGGTATTTGGCGGTGTCGTGCCGGCCGGCTCGCCGCGCCTGGCGGCCGTCGTGGTGATCGATGAGCCGAGTGATGGAAAATACTATGGTGGTGATGTAGCAGCCCCCGTGTTTTCCCAGGTGATGTCAGGCGCCGTGCGCTTGCTCGCCATCCCGCCTGATGATCTAGCCAATGTGCCCTCGAATACCTTGGTGCAGGTGCTACCGAGATGACCCTAGGCACGCACCGTCATGAGCAGGTCGATTTAGGCGGTATTCTCGCTGATCGCACCGCAGCCCCACAAATATGGGTGCGGCATCTGACCTTAGACAGCCGGGCCGTGCAGGCGGGCGATGCGTTTATCGCTGTTGCGGGCATCGCAAGTCATGGAGTCGACTATGTGACCGACGCAATTACGCGTGGTGCGGTTGCCGTGCTGTGGGATCCGACAGACGGTCGGAGCCTGCCAACGATGCCCGCTCGTGTGACCGCTATTCCATTGGTCGGCCTGCAGGCCAGTGTCGGTGATATCGCGGATCGATTTTATGCTTCACCATCGTCTCAGCTAAATATTTCTGGGATCACTGGAACCAACGGGAAAACGACGTGCGCTTGGCTTTATGCCGAGTGTCAGGGTGCCACGGGCGCTTATTTAGGCACGCTGGGTCGCGGACAGCTTAATAAGCTCACACCAACGACGCATACTACTTCAGATGTGGTGTCTATCCACCGGTCATTGCGTGCGCTCGCGGATGATGGGATGACCACCGTCGCAATGGAGGTGTCATCTCATGCCCTTGATCAGGGTCGAGTAGCGGCAGTGCGCTTACCGCTCACTGCTTTTACTAACTTAACCAGAGATCATCTCGACTATCACGGCAGCATGGCAGCCTATGGTGCCGCAAAAGCACGAATTTTTACAGCACGTGGCGTCGAGCATGCAGTTATTAATGTTGGCGACGCGTTTGGTTGCGAGCTTTCGAAGCAGCTACCCGTGGGTATTGAGCTGACTCGAGTACAAGCAAGTGAAGTCGGCTGTGCGCGCTATGATCGATATGTGTATGCCAAGCACATTAGCTGCACGCTATCTGGGCTGCAAGTCATTGGTGAGTCGCATGCAGGACCATTTACCTTGCGCTCGCCATTGGTTGGGCATTTTAATGCCGAGAACTTATTGTTAGTGCTCGGTCTGCTGTTGGCCGCGGATATGTCGTTGCCCCTGGCTCTTGATGCTTTGGAAGCCGCCGCCGCGCCACCGGGTCGAATGGAGGCATTCAAGATAGGTGAGCATGGTCCAGTGCTGGTCGTTGACTATGCGCATACCCCTGATGCGCTGACCAAGGCGTTAGATGCGCTGCGCACCCATGCGTCAGGCGACGTGTGGTGCATATTCGGCTGTGGCGGCGATCGTGATGTCGGTAAGCGTGCGTTAATGGCGCAAGCCGCGGAAGCCGGTGCAGATCGACTCATCGTTACCGATGACAACCCGCGCACGGAGGATCCTGAGCGAATCATTGCTGCAATTACAGAAAACTTATCGGGCCGCGTGCCAGTGACGGTTGAGCGAAACCGGGCGACGGCGATTCGCCGGGCGGTTGCAGTGGCGGCGCCGGGCGATCTTATTTTAGTCGCTGGCAAAGGGCATGAAGATTACCAGCTCGTGGGTAATGAGCGTTATGCCTACAGTGACCGTGCTGTTGCCAGAGAGTTGGCAGGGGCGCACGTATGAAGCGCACATTGCAGGCTTTTGCCCAAGTCATGCAGGGTGAGTTGTTTGGCAACGACTGCGTCTTTGGGCAGGTATCAACGGATTCACGAACTGTCAGCTCGGGACAGATGTTTTTCGCGCTGAGCGGACCTAATTTTGATGCTCATGATTTCGTGTCGGTTGCCGCTGAGCGTGGTGCCGTTGGTGCTGTTGTGTCGCGACATTTGCCTATCTCTATTCCGCAGATAGTCGTTGGCGATACGCTAGTAGCTCTGCAGCTGGCGGGTGCTGCATGGCGCGCCCAGTTTTCTATACCAGTCATTGCCGTCGCCGGTAGTAATGGTAAGACCACGACTAAAGAGATGATTGCATCGATTCTTGGCCGACTCGGCCCGTGTCATGCTACTCGTGGCACACTGAATAATCATATTGGTGTGCCACTCACGTTGTTAGCGCTTGAGCTGACGCATGCCACTGCAGTCATAGAAATCGGTGCAAACCATCCTGGTGAAGTTGCGGCGCTCACAGCGCTAGTCAAGCCGACGATAGGGCTTGTAACCAATGCGGGCGCGGAACATCTCGAGGGCTTTGGTGATCTTGAGGGTGTCGCGCATGCGGAGGGGGAGCTCTTTGTTGGCTTGGGCCCTGAGGCGACTGCCATTATTAATGCAGATGACCCATATGCCGGCTTGTGGGCCTCAATGGTCGGTGCGCGCGCTGTCACTTTTTTTGGGAAGGACATGGCTGCCAATGTGCGTCTATTGGGAGCGGTGCGCGCACTCAGCGCGAGTGTTCAGGAATTCGAATGTGACACGCCGAAAGGCCTGATCAGCGTACGACTGAGTCTTGCGGGACACCACAATGTCATCAACGCGCTAGGCGCGGTATCCGCCGCTCTGGTCGCAGGCGCATCGATTGATCACGTAGCCACTGGGCTAGCAACGATGAGCCCAGTGAAAGGCCGCCTTGACGTAAAGACAGGGGCAAGTGGTGCTTGTGTGATTGATGATTCTTATAACGCTAATCCCAGCAGTTTAAATGCTGCTCTCACTGTTCTCGAGCGACAGCCAACTGAAAAATGGTTGGTACTAGGCGCCATGGGAGAATTAGGCGAGACGGGTCATGAAGCGCATCGAGAAGCCGGTCGCGCCGCGCGAGCAGCCGGCGTGCAGCGCTTGTTTGGCATCGGTGCACTTGCGCGTGATGCGGTGGATGCTTTTGGCGATCAGTCTGAGTGGTTTGCGACTGCCGACGCCTTGATTGAGCGATTGCATGGGCAACTCCATCCCGGTTTGACTGTTTTGGTGAAAGGCTCCCGGTTCAATCGGCTTGAGCGTGTAGTGGAAGCGTTATGCGCGGATAGCGCATCGCTTTTGCACGCCCGTGATCGGAGATAGCGCGCCATGCTTTACCGACTCGCTGAATGGCTGTTGCCCCACTCATCGTTGGTGCGCCTCTTCTCTTACCTCACGCTACGGAGCATCTTGGCTGCGATGACGGCCTTGCTGATCGCCTTGGTGGTGGGCCCTGTGATGATTCGGACGCTGCGTGCCAAGCAGATTGGTCAAAATGTTCGCGAGCTCGGCCCACAGTCGCATCTTGTCAAGCAGGGAACGCCCACTATGGGCGGTGCATTGATACTTTTCTCAATGATCATTTCTACGTTGCTGTGGGCTGATCTGAGCAATAGTTACGTCTGGATCCTTGTGCTGGTGACCGCTGCGTTTGGGTTCATTGGCTTCTTAGACGACTACTTAAAACTAGTCGTCGGTAATTCAAAAGGATTGCCCGCTCGCTACAAGTATCTACTGCAGTCGATTGTCGCAGTGGTTACAGGCTTGTTCTTACTATGGGTAGCGCCGAATGTGGCAGCCACCGCTCTGCACGTGCCCTTCTTTAAAGAGATTGCAATACCTCTAGGAAGCGCTGGGTTTTGTGTGCTCACCTATTTCGTGATTGTGGGCTCAAGCAATGCAGTCAATCTCACTGATGGGTTAGATGGTCTCGCCATTATGCCTGCAGTCATGGTTGCAGGTGCGCTGGGGATTTTTGCGTACGCCTCAGGCAATTTGATATTTGCCAATTATTTATTTATTCCTCACGTACCTGGTGTTGGTGAGGCTCTTATCTTTTGTGCAACATTGATGGGTGCCGGACTCGGGTTCTTGTGGTTTAACACCTACCCTGCGGAAGTCTTCATGGGTGATGTGGGAGCGTTGGCGCTGGGTGCCGCGTTAGGTACGGTTGCGGTCATTGTGCGACAAGAGGCAGTTCTGTTCGTTATGGGCGGTGTGTTCGTGCTGGAGACGGTTTCTGTGATCTTGCAGGTGGCGTCATTTAAGTTGACTGGCAAACGTATCTTTAAAATGGCGCCCATCCATCATCACTTCGAATTGAAAGGGTGGACTGAGCCTAAGGTCATTGTCCGCTTTTGGATTATCACCGTCATTCTGGTCTTGGCGGGTCTCGCCACCTTGAAGGTCAGATAATGGCTACGCGTCAAAACGTCGTCGTTGGCCTTGGTCGTTCTGGTTTGTCGGCGGCCCGATGGTTGGCTCAACAAGGTGAGACTGTCGTCGTGACCGACTCACGTCTGACGCCTCCGGGGCTTGCTGAACTAAACGCCTGTGGGGCATCCGTAGTGACGCACTTGGGCGGTTTTGACTTGAGCGTACTAGAGTCAGCCGATCGCATCGTTCTGTCGCCGGGCGTTTCTCGTCAAGAACTCATCGTGCGCGAAGCGCTTAGTCGAGGTTTATCGGTCGTTGGCGACGTTGAGCTTTTCGCGCAAGCACAAACCGCGCCCGTGGTAGCAATCACTGGCACGAATGGCAAAAGCACAGTGACGACGCTGGTCGCTGAGATGGCTAAGACCGCAGGCATTGCGGCGTTGGCTGGGGGTAATCTAGGTGAGCCTGCGCTTGATTTGCTCGCGCACCCAATTCCTAAATTCTTTGTTTTAGAGCTCTCTAGCTACCAGCTCGAGTCGACTGAGTCTTTAAAGTTAACTGCGGCTGCCGTGCTTAATGTCACTGCCGACCATATGGATCGGTACCAGACCATCGACGCGTATGCGAGCGCCAAGGCAAGAATCTTTGAGCATGCCGCACTTGCGGTGATAAACATAGATGATCCGCTGGTGACACAAATGCCACGCGCAGGCCAAGCGTCAGTTGGATTTAGCGTTCAGGCGGCCGCTGCTGATTACAGCTTAATTTCAATTAATGGAATTACTTCATTTGCGCACTGCGGGCGAGCGCTGATGCCATTACAAGAAATGAGGCTTCCTGGTCGCCATAATGCCGCCAATGCGCTGGCAGCCCTAGCACTTGGTGATGCGATGGGGTTGCCGATGGAAGCGATGCTTCGAACCCTAACCGTATTTGCAGGATTGCCGCATCGATCTCAGATGGTTGCCGAGCGTGGCGGTGTGCGCTTTATCGATGATTCCAAAGGCACCAACGTAGGCGCCACCATTGCTGCAGTGAGCGGTCTAATTGAGCCACTGGTGGTGATCGCTGGTGGGGATGGCAAGGGGCAGGACTTTTCTCCCTTGGCTGCCGCCTTCTCCGGACGTGTTCGTCATGCGGTATTGATTGGTCGTGATCGAGACCAGCTCGCGAGCGCGTTGGCCGGCGTCTGCGACATTACGCTCGCTGATGACATGGACGCCGCGGTGCAGTGCGCATTTAAAGTGGCTAAGTCTGGTGACATTGTCTTGCTATCGCCCGCCTGTGCGAGCTTGGATATGTTTCAGGATTATGCAGATCGTGGGTCACGGTTTGCAGTGGCCGCGAAGGGGCTTCTCCAATGAGCGCATCAGCGGTTGCCGGCGCACCGACCTCCAAGCGTGATGGCCTACATCTAGATCGAGTAATTCTCATTCTCACAGCTGCACTCCTGTTAATCGGACTCGTGATGGTTACATCCGCATCCGTGACGCTGGCAGCCCGCGAAGGAAATCCATTCTTTTATCTCGAGCGACAGTTTCTTTTTTCCATCGTTGGAATTGGATTTGCCGCGATTGCTGTTCGCATTCCTACGATCGCTTGGCAGCGCTCTGGCTTCATGCTGTTGATCATCTCTTTAGTCATGTTGACTTTGGTGCTTGTCCCAGGCATTGGTCATTCGGTTAATGGCAGTCGCCGCTGGCTTCATTTGGCAGGAATGAATTTTCAAGCATCTGAAGCGGCGCGCGTCTTGCTGCTGATCTACTTGTGCAGTTATGTCGTTAGGCGTGAGGAGCAGTTGCGAACGCAGTTGCTTGGCTTCCTTAAGCCCTTGGGGGTTCTCGGGCTTGCAGGAGTCTTATTGCTCGTAGAGCCTGATTTCGGATCCGGTGTGGTTTTATTAACGACGGGCATCGGCATTATGTTTTTGGCAGGCGCCCGGTTGCGCAACGTAATCGTCATCGGTGTGATTGCAGCAATTGGTCTTGCCTTGATTGCGGTGTCTAGTGCTTATCGAGTCAAGCGGCTGACTGCGTTTATGAATCCATGGGCAGATCCGTTTAATACCGGTTTTCAGTTAACGCAGTCACTCATTGCTATCGGTCGTGGGGAGTGGACTGGTGTAGGACTCGGGGCGTCGGTACAGAAGTTGTTCTATCTGCCAGAAGCGCACACGGACTTTGTGTTTGCTGTCTTGGCCGAGGAGCTCGGATTTGTTGGCATCGCCCTCGTGGTTTCCCTGGTGTTGGCGCTCTCTTATAGGGCTCTGGTGATCGCACGTAACGCATCCGAAGCGGGTCTTAAGTTCCAGTCATATTTAGCAGCTGCTTTTGGCATTTGGTTTGGGCTGCAGGCCTTCATAAATATGGGTGTCAACATGGGCCTGCTGCCCACAAAAGGATTGACACTGCCGCTCCTTTCCTATGGACGATCAAGCCTAGTCGTTACGCTTGCATGGATTGGCGTCTTGTTGAGAGTGCATCATGAAACAGAAACGAAGGGCGTGACTGCTCTTCGGGGGGCTGGCCGTTGACTACCGTGCTCATCATGGCTGGTGGAACGGGAGGACATGTGTTCCCTGGCCTTGCCGTGGCTGATGTGCTGCGTTCGCGCTCGTGTCGTGTGGTATGGCTGGGTACCCGTCGTGGCCTGGAGGCGCGCGTTGTGCCCGCGGCTGGTCTTGAGATGACATGGCTGCGAGTCACCGGCCTGCGTGGTAAAGGATTGCTCAGCTGGTTAGCTGCTCCGGTTAAATTGACGCGTGCGCTATTGGATGCGCGACGCGCGATTCGCGATATTCGGCCCGATGTGGTGTTGGGTCTGGGTGGTTTCGTTGCAGGTCCAGGCGGGTTGGTCGCGCGTCTTATGCGGCTGCCTTTAGTAATCCATGAGCAGAATGCAGTCGTCGGCGTGACCAACCGACTGCTCGCGCGAGTCGCTTCAACCGTTGCTGAGGCATTTCCAGGTACTTTCTCCAATTCGGTTGGCGCAGTTGCCGTGGGTAATCCAGTGCGTCGTGCCATTGAGGACTTGGCTAATGGCCCTGCGCGACGTTCGATCGAGATTAATAAACACGTACTTATTTTTGGCGGAAGCCAAGGCGCTGCCGCGCTGAATCGCGTGGTGCCTGAGGCATTGGCACGCCTAAGCCTCGCTAACCGACCAGCGGTGATACATCAAACAGGCCGACACCACGCGCAAGCGGTTGCTGATCGCTATGCGGCGCTTGGAATCACAGCGCAGGTCGTCGAGTTTATTGAAGATATGTCGGCGGCATATCAGTGGGCGGATTTGGCGGTGACGCGAAGTGGCGCCATGACCGTTGCTGAGTTGGCTACAGCGGGCGTGCCAGCAGTGCTTGTCCCATTCCCAGCGGCTGTTGATGATCACCAGACAGTCAACGCGCGCTTCTTGTCTATGCGCGGGGCAGCTATCTTGTTACCTGAGGCGCTGCTGACCGCTGACACCTTAGGAAAAGAGTTGGAGCGGTTGCTGAGTAATAATCCTCCTGTTCTGTCAGCCATGAGTGATGCCGCTAGAGGGGTAGCTGCTCCTGGGGCTGCTGAGCGCTTGGCAGATCTTGTGTTGCAAGCCGCTGGAGCGCGCATATGAGCACAACGATGCGCATGCGCCGCATTAAGACGATCCACTTCGTTGGGATCGGTGGCAGCGGCATGGGCGGCATCGCAGAAGTACTACTTAATCTCGGGTATGCCGTTCAGGGAACTGACTTAAAGGCGAACGCCGTTACTGATCGTTTAGCGCAACTCGGGGCAAAAATCAGCTATCAGCATGCAGCTGAGCATGTGACTGGTGTCGATGTCGTTGTGGTCTCAAGCGCAGTACCCAATACCAATCCAGAGGTGGTGGCCGCCCTCAGTGCGCGCGTTCCTGTGATACAGCGTGCTGAGATGTTAGCTGAGCTCATGCGTTTTCAAGTGGGCATCGCGGTTGCTGGCTCTCATGGAAAGACGACCACGACTAGCCTCGTGGCTAGCATCCTAGCGGAAGGTGGTGAGGATCCAACGTTTGTGATTGGCGGGCGCCTCAAAAGTGCGGCTACGAATGCGCGCCTAGGCACAGGCCGCTATTTGGTGGCAGAGGCAGATGAAAGCGATGCCTCATTCTTGCACCTACAGCCGACTATTTCGATCGTGACTAATATTGACAATGACCATCTCGCGACACATGGCGGTGATTTTGAGCAGTTGAAGCAAAGCTTTATCGATTTTCTTCACAACTTGCCTTTCTACGGTCTGGCAGTGCTATGCGCCGATGATCATGAAGTGCTCAGCATCCTGTCGCGTGTTGGTCGTCCTGTGGTGACCTATGGCATCACCGAGCCCGCTGATGTCAGAGCGATTGATGTGGTCCGTGATGGCGTGCGGTCATCATTTAAGGTGGTTCGCACTGGTGTGGAGGCCGCTCTACCTATCGTGTTGAACGTGCCGGGTCGCCACAATGTTCTGAATGCTTTGGCGGCCATTGCCGTGGCCACTGAATTGGGTGTTGCAGATAGTGCAATTCAAAAAGCGCTAGCGCACTTTCAGGGTATCGACCGGCGTCTGCAAGTCATCTCCGAGATGCGGCTGAAAGTGGGTCGAGTCACCCTGATTGATGACTATGGCCACCATCCGACTGAGATTGCCGCCACTCTCGAGGCGGTGCGCCAAGGGTGGGCCAATCGACGTATCGTCTTGGCCTTTCAGCCGCATCGATATACGCGCACCCGCGATTTGTTAGACGACTTCGCAGAGGTATTGTCGACGGTTGACGCACTTGTGGTGACGGAAGTATATGCGGCAGGTGAAACGCCCATACGCGCAGCGGATGGACGCGCCGTGTGCCGCGCGATTCGCATTCGTGCGCGCGTGGAGCCGGTATTTTGCCCAAACCCAGAGGATTTGCATGCATCTCTTTCAGGGATGCTGCGTGACGGTGATGTGTTGGTGCTCATGGGGGCAGGTCATATCGGCGCTATCGCGCAAGCACTCCCAGTCAAACTCGGCGCAGAGGGCTCCTTATGATGAGCGCGCTTCGAGATGTAATCCCAGAACAGTTTCTGGCGAATGTGCGCTTTGATGAGCCTCTGTCTCGGCATACGTCGTGGCATGTGGGCGGACCGGCTGATGCGTACTACATGCCGCAGAGCGCTGATGAGCTCGGTCATTTTCTGGCCGCATTACCACAGCGAGTGCCCATCCACTGGCTCGGACTTGGGAGCAACGTGCTGATACGGGACGGTGGTCTGCGTGGCGTAGTCGTTTCATTGCTCAGTGGGCTGTCTAATATCGAGTGGCAGGCAGGCACGGTCGTCCATGCGGACGCTGGAGTGTTATGCGCTGTGTTGGCTCGTCAATGTATTAAGTGGAACTTAGGGCCCGCAGAGTTTTTTGCGGGGATCCCGGGCACTGTTGGTGGTGCGCTCGCTATGAATGCTGGTGCTTGGGGTGGCGAGACTTGGAAAAATGTAATTGAAGTGGATGTGATGACGCGCGCGGGTACGCGCCAGACACGTCCAGCGAGTGACTACAAAATTGCTTATCGATCGGTTGGCTCGCCAGTAGCGGACGAATGGTTTCTGGGCGCGCGATTTGACTTTCCACAGGCGCCAAGTCCGTCACCTGGAACAATTGATGAGTTGCTGACGCGGCGTCGGGAGACCCAGCCGATCGGCGCATGGAGTGGTGGGTCTACGTTCACCAACCCACAGGGGCATTTCGCCGCTGAGTTAATTGAACGCTCAGGCCTTAAAGGCTGCCGCCAAGGTGACGCCGTGGTTTCGCCGAAACACGCCAACTTCATTGTCAATGAAGGGCAGGCAACGGCCGCCGATATCGAATTATTGATGGCCCAGGTCACCCAGGAGGTTGAGCGCCAACAAGGTGTTCGACTGGTGCCTGAAGTGCGTATCTTGGGGGAGAAGCGGTGACTGCTTTCACGTCCATCCCGGCGCGACGTGTGCAGGCGCCAGCTGACTTTGGTCGGGTTGTCGTGCTGTATGGCGGCGACAGTTCGGAGCGCGCTGTTTCGATTGAATCTGGTCGGAATGTGACCGAGGCTTTGCTTCGCTGTGGCGTGCAGGCGTCGAGTGTCGACGGCGTGCCTGCTCTGATCGAGTGTATCCGAGTGGGTCAGTGTGATCGTGTATTCAACATCATGCACGGTGGTGCGGGTGAGAATGGCGTCGTGCAGGGGTTGCTCGAATCTCTTCAGATGCCTTATACCGGGTCACGGGTATTAGGCGCTGCACTGACCCTAGATAAAATACGCACCAAGCAGGTATGGCTTTCGCTCGGTTTGCCGACCCCGCGCTTCGAGCGTCTGTCGTTAGGCGCCGATCTGTCTGGTGCGGCAGCGCGTATTGGCTACCCGCTGATTGTGAAGCCGTCGCTAGAGGGCTCTAGTGTCGGCATCAGTCGAGTTTTCCAAGCGGATCAGCTATCGGCAGCTGCAGACCTCGCACAACACTACGGCGGCGAACTGCTGATGGAGACGCTCATCGAAGGTGGTGAGTACACCGTTGCGATTCTAGCGGGCGTCGCATTGCCTTCAATCCGCATCGTGCCGGCGGCTGGTTACTATGACTATCACGCCAAATATTTAGCCGATGACACTCAGTACCTATGCCCGGGTCTGCCCGCCCCTCAGGATGCTGAGATGCGTGCGCTTGCTCTTGCGGCCTTCCATGCATCCGGCGCTGCTGGTTGGGGCCGCGTAGATATCATGCGCGACACACAGGACAAGAATTGGCTGCTGGAAGTAAATACTACGCCTGGTATGACCAGTCACTCGTTAGTGCCGAAAGCGGCGGCGCAAGCTGGCATTCCATTTGACGACCTGGTGTGGCGTATTTTAGAGACCAGCATGTCCAGTGACTGGGAGCGCACCGCATGATTTCACTTGCGGACTGGGTACCTCGCCGAGCGAAGAATCGCTCACGCAAAGCCAAAGCGAGCGCGTTTCGCTTGCCGTCTATTCATTGGAAGCGTGTGGTGCCAATACTTCTTGGCGTTGTGGGTTCAGTTGTCGCTATAGGTGGGATTGCTGCAGCAATGAATCGCCCAGTCCGACATATTGAGGTGGTCGGCGCCTTTCAGCGTGTGTCCGCTTTTGATGTCGAGCAGGCTGTTCGTGCCAATCTGCGTGGCGGATTTGTAACAGCCGATCTAGCGGCTCTGCAACAGTCTATTGATACCTTGCCTTGGGTGGAGCACGCCCGCGTGCAGCGACATTGGCCTGATGCTTTGGTGGTGCAAATCGCGGAGCAAGCCGCGACCGCTCGTTGGGGTGATACTGGGCTCATTAATGCACGCGGTGACATCTTCGTTAAAGATTCAAAACACTTGCCGGCCGAGCTTCCACGGCTAGCCGGTCCGGATGGTTCTGAGCACCAAGTCACTGATCTATTTCTACAGTTGCAACCACGCATGATTGAGATGGGGCTCTCTATCAGTGCGTTGCGCCTCGATCCGCGCGGCGCGTGGGAGCTATCTCTTTCTAACGGGATTGACATTCGGTTCGGTCGACGTCAACTAAAAGAACGAATCGAGCGATTTATCAAAGTAGGCGCACTTGTAGTGACCAGTCGCGTCAACGACATCGCTTTTCTGGATATGCGTTACTCCAATGGATTCTCAGTTGGCTGGCGTACGTCTGTGACAGTGCCACAGCATCCAGCCACTACAGATGAGAACCCTGTTACTAACAAGCGGGATCAAGATGTCTAAGCGTAATGATCGAAATTTAATCGTGGGTCTCGACATTGGCACGTCCAAAGTGGTCGCCCTGGTTGCCGAATTGAAGCCCGGTGGTGTCATCGAGGTGATCGGCATTGGGTCACACCCCTCGCGAGGATTGAAGCGTGGCGTGGTTGTCAATATTGACTCGACCGTGCAGTCCATACAGCGTGCCGTAGAGCAGGCTGAGTTAATGGCCGGTGTTGAAATCAACGCCGTTTATACGGGCATCGCAGGCAGCCACGTACGAAGCCTAAATTCTCACGGCATCGTTGCCATCAAAGATAAAGAAGTGACGCAGGGTGATGTCGCTCGTGTCATGGATGCGGCACAAGCGGTAGCGCTTCCAGCCGACCAGCGCATTGTGCATGTCATTCCACAAGAATTTATTATCGACAGTCAGGAAGGCATTCGCGACCCGATCGGAATGTCGGGGATCCGCCTGGAGGCTCGCGTGCATATTGTGTCGGGCGCTGAGAGTGCGGCGCAAAACATCGTTAAGTGTGTGCAGCGCTGTGGTTTAGATGTAGAAGATATCGTTCTTGAGCAGTGGGCTTCCAGCTACGCCGTACTAACGGATGACGAGAAAGACTTGGGTGTCTGCTTGGTCGACATTGGTGGAGGTACCACTGATATCGCTGTGTTTTCAGGTGGCGCTTTGCGCCATACGGCGGTCATTCCGATCGCGGGCGATCAGGTCACTAACGACATCGCGGTATCTATGCGCACGCCGACACAGTACGCAGAAGAAATCAAAATTCGCTATGCATGTGCTCTGGGTCAACTCGCTAATCCTGATGAGACGATTGAGGTGCCCAGTGTTGGCGATCGTCCTCCCCGCAGACTGGCGCGACAAACGCTTGCCGAGATTGTCGAGCCTCGCTATGAGGAATTATTCAATCTGATACGTGATGAGTTGCGGCGTTCCGGATTCGAAGAGGCGATCGCAGCCGGCATCGTTCTGACCGGAGGTAGCGCCAAGATGGAGGGCGCCGTGGAGTTGGCTGAGGAAGTTTTTCACGTGCCAGTTAGGCTCGGGCTACCACAGGGCGTGACGGGACTGGGGGATGTTGTTAGGAATCCGATTCACGCGACTGGTGTTGGATTGCTTTTGTATGCGCGGGCACAGGTAGGACCTGTTGGAGAGCGCAAGCCTGCAATGACGGATGTCACAAACGTATTTGGCCGAATGAAGTCTTGGTTTCAGGGATCTTTCTAATTTATTCAGTTTTTAGTTAAGGAGAATTTTATGTTTGAACTAATGGAAGCGGACAATCAAAGCGCGGTCATTAAAGTGCTAGGTATTGGTGGCGCTGGTTGCAATGCTGTAGATCACATGTTGTTAACCGGAATTGAAGGCGTCGACTTTGTTTGCCTCAATACGGATGCTCAGGTCTTGAAGAAGTCCAAAGTTAAAACGACACTGCAGATTGGCAGCCACATCACCAAAGGCTTAGGCGCTGGTGCAGACCCTGAAGTCGGTCGGCAAGCTGCGATGGAAGATCGCGATCGCATTATTGAGCTGATTGAAGGCTGTGACATGCTATTCATCACGGCCGGCATGGGCGGTGGCACGGGAACAGGGGCGGCTCCTGTGGTCGCGCAGATTGCGAAAGAGCTCGGCATTCTGACTGTGGCTGTGGTGACCAAGCCATTCACGATGGAAGGCGGCAAGCGCATGGGTGTGGCTGAAAATGGTATTTCCGAGCTGACTAAGCACGTCGATTCGCTGATCACGATTCCGAATCAGAAGTTGCTTTCGGTATTAGGACCGAAGACTCGATTACTCGATGCGTTCACTTCAGCCAATGGTGTGCTGCAAGGCGCCGTGCAGGGTATTGCGGAGTTGATCACACGTCCCGGCTTGATTAACGTCGACTTTGCCGACGTACGTACCGTGATGAGTGAGACAGGTATGGCGATGATGGGCACAGGGCACGCCAGTGGCGAAGATCGTGCACGTTTAGCAGCGGAGATGGCAGTGTCGAGCCCTCTGTTAGAAGACATCAACTTGGCGGGTGCGCAAGGCATCTTGGTGAATGTGACTGCAGGTATGGACTTGTCGATTGGCGAATTCGAGGAGGTCGGCAATACCGTCAAGCAGTTCGCCAGCGACGATGCGACGGTGGTGGTCGGTACGGTGATCGAGCCTGATATGCAGGATGAGATTAGGGTGACTGTCGTAGCGACCGGCCTTAATAAGGCCGCTATTCGTATGGTTAAGCCGGACGTAACGGTGAGTGCCTCGGTTCGTAAGATCGAAGTGGTCAGGCGTTCAACGGCAGGGTCCGGTGGTGGTTCAACGCCGGATTACCGTGATCTGGATCAGCCGGCGGTACGTCGTAAGACGGCGGTGGGTGATGGTCTTCGAGCTGATTTTGAAAGTGAAGATATGCTCGACATCCCCGCTTTTTTGCGCCGTCAGGCGGATTAAGCGACGGGGGCGACGGGTCTTAGGGTCCGATCGCCTGGCGTATTGAGTAAGACAAAGAGGGTCGCGACGATGGTGTCGCGACCCTTTTTTGTTTGATTGAGCC
>CAIYVA010000152.1 GCA_903929455.1 uncultured Pseudomonadota bacterium | reverse complement strand
TACAGGAGAATCAAATGGCGAAAAAGAACGCAGCACCTACCAAGTCAGAAATTCTTACACACATTGCCAAAGACACCGAGCTGTCGACGAAGCAAGTCGGCGCAGTGTTTGAAGCATTAAATGGCATGGTTCGTAAGAGCCTCCGTGGCTCAGGTCTCTTCACGATTCCAGGGCTTTTGAAGCTCCGCGTCGTTAAGAAGCCTGCTACCAAGACCCGCGAAGGCGTCAACCCTTTCACGGGCGAAAAGATGGTGTTTAAGGCAAAGCCGGCTTCTAAGAAAGTCCGCGCCGTCGCTCTGAAGGCACTCAAGTCGATGGTCAACTGAGTGACCTAGCGCCGGTCGATCAGACCAGTGCAAGTAAAAACCGGGGCTAAGGCCCCGGTTTTTTTATGCCTACGATAACGAGCCCCATGATCAGACCGACTGGTCTGCGCGGATGGCGTCCTTCAGCTCCTGTAGCCGTCCATGAAAAAAGTGCTCCGCCCCTAGGATCAACCGCACGATAGGCGCGGGCTTTAGTGCCTGGGCCCACGACAGTACCTGCCGGTGATCCACCAACTCGTCTTGATCCCCTTGAATCACGGTCCACGGCACTGAGGGCGGTGGAGTGGCTGCAAAATCAAAGCGCTGCACAGGGGGCGCCATCATCACCAACCGATCGATTACTCGGCGAGCAGCCACCTGATAGGCCACATAGGCCCCAAATGAGAATCCAGCCAAGCTTAAAGTCGCCTGTGGCCATAGACGCTGCGCGTAATCACAGGCGGCCATCGCGTCCTCTGTTTCACCACAGCCCTCATCGAAAGTGCCCTCACTGCGTTCAACCCCGCGAAAATTAAAGCGCAGCGTGGCTAACCCACTCTCCTGAAAGGCGCGTGCGGTCATGTGCACGACTTTGTTACGCATCGTGCCGCCAAACAGCGGATGCGGATGACACACCACCGCCACGCGACGACCATCAAAATCCGCAGGCACCTCTATCAGCGCCTCGAGTCGACCGGCAGGACCCATGATCTCCACACGTTCTGGCGCAGGCGGCTTAAAAAGCCCTGCCCCAGCGGCCACCGATCCGGCTTCACTCATGCGGCCACTCCGTTAACGCAGGCGCTACTTGGCCCAAGAACACAGACAGTACGATCTGACGTCACGGACCGATTGCGGGCAAAAAATCCACTAATTCGATGTCAAATACCAACGTGGCATTCGCAGGAATCACACCGCCACCCGCACCACGTGAGCCGTAACCTAAGGAAGGCGGGATCACCAAACGACGCGTACCGCCGGCACGCATACCCACCAAACCCTCATCCCACCCACGGATCACTTTCTGTTTGCCCACCTGGAACACAAAAGGCTCCGCCCGTATGTGCGAACTATCAAAGGACGTCCCCTTACCATCGGTAGCGGCAGGATCCTGTAACCAACCCGTGTAGTGAACGCGTACCCAAGCGCCTGAAGTGACCGCATCACCGGCACCCACTATCACATCTGTCACCAACAATTTTTCAGGGCTGGCCGTAGCACTCACCTGCGCCGTCGTCGGACTGCCACAGGCCGCACCGCCCAACAAAGACAATATCGACAAACACACAACCGACACGCACCGCGTTATTCGCATGAGACCTCTTTCCTTACGTAGCGACGCCATAAAAATACAGCTCTATGCACAACAAGCCCACGACTAAGGTAGCAACAAGCGATTTAGCCGCTTCACAAACTCCCCCGGCTCATCGAGCTGCCCGCCCTCTGCCAAGGTGGCTTGATCTAATAACAGCCCAGCCCAATCACTAAAGTCCGTGCCATCCGGTAGGCTCTCCAACTTTTTCACCAACGGATGCGCCGGATTCACTTCAAGCGTTGGACGCTGCACAGGCACTTGCTGGCCTGCCGCCTCCATCAGCTTACGCATCTGCATGCCGATCTCTTGATCGCCGCGCACCAAGCAAGCCGCCGACTCTGCCAGGCGCTGCGTCCCACGAACCGCCTCAACACGCCCAGACAACGCATCACGCAAGCGCCCACACAGCGCCAACACCTCGGCACTATCAGCGCTGTCTTTTTCCTTATCTGGCTGATCAGTCAGATCAGCTAATTCGAGGTCGCCTCGACTGACATCCTTGAAGGACTTACCCTGATACTCTCCCAAATACGAGGTCATCCACTCATCGACTCGGTCGTGCAGTAACAACACTTCCACGCCACGCTGACGCAGCCGCTCTAAATGGGGACTCTGGCGAGCAGCGTTCCACGTCTCCCCGATCACGTAGTAAATATGCTTCTGCCCTTCCTTCATTCGTTCGACGTAGGCGTCCAGCGACTGATCCTGAATCTCTAGCCCCGTATGTGTCGTTGCAAAACGCAGTAACGTACAAATTCGTTCGCGATTACTCGTGTCTTCAGCCACGCCTTCTTTCAGAACCTGCCCAAATTCTTTCCAAAACGCCGCGTATTTATCAGGCTCGTCCTTCGCTAACTTTGCCAACAAGTCCAACACACGCCGTGTAATACCGGAACGCATGGCCTCGATATCTTGATCTTCCTGCAGGATTTCGCGGGAGACGTTCAAAGGCAAATCGCTCGAATCCACTACACCCTTAACAAAGCGCAGATACATCGGCAAGAATTGCTCGGCATCATCTAGGATGAATACCCGTTTGACATACAACTTAAGCCCACGTGTCCCCTCTCGACTCCAAAGATCGAATGGTGCTTTACCTGGCACATAGAGAAGCGTGGTGTATTCGCGCTTGCCTTCCACTCGATTGTGTGCCCACGCCAAGGGTGCCGAAAAGTCGTGTGAAATGTGTTTATAAAACTCTGCATAATCTTCATCAGACAATTCACTGCGCGAACGCGTCCACAAGGCTTGCGCCGAATTTACATCTTCATATGCGTCTACTGCTGCTTGATCCGCGTCTGATGCCTTCGGCATGCGCACGGGAATAGCAATATGGTCCGAGTAACGCTTAACTAGGCTGCGTAACTTCCAGGCATCCGCAAACTCAGTGGCGCTGTCTTTTAAATGAAGAACGACCCGTGTGCCACGTGAGGCAACCGGAACCGTTGCAATCGTAAACTCACCGGAACCATCGGATTGCCAGTGCGCGCCTTCTTCCTCAGGTTGGCCTGCACGTCGAGTAAATACCTCGACCTGATCGGCGACAATGAATGCCGAGTAAAAGCCCACACCAAATTGACCGATCAGTTGCGCGTCTTTTTGCTGGTCACCAGACAAGTGAGTCAAGAACTCTGCTGTGCCAGACTTAGCGATCGTTCCTAAGTGATCAATTACCTCTTGGCGCGTCATGCCGATACCGCTATCGGATATGCTCAATGTCTTGGCAGCAGAATCGAAGTCGATACGAATCGCAAGCTCCGGATTTCCGCTCAGCAACTCTGGATGCGCCAGAGACTGGAAGCGAAGCTTGTCACAGGCATCAGAGGCGTTGGAGATCAGCTCGCGGAGAAAAATCTCGCGGTTGGAGTACAAAGAGTGAATCATGAGCTGAAGCAGTTGCTTCACCTCAGTCTGAAAACCACGCGTTTCTCGCTGAGTTGTATCCGTCATCTGTCATCCCTCGCCAACGTAATAGGACTTTAGCTCCGCTACTGGGCGGAGAGACCCACACACTGGGGGGTTAGTCGGCGAGATTCAAGGGGGAGGACGGATTTAATGCACACCGTCCTAGGATAGACGCTCGGTTAGCCCTTATCGGTCCAACTACCCCGTACTTTGTCGACCCACAGCTTATAGGCCGTCAGGCTACTGAATTTTCGATTGAGACTAGGCGTTGCGCCTGCGGCAGGCGCCGCCGCTGGGACCACAGTCGCTGGTCGCGAGCCAATGGGTAGACGCGTGGCACCCGTCGCCAAGAAAAAGCGATCAAGTTGGCCGTCGGGTACGTTGGGGTCACTCATGTGCAGTCTCAGTAGCTGAGCCGCTAAAGTACCGCTGCAGGCGTCCACTGGCCGGACTTACGTCACATCGTATCAGTGCAGAATTTAGGGTCAGCTCACTATTCGGTAAACCGGTCGGTAGTCGCCAGCCAGCTTCATACGACGTTGGGCGACAAACGAGGCCAGTAAGGTGTCAAGCGCCGTAAGTAAACGCCGATCTCCACGGATTTCGAAAGGCCCTTTCTCAGCGATGTGCCTCATGCCATCTTCCTTAATGTTTCCAGCAACGATCGCTGAAAATATGCGACGCAGATTGGCTGCTCGTTCGTGCACCGGCTGGTCGAAATTTAACTGAAGTGCAGCCACTGACTCGTGCGTCGGTACAAACGGCTTTTGGAACTCGAGTGGAATCTTTAAGCCCCAATTGAAGTTGTAGGCATCCGATGCGCTGGTTCTCTGCTGGCGTACTTGCTCGATACCAGCCAACATGCGTCGCGCTGCCTGCGCGGGGTCACCTAAAATAACCTGATAGCGCGCTTGCGCTGCCACGCCTAGGGTCAAGCCAATAAACTGATGAATGCCTTCAAACCAAGGCGCCGATGCGTGACTACCAACCAAAATCACTGGCATCACCTCAGTGGCATTGGTGGGATCGGTCAAGATGCCTAGCAGGTACAGTAACTCCTCAGCGGTGCCTGCCCCGCCTGGGAAAATCATAATGCCATGCCCGAGACGGACAAACGCTTCTAGTCTTTTTTCGATATCCGGCAGGATGACCAACTGATTAACCAGCGGATTGGGCGGCTCCGCCGCCACGATGCTAGGCTCAGTGAGTCCAATGTAGCGACCGCCGTAAATCCTCTGCTTCAGATGTCCAATGGTCGCACCCTTCATCGGACCCTTCATCGCACCTGGTCCACATCCGGTGCACACATTCAGTCCGCGCAGCCCTAACTCATACCCCACTAATTTGGTGTATTCATACTCAGCGCGTGCAATCGAGTGACCACCCCAGCACACGACGACATCTGGCCGTTCACGCGGATCGAGCAAGCGAGCATTGCGGATAATATGAAAAACGGCGCCGGTGATATCAGTCGACTGACTCAGATCAAAGCGTCCACTTTCGATGATGTCGTCCGCGGTATACACAATGTCGCGAAGCACCGCGAACAACAGCTCTTTGGTACCCTGAATCATCTTTTGATCGACAAAAGCCATGGCCGGTGCATTCTTAAGCTCTAAGCGAATACCCCATGGCTGACGAATAATGCGCACATCAAACGTTTCATAGCGCTTGAACAATTCGGTGGGATTGTCACTGTCGCTGCCTGCATTTAAAACAGCCAGTGCGCAACGTCGGAACAAGGAATACAGGCCACCATGACCACGATCCTGAAGCCGTGCCGCCTCTTGCTGAGACAGATTCTCTAAGCTGCCACGTGGCCCCACTCGGGCAGTCACCGGGTCAGACACATCGAGATCAATGGTCGTTGTGGTCATGGATCAATCTCAATGGGCGTGTCATTGTGGGTCAGCAGCCACACTTCCACCATGTCGTCGTTATTCAAAGCAATGCAACCATCCGTCCAGTCGGTTTCGCGATAGTGCTTGGTCGGATGGGTAGGCACATTAGGCATCCCATGAATCATGATGGCGCCACCCGGCTTCCAGTGATGCTTGGCCGCACGGGTCTCATCGGCGACGCTTGGGTACGACACATGTAGCGACAGAAAGTAGGCGCTCGCTGGGTTTCGTCCATCAATGAGGTAACGCCCCTCAGGGGTATGCTCATCACCCTCGCGCTGTTTGGGCCCTACGGGTTGCCGACCAAGCGCGACGGGGTAGCTTCGGTAGCGCTTCCCCTCATGTAATAGGTATAGCCGACGCTCACTTTTAATCACGAGGACTTGGTCAGCCATCACCAATGGGCTGTCCGCTTCGATAGCGCCCGCCGTCGGCAAGAAGACAGCGAGGGAGCTCGCTAGACCGAGCGCTTGCGCTCGTATGCCCACGTTATTTCTGATCCTCCACGTTCACTGCAATACAGGTATGGTTACCTGCGCCGCTGACAGGACTTAAGACATAGCGATGTCCGGGCTCGGCCATCACTGACACGTGATAGCGAATGGTCGATGAGCCCATAACACAGTCAACCAGTAACGCATGTTGCCCTGGTAAGACGGCCACTCGTGTGTGGCGCCACGACACCACCAGATCATCCACCTTGCGTAGGATAGGCGCGATCGGCAGTCCCGCAATAGACGAGGCGCCGACAATCACTGCCGTCTGGCTGGTCGGCTGAGCAGGGCCCTGATACGCCAACTCAGTCGCGCAACTCACCAAAGCAAGCGCACTGATTAGAACAACTAGTCGCTTCATTTAGGAATCTCCCGGTGTAGACGCAGCAGGCGCAGGCGGAGCCACCGGTGTTGCAGGTGGTGGCGGTATTTTCAACTGGCTGCCCACTTTCAGATGCGTCCCTCGTAGTCGGTTATAACTAGCGAGATCAACAATGCTGACATCATAAGTCAAAGCGATCTTCTCAATCGTATCGCCTTTGCGTACCCGGTGTATGGGATCGCGTTGCTGATTCGTGAGGTGACCTTTGTCTTGGAGTCTTGCGAGCAGTTGATCCGCATTAATAGATGCGGGAACGCGTAACTCGAAACCACGCGGTACGTATCGCCGGCCACTCCATACCGGAGAGAGCAAGGACAGATTAAGATTTTTCAAGGAATCGTGCTCGCCGCCGATGGCTTTGGCCAATGTCGGCATTGGCACGAAATAAGGCAAGCGCACCGTCTGGGTCGCCTCCGGCGAGCGACGCTCAATCGGCCCGAAATATTGTTCAGCATGCCGATCAATTTCCAGCGCTGCAAGAAACGAGACATAGAAATTACGGGAAGCAAACCCGAAGCTTTTGCTTTGGTACGTGCGCAGTATCGTGACGATGTCGTCGGTGCCTAACTGCTCTTTCGCTCGGCGCATACCCGTCGCACCATGATTGTAAGCCGTGAGCGCCAGTGGCCAAGTACCGAGCGATGCATAATTTCCCGATAATAACTGCGCCGCCGCCACGGTCGACTTATAGGGATCTAAGCGCTCATCAACCACGTTATCAATGTGTAACCAACGACCACCGGTCGAGCGCATAAACTGCCACATGCCCGCTGCCCCAACCTTCGAATAGGCACGTGGGTTAAAGGATGACTCTACGTGAGGCAATGCCGATAACTCACCGGGCACACCTGCACGACGTAGCGTGTCCTGCACGTGACGCTCCCACGTACCAGAGCGAACAACGCCTTCGCGAAATCGGTCGGCCTGACCCAATTGAAAGCGAATATGGTCCACAGCCTCCAAAAAAGACGCGCTCGTGGCGTTTTCAGCAAACAGCGCGCGGATACGGCGATCCTCATCGCTCCACTCGGCAGGCGCTGCCGATGCCAGATGATTCAAGCTCGCCTGAATTTTTGTGCGTGCAGCGTCGATACGCTCCATTCGATCGTGGGTGGATGCACCTGATGGAAAGCTTATTTCGCTATAAACCACACCGAGATAACGGTCATCATGTAGCACGCCACCTTGGGTGGTGACTTTGGAATAGATGCGCTGCCAAAAGAGAACGTCCGGCTCCAGCTGCACGGGGCGCGGAAACAGGGGTGCTGCGTCCTCCGCCTGAGCCGGCGCCATCGCCGCCCACGCACAGACGCTGACCATGAGGGTGCATGACCACTGTGTCAGCCAGCGCGATGGCATGTTCATTACCCCTCCTGAGCAAAGCGCCCTCCCGTAGCGGCGCCTTTCATTTGCTACGGGGAATTATACAGCCGAGCGTGTCTCACAGGCCGGAAAGGCGGGGGACATTACGTCACTGTCATCCCGCCATCAAGCCCGCCCTGCGTGGTAACTGCATCACAGTTTAGATACGCCGGAAAGCACGGCGCTAGGGCAAAGGTTTACCGTTCCGGATGAGTCTGTGAGGAGTGTGTGATGGCAAAGTCCGCTGTTCCCGATACCACCTCGGTGGCCGCGCCCAAAAAGAAGCGGGATGCATCCGGCCGGGTGCAATTTGACGACCGCGGCCAAGCAGTGTGGGCATGGGAAGTGCGCACGGGAATCTTTGATCTCAATGCGAGTACCGCTCGGGTAAGAGCCCTGGCAGAGCCAACGCAAGACCTTCGGGTCGATACCAAATCAAGACCTCCCAATGACCACAGTCTGCACAATACCGCGTTGACGCCAAGCGTCATCGCACCGCCTTTGGCCTTGGGTGAAGACCCAGGTAGCGATCCTTATGCATCTGCGCATAAGCGCAAATAGGCGCGATCGACTCTAACGCCTACATGGACGCCCCCACCGATATCGCGCAGATTGCCCACTCTATCCAACTATCATTAGCGCCCGTCTTCCTATTATCCGGCATCGTTCAATTGCTAGGGGTACTCACCAACCGCCTTGCACGCGCCGTCGATCGCGCACGCACACTGGAAGACCAACACCGTCTGGCGAACCATATTGACGCCCCTGACCTCGCCTACCAGTTGGAACTACTCGCCAAACGCGCGCGACTTCTTAATGGCGCGATTACCTTGGGCACGGTCGCCGCTTTAGTGATCTCTTTGATCGTGGCACTGCTGTTTGCTAGTGCGTTCATTAGCTTCACACTGGCCGTCCCGGTGGCCGCGTTATTCGTTAGTGCCATGCTCACGCTGGTCGTAGGGCTCATTTGTTTTCTAGTAGAGGTGCGCGTCGCTACCTTCGCACTGAGAATCGGACCAAAAGAAAAAAACCCATAAAAAAAGCCGCTTCTGGACGGAAGCGGCTTTACTTGGCGCTGCCAACAGCGGGCTAATTTAGCCGCACTTAGAGTCGCCGCAACTCAAGCAGGTCATGCAACCATCCATCATGATGACGGCTGCCGTGCTGCACTTAGCACACAACTGCGCACCTTCCGGATAATGCCCTCGCGAAAACGCATCTTGCTGCTTGTTGCGCGCCTCATATTCCTGACGCTTCTCCGCCACCATCTTCACCCGATGCGGATCCATTTCCGGAATCGCAATCAGGCCAATGGTCTGCAAGTGCTTCTCAATGACATAACCAAGCTCGGCAATAATCGATGGCATGAATTTTCCACCCGGCTGCCAGTAGCCGCCACGTGGATCAAATACGGCCTTCAGTTCGTCGACCAAGAAGGTGACGTCGCCGCCTTTTCTGAACACGGCCGAGATGATGCGCGTGAGCGCCACAATCCACTGATAGTGATCTAAATTCTTCGAATTAATGAACACTTCGAATGGACGTCGCTGCTCATGCTCGGTGTCTTCATTCAAAATGAGATCATTAATCGTCACATAGATCGCGTGATCAGACACTGGGGTCTTAATCTTATAGGTAGAGCCAATGAGCACTTCAGGACGCTCGAGTTTCTCGTGCATCCAAATGACTTTCCCGCCATCCTTGCGAAGCTCAGCGACATCGACCTTGCGCTCTTCAGCCGCCTTGGCCGCAGCATCAGCTGGCTTATCGACACGAAACTTTGAGATGCGTCTTTCAATCTTGATCATGTCAAAACTTCCCGTAATAACCTTCTTTTAACGCATCAAACAGATTGGCGGCACTATGTTGCTCGCCATCATATTCAATCGTTTCATCGCCACGCACGGTGATCTCACTGCCATCCTCGAGCGTAAACACATAGTTCGTGTTTTTAAGATCTTCTTCTTTAACCAGCACGCCTTGAAATGCTTCTGGATTAAAGCGGAAAGTCGTGCAGCCTTTCAGGCCCTGCTCATAGGCGTACAGATAGATGTTCTTAAAATCCTCGTACTTAAAGTCCGTCGGCACGTTGGCAGTCTTCGAAATGCTGGAGTCAACCCACTTTTGCGCTGCGGCTTGGATGTCCACATGCTGCTCTGGGCTCACCGAGTCGGAGGTAATGAAGTATTCCGGCAGGGCTTCCTCAGGCTTGACGCTACCTGGCATCGCTTGAGCATTAATTAGCTCGCGATACGCCAACAACTCATACGAGTACACGTCAATACGCTCTTTGGTTTTGCGACCCTCACGAATGACATTTCTGAAGTAGTGATGCGCAAAGGAAGGTTCGATGCCATTGGACGCATTGTTGGCCAACGACAGCGATATGGTGCCAGTTGGCGCGATCGAACTGTGGTGGGTAAAGCGCGCACCGGTGGTCGCTAATTGCTCAACCAACGCGGGAGCCACCTCGGCAATGCGCTGCATGTAGCGGCTATAGCGTGCATGCAGAATACGCCCTGGCACTTTCTGGCCTACTTTCCAACCATCAGTCACCATGTTCGGGCGGAGCCTGAGCATCTTGGCAGTGACCACGAATTCTTCATTCATGATCGGTGCTGGGCCTTTTTCACGCGCCAACTCTAAAGCAGACTCCCAACCGGCAATCGCCATCTCACGAGAGACGTCTTCGGTGAACTTCACCGAATTGGCTGAGCCGTATTTCATGCCGAGCATGGTGATGCAGGGGCCGAGCCCTAAAAAGCCCATGCCGTGGCGACGCTTGCTGAGGATCTCTTCGCGCTGCTTAGCCAGTGGCAGGCCGTTAATTTCCACCACGTTATCCAACATTCGGGTAAACACCCGAACGACTTCGCGATATTCATCCCAGTCAAAAGCGGCATCTGCTGTGAAGGGGTTTTTAACGAAGCGCGTCAGGTTAACGGAGCCCAACAAGCAAGAGCCGTAAGGCGGTAAAGGCTGCTCACCGCAAGGATTGGTGGCGCGGATGTTCTCGCACCACCAGTTGTTATTCATCTCGTTGACACGATCGATCAGTACGAATCCAGGTTCAGCAAAATCGTAAGTGGACGCCATGATCACGTCCCACAGTCGACGCGCTGGGATCACTTTGGAAACGATGCAGCAGACCAAACCGTCATCACGAGTGACATATCCCTCAGTGACCGGCCAATCTCGCCACATGAACTTCTCAGTATCCGTGAGATCGAAGTTCTCTGTTTCTAGTTCGCGAATGGACAATGGGAAGGACAGTCGCCACGACGCATCCGCCTTGACGGCTTCCAGAAATGCGTCAGTGATCAGCAAAGACAAATTGAATTGCCGCAAGCGACCGTTCTCACGCTTGGCGCGCACGAACTCCATCACGTCAGGATGACCGACATCAAAGGTACCCATCTGTGCGCCACGACGACCGCCAGCGGATGACACCGTAAAACACATCTTGTCGTAGATATCCATGAACGACAGCGGACCCGAGGTATAAGCACCCGCACCCGATACATACGCGCCACGTGGACGCAGGGTTGAGAATTCATAGCCAATGCCGCAGCCCGCCTTCAACGTGAGGCCGGCTTCATGCACTTTATTTAAAATATCGTTCATCGAATCGAGAACGGTGCCCGATACGGTGCAGTTAATCGTGGAGGTCGCAGGCTTATGCTCAAGTGCGCCCGCATTCGATGTGATGCGACCTGCTGGAATAGCGCCCTTGCGCAATGCCCACAGAAAGCGCTCATGCCAGTGCGCCCGTAACGAGGGCGCCTCCACATCCGACAACGCCACCGCAACGCGGCGATACGTGTCATCCATCGAATGATCAACCGCAGTGCCGTCTTTGGCCGTTAAGCGGTACTTCTTATCCCAAATATCGATGGATGCCTCTTGGAACGGTATAGCGTCGTCCTTGGGATCCATTTTGTAAGCCGTACTCATCTGTCGTTCTGCCCCTTAAAATGAGCTTGATTTTTATACTGTCTGCCGAAGCGCCCGCTGCCATGTGTCTAAAAAGACGCCATCCGCAGCACTTCTCCTAACAAATTCCTTTTAAACCGGATCAGCAACACAATATGTTGTGTCCGGACCCCTAAGTTATTTTTTGCAGCGCCTCGAGTCAAGCGCTATCTTTGACATACGGTAATAATTCATAAATATATTAAAATTCATATAGTTATGTATTAACAAGCGATGAATTTTGCCTATGACTTTTTCACTTTTTATGTCAAGCCCAATCGCTTCAGAGCCACCAGATGTTGTGTTCACCTGTTTAACCCCACTTATTAACAAGTTGTACACAGGTTATTAAGGTTTGGGCCGGCTCTTCCCTGGCGCACAACCGAACGCCGCTCTTGAAAACCGACTCACTGACCGCAGTTCGACTCCAAGCGCTTGGCGTGTGTGGGTACTTAACATAATGAGACGCGTTCACCCAGATCACACACCGCCCATGCGGAACTTTTTGCTCCTTCATCACTCATTAGCTGTGAACTGTGTGACATCACCAACAGAGCCTCCGCACAACTCGCATCTAGGTGAGCGCGCTGCAGCGCGCTCACTCACGAATCACATCATTAAAAGGTAGATCATGCGCCGCACCTCTTACGCTCCTACTCGCACGCTACGCATCACCACTGCACTGTGTCTGATTGCATTGACAGTCAGTACTGCATCCACTTGGGCGCAAGGCGCCAGTCATGCAGCGACTGACAGCAGCACATCATCTATGCCCTCACTGGCGCCGATCGTAAAGCGCGTCTCACCTGCGGTGGTGAATGTGGCCACTCGCGGCACGGTGACCGAACAACAGCAGCGAAACCCTCTATTGGAGGATCCTTTCTTCAAACGCTTCTTTGACATGCCAGAGCAAGGACCACGTCACAGACCATTTCAAAGTGCAGGCTCAGGCGTCGTGGTCGATGCCAAGCAGGGACTCATTCTGACCAACGCGCACGTCGTAGAGAACGCCAGTGAGATCACCGTCACTACTTTAGATGGTCATGACTACAAGGCCACGGTGATCGGCGCCGATGCGCCATCTGATATTGCCGTGATCAAAGTCAAAGACGCGAAGCTTACCGAAGCGCCACTCGGCGACTCCAGCAAAGCAGAGGTCGGCGATTATGTTCTAGCGATCGGTAATCCATTCGGATTGCAACACACGGTCACCTTCGGCATCGTCAGCGCACTCGGTCGCTCCGGCATCAATCCAGATGGCTATGAAGATTTCATTCAAACCGACGCGTCTATCAATCCTGGCAACTCCGGCGGCGCGCTGGTTAACTTACGCGGCGAAGTCATCGGCATTAACTCCGCAATCTTGTCGCGTTCGGGCGGCAATATCGGTATTGGCTTCGCCATTCCATCTAATATGGCGCAGACCGTGATGGATCAACTGGTGAAATACGGCGAAGTAAAACGCGGCGTTTTAGGCGTTAATATCGTCACGGTCACACCAGATGTGGCGGACAACTTAGGCAGCAAAGACTTACAAGGCGCCTTGGTCTCCCAAGTGGTCAATGGATCAGCAGCCGAGAAGGC
Organism: uncultured Pseudomonadota bacterium; assembly: GCA_903929455.1. Classification (GTDB taxonomy): domain Bacteria; phylum Pseudomonadota; class Gammaproteobacteria; order Steroidobacterales; family Steroidobacteraceae; genus CAIKZZ01. The sequence continues at coordinate 7,416 of CAIYVA010000152.1, read as the reverse complement.
TGGCATTAAGGCGGGCGATGTGATCACCGCCATCAACGGCGGTATGGTCAAGTCATCGGCAGAGCTTCGTAACCGCATCGGCCTCATGCGGGTGGGAGAGAATGTCGATATCACCCTGTTGCGCGATGGCAAGACAAAGCATCTCACTGCAACCGTACAAGGCAAGAGCACTGACAAAGACAGCAAGGACACGGACGACGAAGACAATACGCCGCTACACCGAGCACTGCGCGGTGCTGAACTGGTGGATGCACCGGCAGCCACCGGTGTCGTGGTTCGAGCGATTGAAGCCAATAGCCCTGCGAGCCAAAGCATGCTCAGGCCGAATGATCTCATTAGCGCGGTCAACCGTAAGCCAGTCGCTAACCTTAAAGAGTTCACCTCAGCCGCCAAAGATCAAGCGTCACTGATTCTCCAGGTCAAACGCGGCGCCAATATATTGGTCATTGTGCTGCGCTAAACGATGCCCGCGCCCCACCAGGGGCGCGGGCAGATGGCGCTCACTCAAGCGCTGCGAGGCGACCGAAAGGCGTCGCAGGTCGCAAAAAATAACGTTGCGACACCACGCGCTGACACTAACGGCGCTAGAATCCTTTCATGAAGATTTACCTGGTCGGCGGTGCGGTACGCGATGCCCTGCTCGGGCGCCCAGTCACTGAACGTGACTGGGTGGTCGTCGGTGCGCGCCCAGAGGACTTAGAGGCACAAGGCTATCAGCGCGTCGGCCGCGAGTTCCCGGTCTTCTTGCATCCTAAAACCCACGAGGAATATGCGCTCGCCCGCTTAGAGCGCAAAACAGGCCCAGGCTATCGCGGCTTCGACACCGAATTCTCGCCCACCGTCACGCTGGAGGAAGACCTACAGCGGCGCGATCTGACCATCAACGCCATGGCACAAGACGCTGAGGGCTCGATCATTGATCCCTATGACGGCCTCGCTGACCTCAACAATCGCATTCTGCGTCATGTGTCGCCGGCTTTTGCAGAAGACCCCGTACGCATCTTACGAGTGGCCCGTTTTACGGCACGCTACGCACCGCTCGGGTTCACAATCGCACCCGAGACGCAAGCGCTGATGCGCCAGATGGTCGCTAGCGGCGAAGCCAACGCACTGGTGGCTGAGCGGGTCTGGGTGGAGACCGCCAAAGCGCTTGCTGAGCCATCACCACGCCAATTTTTTGAAGTACTCAGGGGCTGCGGCGCACTCGCCGTTATTTTTCCAGAGATCGCGCGCCTCGATGGGATCCCGCAACCCGAGCGCTGGCATCCAGAGATCGATACCGGCGTGCATGTACGCATGGTGTTAGATGCAGCGGCAGCACTCTCCCCATTGGCCCGCGTACGCTTCGCCGCCCTCATGCACGATGTCGGCAAAGGCACAACGCCGGAAGCGGAATGGCCGCGGCATGTGGGCCATGAAGCGCGGAGTGCCGCTCTCATCGAACAACTTTGTGAACGACTGCGTATCCCCAACGACTATCGGGAGCTCGCTTTGTTGGTGGCGCGCCATCATGGGGTATGTCATCGGGCATTGGAGCTTAGGCCAAGCACTTGGCTCGAGTTACTAGAACAGTGCGATGCGTTTCGACGACCTGAACGCTTTCAGGAGTTTGTGCTGGCCTGCGAAGCCGATATGCGTGGTCGCTTAGGATTTGAAGACAGGCCTTATCCGCAAGCAGCTGCCTGTCTCGCCGCATTAAAGGCAGCGCAGTCAGTCGTCTTATCTGATCAGGATCGCACTGGACTTGATGGATTAAGCATTGGGAAGCTAATCAAAAGAAAACGCGTAGACGCGATCTCAGCGGCAATTAACTCAAACTAATCCGTCACAGCGTGTGAGTAAAATCGCGAAGCTTAAAGCCACGCAAGGACGACCAATCGCCACGGGTCAAACCTAAGCACTTGAAGCGCTCACCCATCTCAGTGGGTAGCACGAGACGCCTGGCAGCACGCACGTGATCAACCACGTCATCAGGTCTAGCACCCTCATGCAAAGCGGCCACGTGACCTTCAAAATCATTCGCCAACAAAAAATGTGCCTGGGTTGTAAACCCGACAACACCAAGGCCCGCCTCAATCGCCGCTTCAGCAACCCGCGTAAAATCAACCCACGCGGTCATATCCTGCAATCCCACCCGAGTGAAGGGATCGTTGTGCTGCAGATGACGATGAAAACAGCTCAAGGTTCCATCAACCCGCGACGGGTGATAGACCTCGCGACGCGCACCGCCGTAATCGATTAACAGGAGCGCCCCAAAAGACAACGGCGCGGCGATCGCACTGAGCCACGCACTCATACTGGGACAGTATTCGCACGTCACCTCCAAATCCAGATCCAACTCAAGTGCCGTGACCGCAGTATGCAGGGCCTGATCGGCAGGCTTGGCACACCACGCGAGTCCGACGTCCTCGCTGCTCACCCCCATGGCCTCAAGACCAGAAGGCCCATGCCTAAATCGATCCACCGGTAAAGCATCCAACACTTCATTGGCAAGTATCACGCCAGAAAACGATTGCTCTGGAATCTGATCCAACCATTCAATCGGCACACCGAGCTCGCGTGCCACAGGGTCTAACAGCGCTTGCTGCCGCTCCCGTAAGTCGGGACTGGTTTCTAAAATGCGGTAGCGCGTCGGTAATTGCCCTTGGCGGGCGAGCGCTTGCAGAACATCTCTGGCCAACACACCAGAACCCGCGCCCACCTCCAAAATCTCCCCCGCGGGACAAGCAGACAGCACCTCAGCACATTGGGTCGCCAGGCAAGCGCCAAACACCGGCGATAACTCAGGCGCCGTCACGAAATCCCCCCCGCGACCCAATTTATGGGCACCCGCCGCGTAATAGCCAAGCCCTGGGGCATACAGGGCGAGCGCCATGAACTGGGAAAAGGGAATCCACCCCCCAGCTCGAGCGATCCGCGCCCGAATCAAGGCCATAAGCGTCGCCTCATGGAGGCGCTCGTCAGGGGATAAAGGTTGCAACTCACTATTCATAGTCGTGACGACGTGCGCCTCCTGCGGCCACAAGGTATTCTGCACCCATGCACAGTCAACCGCCTCAACCTCTGCGCGACCAGACCGTACTGATCACCGGTGCCGCCCGACGGCTCGGCGCCGTCATGGCCCGTCATCTGCACGCGGCAGGCGCCAACGTGGTGATCCATCATCGGCAATCAGCGCCCGATGCGCATCGATTGGCGGACGAACTCAACGCGTTGCGGCCTTCATCCGCCGTGACCGTCTGCGCCGATCTACTGGATGTTGCATCGTTGCCTAACCTCATCCACACCGCCGTGAATACGTTCGGGCGACTAGATGTGCTGATCAACAATGCCTCTACCTTCTATCCCACGCCGGTGGGCGATATTACACCCAGCGCGTTTGATGATCTGATTGGTACCAACTTACGTGCACCACTTTTTTTAAGCCAAGCAGCCGCACCTGAACTGCGCAAGCGCCAAGGTCTTATTTTAAATTTAATCGATATCCATGCCTTTCGCCCATTAAAAGCACATCCCACCTACTGCGCAGCGAAAGCCGGCCTTGTGATGTTGACCCAGTCACTTGCCCGCGAACTGGGTCCTGATATTCGGGTGAATGGCATAGCACCCGGCCCCGTGTTGTGGCCAGAAGCAGAACTTGATCCTGCCCAGCAGGCACACATTATCGACCGAACGGCACTGAAGCGCGTTGGCTCACCGATGGACATTGCCAAGGCCGCTCAGTTTTTTATTGCAGACGCGCCCTACGTCACAGGACAAATCCTGCCCGTTGATGGCGGCCGTACCGTCGGTGGGTTTTAACCCCTAGACGTGCTGTCGCTGATCAATCAACGACTCTCAGAGATACGCCCACCTGCGCTTGGTCTATCACGGCGTAGCGCGATGGCAGTCGCGTGTGGTGACGATCGGGATAGTCAATGTATCCAGCCGCACCACAGCCATAAAAAGTCGCGCGGTCGTACACGTTTAACGGACTGCCGTCTCGTAGCCGATCCGGCAGATCTGGATTTGCTAGAAACCACCGACCAAAGGCGATCAGATCGTAATACCCATCCGCAATGGCCTGCTCTGCTGTCTTTGGAATAAAGCCACCGGCACCGATCAAACACCCCTTAAAGAGCGAACGAAAGCGACCATTTCGCAGTGGCTGTCTATTCGACGGATCTACTTCAGGCGCCACCGACAGAGCGCCGACTCGCGGTTCTGTGAGCATCAAGTAAGCCAGGGGGAAGTCATTCAGACCAGCCACGGCACAATCATAAATGGCCTCGGGATCAGAGGTCGTCGCACCAAAATAGGTCTGATAGTACCGACCTGTGGCCGGATCAACACCCGTCGGTGACAAGCGCACACCGACGCGTTTTGCACCGCACTCATCCACAAGGGCGGCCACCACGTCGAATAGCAAACGGCATCGATTCAAAACGGAGCCGCCATAGCGATCCGTACGCTGATTAATCCCATCACATAGAAACTGCTCGATCAAATAGCCATGTGCCGCGTGTAGTTCCACAAAATCAAACCCAGCACGACACGCATTGCGCGCTGCATGTCGGTAGTCATCAATCAAGCGCACGATGTCTTCTGATGTCAACGCACGCGGCAGCACCGCCGCCTGATCCCAATTGTAATCGCCCGCCTCCGTATCTGCGCACAGCGCTGTTGCCGACGAGGATACCGGCGGCAATGGCGCGTTCGTGCCGACTACGATGGGATGCAGGCCAATGCCGGGCTGGGCGACACGTCCCGCGTGCAGCAGCTGGCAACTGATCACAGCGCCTTTGTCGTGAACGGCATCGCATACCGCGCGCCAACGCGCCACTTGGGTGTCGGTCCAAATGCCCGGAACATGCCCACCATCATCTCGAACGTTTTGGTAAATGGTCCAACTGGGTGTCGCCTCCGGCGAGATATGCGTGGCCTCGCTAATCAACAACCCACCGAGGGACGCGCGCTGCGCGTAATACAAAACAGTCTGCTCGGTAGGCGCCAGTGTCGCCGCATCAGCACGGGTGCGCGTCATCGGTGCTAAGACCACCCGGTGGGTCAGCGTGTGTGGGCCTACGCTACACGGGCTAAGTAGTGTGCTCAGTGTCATCTAAGCGATACTCCCTTCACACTGACAGGCGGCCGCGCCGTCACCCAAAGCAGGAAGCCAACTCACTGGCGGTTTAGAGAATCCGCACTTCGATCTACAGAGCGTCGGCCTCATCCCATAAATCAATCGACTGCAACTGATGGCCACTCGACTCAAAACGTGACCATAAGGAACCGATCGTTTGATGCAACACAGGATGCACCAACTCAGGTGCAATCTGCGCCAAAGGACCGAGCATATATGGCCGCTTCATCAAGTCAGGCCGTGGTAGTGAGGCCCCTGGAAATTCACCCACCGCATCGCCATACAACAAAAGATCGATGTCCATGGTGCGAGGCGCCCATTTGGCATCAGATCGACTGCGCCCACACAGCGCCTCCACGGCTTGTAATTCGTTGATTAACTCTGGCAGTGCGTGGGTGGTCGTAAACCCCATGGCCAAATTAATAAAGTCATCGCCAACAAAGCCGACCGCCGCGTTCCGATAAGCAGGCGATACTTTTAGATCAGGAAAGCGCTCTGCTAATGCCGTGATCGCGCGCCGCAGATGTTCTGTGGGCGAAATATTAGAGCCTGCCGCGACGTAAACGCTCACACGCGGAGGAGCCGATGGAGTATTGGTCACGTCGTGAAGTCAGCTCGCGTACGCTCAATCGTAATGCCAACCTCTCGGCTGCCACGAATCGCCCCCAACTTACTGATCGAGAGCTTGACCCAAGGAAGATCAAATTCTTGCAAGATCAGTTCAGCCACCCGCTCAGCCAAGGTTTCAACCAACTGAAACTCACTTTTTTCGACATACGCGATTACCTTCTTAGCAACCGACTTGTAGTTCAACGTGTCTTCAATACGATCCAGCTTCGCCGCGTGACGCGCATCGGCGGGAAACTCGAAGTCAAAGCTGACCGTCTGCCGAGTGGTGCGTTCCCAGTCGAAGATGCCGACAATGGTTTCGATTTTAAGATCACTGAGGTGAATGCGATCGCGCATAGCCTGGGCCAGTCCTTATCAAAAATAACGTCAAAATAGATACTGGATGCGCACCCTACCAGTGCTTTAGGCGATCTGCACGCTCATCTGGCCCGGCGGCCTAAGCTCACTTAAGGGCCAACGGGCGCGCGCCATGACCCCAAGACTGGTCTGCTCTTTAGCCACCAGGCGTTCGTGCCCAGCCAGCGCAATCATGGCGGCGTTATCGGTACAAAATTCCGTTCGCGGATAGGCGGTGACCGCCCCCAACGTCGCCGCCATCGTGGTTAACCGGTTGCGCAAACGTCGGTTGGCGCCTACCCCACCGGCCACCACCAAAGTTGAGCGCCCCGTGGCCTTCAGTGCGCGCTCGGATTTAGCCACCAAGGTGTCAACCATAGCCTCCTCAAATCCGCGCGCCAAATCAGCCGCCAGATCGGCAGAGGGCGTAGCCGCCTTAAGCGCCAACCAGACAGCCGTCTTTAAGCCACTGAAACTAAAGTCAAATCCTGGCCTGTCGAGCATCGGTCGGGGGAACCGGAACACGCCGGGACGTCCGGATTCGGCCAGCAAGGCGAGCTTGGCGCCACCGGGATAGGGCAGACCAAGCAACTTGGCTGTCTTATCAAAGGCCTCCCCGGCGGCATCATCCAAGGACTCTCCCAGTATCTGGTAGCACCCAACCCCCTGCACATCGACCAGCATCGTGTGCCCGCCCGAGACCAAAAGCGCTAAATAGGGGAATGCCGGCGGATTGGCCTCTAAGCGCGGCGCCAACAAATGCCCCTCCAAATGGTGCACCGCCACAGCGGGCACCCCCCACGCGTAGGCGAGACTGCGCCCGACGGTCGCCCCGACCAATAAGGCACCAATTAAGCCGGGCCCTGCGGTGTAGGCCACGCCGTGAATGTCTTTAGGCGTCAGCGCAAGCTCGCCCAAAGTGGCTTTAATCATAGGCAATAAGCGCTGGACGTGGTCCCGAGACGCCAGCTCAGGCACTACCCCACCCCACACCTCATGTAGATCCGTCTGGGTATAGACCTGGTGCCCCAGTAAGCCCGCATGGCTGTCATACACCGCCACCGCGGTCTCATCGCACGATGTCTCCACAGCCAATACACGCATGGTCCGGGCGCCTTTTCCTAAGCCATCAGCCGCTACAATAGCCGCTCTGAGCGCTGTTTTTGATTTTCACTGAAAATATGCGTAAAGTTACCGGCTCTCTGTCCGCCATGTGGTTGGACCGTCATCCTGATAGGAAGGTCGATTTCAATGCCGAGCGTACGAATCCGCGAGAACGAATATTTTGATGCCGCCCTGCGGCGCTTTAAGCGCGCCTGCGAGAAGGC
>CAIYVA010000151.1 GCA_903929455.1 uncultured Pseudomonadota bacterium | reverse complement strand
TTTCGCCGTAACGAACGTCGGCCAGTCCGTGCACGCGCACGATGCCGTCGGTGACACTGACGACCGTGCCTACGTTACTTGCCTCGACTGCAGCATCGAATGTTGAGATTCGAGCCTTAATGAGATCACTGATCTCTGACGCTTTGATGGACATGTTGCGTTCCTTACCTAAACCTTGTCGACCGCAAGCAAATGCATGCTCACGATTGTGATATCTGTTGTTCGAGGCGCGCGAGACTTCCCGCGAGCGATCCGTCAATAATCAAATCACCTGCACGCACAATGGCGCCACCCAAAAGATTGGCATCCACTGTTTCTGCGACACGCACATTGCGACCAAAGCGCGTAGCGAGTGCCTTTTGCAAGTTCGCACGTTGCGCCTCCGTAAGCGCCATCGCCGTGACCACACTGACATCGAGTGTGTTCTCAACCTCAGCGCGTAGCACGTCGTACTGCAGAGCGATCTCCGGCAGTGAACTTAAGCGGCGGTTTTCAGCCAATACCGCCAGAAAGTTACGCCCGAAGTCATCCACCGCAGCGCCCGCATCGTGAGCCACGCTCGCAATCAATTCAACCAACTCGCCAGCACTGACCCGAGGATTACCGAGTAACGCAGCCGCCTGAGGGCTCTGCGTCACTGATGCGGCAACGGCCAACCAATGCGACCAGCTGGCCAGTGCGCTCTGCTGACGCGCGTAGTCAAAAGCGGCACGCGCGTAAGGTCTTGCGATGGTGGCTGTTTCTGCCATGAGCTAGCGCGCCGCCACGATTCGGTTGGCCAATTCATCTAATAAAGCAGCGTGCGCTTTAGCATCCACTTCTCGCTTGAGCAACTGCGATGCACCGGCAACGGCCAAGGCCGCCACCTCCGTACGCAACTGATCGCGAACCTTGGATGTTTCAGAGGCCACTTCATCACGGGCGGCCGCCAACAAGCGAGCGCCTTCGGACAGCGCCGTGCCTCGAGCCTCTTCGACCGTGGCACCCGCCGCGCGACTCGCCTGATCGACGATCTGCACCGCCTTATCACGCGCTTCACGAATGATGCCGAGCGCCTGCACTTTGGCTTCCTCAAGGGCGTGCTGGCTACGATCAGCCGCTGCCAAGCCTTCGGCGATCTTCGCGCGACGGGTCTCGATCGCCGTCATGATATTCGGCCAGCCGAATTTCATGACCAACAACGCGACCGCGAAGAACGCGAGTCCCTGAATGATCAGTGTGATCGTAATGCTCATGCCTATCTCCTCACATTAGCAACACCCGAGCGACGAGTCGCTCGGGGTGTCGCCGCGACCCCTTACTTGACGCCGAGCGCCGCGAGGAATGGGTTTGAGAAAATCAGCAACAGCGCGATGGCCACGCCAATGATGGGCACGGCGTCAAGCAAACCCGCCACAATGAACATGCGCGTCTGCAACATAGGGGCTAGCTCAGGTTGGCGCGAAGCACCTTCCAAGAACTTGCCACCCAACAACGCAAAGCCGATCGCCGTACCGAGCGCGCCTAAGCCGATCAGAAGGCCTGCAGCGATGACAGTCATGCTCATCACCTGCGCGATCTGGACGATATGATTCTCCATGGTCTTCTCCGTAACTCCGAAAAGGTCAATTAATTAAACAAGTCGATCAACAAATCTCAATCAGTGGTGCTGTGCCGCCATGCTCAGATACACCACGGTCAACATCATAAAAATGAAAGCCTGCAGGGTGATGACCAGCACATGAAATGCGGTCCACACAAAGCCTGCAATAAACTGCAACGGCGCCATGACGTATGTCATGCCAGACGACAGACCAGCACCTAGGGTCATGCAGGCGATCAAGATGAAGATCAATTCGCCTGCATACATATTGCCAAACAACCGCAGACTTAAAGAAACCGGACGAACCGCTTCTTCAATCAGGCGCAACAACAGGTTTGGGCCTGCCAGCAATAATTTGCCGACGATGCCATTGGCATGGAACGGTGCCGACACAAACTCGCTGAAAAAGCCGACCACGCCTTTGTGCTTGATGCCGTAGTACTGGATGAGAAAAAACACACACATCGACATACCAAACGTGGTGCTTAAATCCGCTGTCGGCACAACGCGCAGATGCTCAAACCCCATGTGATGAGCGGCAGCCGGCAAGGCGTCCACCGGCAGCATGTCCATGAAATTCATCATGAATACTAAACAGAATATGGTAATTGCCAATGGCGCAACCAGCTTGCCATCGCCGTGGAAGGTCTCTTTGACCAAACCATCAACAAACTCAACAATGAGCTCAACGGCGCATTGCAGCTTGCCGGGCACACCGGCGGTGGCTCGTCGCGAGACACCAATGAATAGCGAGACAAATACCAGAGCCAACAACACCTTAAAGAAGATGCTATCGAGATGGAGCGCAGCAAAGCCCTCGCCTTGGCTTAAGTGCTCAAGGTGATGCTTGATATACCCCGTCATGTTCTCAGGGCCGTCAGCCGCCATCACATATCCTCAGGGTCTTTTGACCCAGACCAAGCCCAACCAAAATCCGACCTGCGCTGCGATGAAGCCCGCGATTAGCGGCAGAGCCTCGATACGCGCAACAGACAAAGCCAACCAAAGAGCGACACCTACCCAAAGCCATTTGGCCACTTCACCCCGATACAGGGCCCGCGCCAGGGTATTGCTTGCGGCAACGCCCGGCTGAAACAGCGTCCAACCAAACAGCACTGTGCCAATCGTCGCGATCGCACCACCCACCCAAGCCGCGGCGAAGGCTGTCCATCCAGCCAAGGCCAAGCCGCTCACAGCCACCAGCGCCGTCGCCACCAACTGCACCAACGCGTACCGAAGCACCATCTGTCGGCTGCGGCTACGGTGTGTGTCTACTGGGTTTAGCACCCGCTCATCCTTACACCGCCTCTCCGCTCGCTCGCCAAATACTGGGCGCACAAAAAAACCACTGCCAGCCCTCATTTTTCAGAGACATCGCGTGCAGTGGCCTTGCGGCTTCAGGGAGCGCGAACGCATCCCCTCAGGCGCGCGCATTATAGGTATCTTAGGCCACTACGGCAAGTGCAAAGATGGGTAGGCGATGCATGCTAAGCCGCTGTAGAGGCACTTATTTTTGACTCAATAGGCCAAAGGATGGGTCAGTGAATGTGCGCCAGGATGCCGTCCAGTTCTTCGAGACTCGAATAATTAATCACTAACTGACCGCGACCCTTGGCCGCTTGCTTGAAAGTGACCTTGGCGCCTAATTTCTCACCCAACTCAATTTCTAAACGCTTCACATCCGCATCGGGCGCGGGAGCAGGCTCCTCACCCCCCCGGGTCGGTGCCACTAAGCGCCTCACCAGTGCCTCGGTTTCACGTACCGATAGGCTCTTTTTAGCCACCAAAGCGCCAACCTCGGCTTGCTGACGGCGGCTGCTCAAGCCTAACAGGGCCCGTCCATGCCCCATTTCCAGCGCGCGCTCTGCCAGCAAAGTCTTCACCTCGTCCGCTAATTCCAATAATCTCAAGAGGTTAGAGACGGTTGCGCGCGATCTGCCCACTGCCTCCGCGGCCTCTTGGTGCGTGAGTTTAAATTCCACCACCAGACGATCCAGGGCGCGCGCCTCTTCGAGGGGATTTAAGTTCTCTCTCTGAATGTTCTCAATCAGGGCCATGGCCACCGCGGCTTCATCCGGCACGCGGCGCACAATTGCCGGTATCTCCGCCAAGCCTGCCAACTGCGCCGCCCGCCAGCGCCGCTCGCCAGCGATGATCTCGTACCGTTGAGAGTCGGTTGGGCCTTGCGTACCAATGGGTCGCACCACGATGGGCTGCACAATCCCCTGCGCTTTAATCGACTCCGCCAACTCTGCGAGCGACTCTGCACGCATATCGACACGTGGCTGATATTTACCACGCTGCAAAAGATCGAGCGGCAAACGGATCAACTCATCCAGCATGGGAGCAACACCGATGGGTGTGGTTGGCGCATTCGCCTGAGCCACCACCTGACGAGCGGTCATGTCTCCTAATAGCGCGCCTAATCCACGACCTAAGGCGGGCTTTTTAATCGTCATGGTGTGCTCTCCATCTGCTGCGTCTCAGCGTCCGTACGGATACCCGCTTCGCGCCCAATCATTTCCCCGGCAAGCGCTAAGTAAGACAGGGCGCCACGTGATTCTTTGTCGTGGTAAAGCGCCGGCCGACCATGACTTGGCGCCTCCGCTAAACGCACATTTCGCGGGATAATGGTGCGAAAAACCCGATCGCCAAAATGCTCGATCAACTGCGTGCTGACCTCATTGGCTAGATTATTCCGAGGGTCATGCATGGTACGCAAAATGCCTTCCAAGCTAAGCTTTGGATTGATACTCGATTTGATTTGCTCCACCGTACCGAGCAATGCCGATAACCCTTCTAATGCGTAGTACTCACATTGCATCGGCACCAACACCGTATCCGCTGCCACCAACGCATTGAGCGTCAGCATATTGAGCGCCGGTGGGCAGTCAATCAAAATCATGTCGTAATCATTCAGAATCGGCGTAAGCGCCTCGGTCAGCTTCAACTCGCGACCCGACTCTAATTTCAATAACTGCACCTCTGCTACCGTCACATCTTGGTTAGCAGGCAATAAATCAAAGCCGCCCGGGTCGACACTCACAATCGCTTGTCGGGCGCTGCACTCACCGAGCAAGACATCGCAGATGGATTGCGTTAACGACCGCTTATCCACCCCACACCCCATGGTCGCATTGCCCTGGGGATCCAAATCCAACAGCAGCACACGACGCTTCATCGCCGCGAGCGATGCGGTCAGATTGACGTCGGTGGTGGTTTTGCCGACGCCGCCTTTTTGGTTGGCGATTGCAATGATTCGATTCATAAGCTGGTCAGAATAACATCCGCGCCGGTAGGCGCGGGGGTGAGACGCCGGGTCCACTGACTAAAGGGAGGCGCCCGTCGTCATACCCGTTATCACTCAAGCACCTACGGCTGTCGGGGCCTTAGCCCACCCATCGTCACCGGCGTACCGGCTACATCGACGGGTCTAAAACCACGCGTGCGAGACGCGCCACATGCCGCTGATCGCTCAACCCAGGCACGGTCAGTCGCTCCACCCCCAGCAAACGCCACTGCGGAGCCAAATTCACCAGCTCAGCCGCGGGGTCCTTGCCCTTCATGGCTAACAGCGTGCCGCTCTTAGACACCATGTGGCCGGCATAACGAATGAACTCTGGAACGGTCGACAGTGCTCGAGACACCACCGTGGCAGCGCGCTGCTCGGGCTTAAAGTGCTCAGCACGTGCGCACACCGCCGTGACCTCAGGTAGCCCCACGCTTTGGATCACATGCTCGACGAAGCGAATTTTCTTACCGGTCGAGTCCAGCAAGGTAAAGCGTAAGTTCGGATTTAAAATGGCGAGTGGCAGTCCGGGAAAGCCCGCCCCGGTACCGACATCGATCACAAACGGACCCTTAATCCACGGCTGTACCGTCAGACTGTCGAGCAGGTGTTTTTGTACCATCGCCACCGGTTCGGTGATCGCGGTCAGATTGATTTTCTGATTCCACTCGGCCACCAAATCGAGCAACGCCATCATTTGATCGCACTGCGTGGCACTGGCCTCAAGGCCGAGTGCCTCAAGGCCTTGCTGCAGAATCGTACGGGGCTGAGCAGTCATGCCGCTAGTTTACGCTGACTTCACTCAGCCCGTACGCACTCGCTGAATACGCGTATCAGCTATTTTTCACCATGGCCGCGACTAGGTCTTGCACCGGCATGGCATCTAACTTAGCGGGATCGGCAAATAGACTGACAATGGCAGCGGTCTGTTTAGCCGAGAAATGCGCAGCCACCGACTGCGAGAACTTCTCGAGCAACAACGGGATACCCTGGGCACGACGCTTACGATGGCCGACTGGCACGTCCACCTGAATGCGCTCTGTCTGGCTGCCATCCTTAAAGAACACCTGCACGGCATTACCAATGTGCCGCTTATCGGCTTCGTAGTATTCCTTGGTGAAGGGCGCGTACTCACGCACTTCCATCACGTTACGCAGTGCATCCACTCGCGGATCGTGCGCCACACTGTCCTCATAGTCGGCTGCAGTGAGTCGACCGAAAATTAATGGGATAGCGACCATATACTGAATGCAGTGATCACGATCAGCTGGATTAGACAACGGACCCGTCTTATCAATGATACGAACGCCCGGTTCTTGCGTTTCGATGACAATCTTAGCGATGTCCCCGATACGATTGGCAACCGATGGATGCAAGGTGATGGCCGCCTCTACCGCCGTCTGCGCATGAAACTCTGCAGGGAAACTAATCTTGAAAAGAACGTTCTCCATCACATAGCTGCCAAAGCCTTGCTTGTAAACCAGTGGCTTCTTAGTGATGACATCATAAAACCCCCAAGTAGGCACCGTCAGAGCTGAGGGATAGCCCATCTCGCCGGTCATTGCCATGAAGGCATGACGCACGCCGCGACTGGTGGCGTCACCCGCCGCCCAGCTCTTGCGTGATCCGGTATTCGGCGCATGCCGATAGGTTCTGAGTGCGCCGCCATCAATAAAGGCGTTCGAGACGGCATTAATGACCTGCTCTTGTGTGCCGCCCAACATAGCAGTGACCACCGCCGTGGTGGCTAGGCGTACGTTGAACACATGATCTAAGCCGACGCGATTAAAGGCATTCTCAAGCGCTGTGACACCTTGGATCTCATGCGCTTTAATCATGGCAGTGAGCACAGCGCGCACGGTCAGTGGCGCACGACCCTCAGCCACATTGAGCCGCGACAAATAATCAGCCGTTGCCAAGATTCCACCGAGATTGTCGGAAGGGTGGCCCCACTCGGCCGCCAACCACGTGTCATTGAAGTCCAACCATCGGATCATGGCGCCGATATTAAAAGCAGCCTGCACAGGCTCAAGCTCATAGCTTGTGCCTGGCACGCGCGCACCACCCACCATCGTAGCGCCTGGTACCACAGGTCCCATTAATTTGGTGCAGGCAGGATATTTCAGCGCCTGAAAACCGCAGGCCAGCGTATCCATCAAGCAATAGCGAGCCGTGTCATAGGCGAGCGCACTATTGATGGGTGCACTGTGTGCATAGGTGGCAATGTCCACCAACACTTGATCCGGAGCAGGGCGAACGGTCGACTTAAAATCGTGGCTTGACATGATGCATCTCTATAAAACGTGAAGTGAAAAAATTACCGGCGCTCAGCGAGCGGCACAAAGGCGCGTGACTCGGGGCCTACATAATTGGCGCCAGGACGGATGATTTTCCCGTCAACTCGCTGTTCGATCACATGCGCTGCCCAACCAGTCGTACGCGCAATCACGAACAGCGGCGTAAACATGGCCGTAGGCACACCCATCATGTGATAACTCACCGCGCTAAACCAATCGAGGTTAGGAAACATTTTCTTCGTTTCCATCATCACGGCTTCTAAGCGGGCAGCGATGTCATACAGCGCCGTATCATTGGCAAGCACCGACAACTGGTGAGCCACTCGTTTGATAATGACATTGCGCGGATCACTGATGGTATAAACGGGATGGCCAAAGCCAATCACCACTTCTTTATTAGCGACGCGTGCGCGGATGTCTTTTTCGGCCTCATCAGGCGTACGGTAGCGCTGCTGTATCTCAAGGGCCACCTCATTGGCGCCACCATGCTTAGGTCCGCGCAGAGCGCCGATCGCACCACTAATCGCAGAGTAAATATCGGAGCCTGTTCCGGTGATCACGCGAGCGGTGAAGGTGCTCGCATTGAACTCATGCTCGGCATATAAATTAAGTGAGGTATGCATCGCGCGCACCCACTCTGCACGCGCAGGCTTGCCATGCAGTAAGTGCAGAAAATGTGCGCCGACAGAATCATCATCTGTTTCCACATTAATGCGCTTGCCGCTGTTGCTGTAGTGGTACCAGTAGCACAGCATCGAACCGAGACTCGCAATCAACTGATCAGCGATGTCACGCGCCGCCGCATGCTCTTGCGCTAGGCCCTCAGGAGCGACACACCCTAAGGTGGACACGCCCGTGCGCAACACATCCATCGGATGAGCGGTGCTGGGCAACGCTTCTAACACCTTGATCACGGCGGGGTGTAGACCACGCAAGGCTTTGAGCTTGCGCTTGTAGGTCACAAGCTCCGACGCGGTTGGTAAGCGCTCGTGTATCAGTAGATAAGCGATTTCTTCGAATTCAGCATTATCCGCAATTTCTAAGATGTCATAACCGCGGTAGTGCAAGTCGTTGCCACTACGGCCAACGGTACACAGTGCGGTATTGCCGGCGAGCACGCCGGACAACATGACGGACTTCTTAGGTTTAGGGGCAGCGATGGGCGCGTTGGTGTCACTCATGGGTTTGCTCGCACTCTTTGATTAATACATTCTAGTCGTGGTTACTTTGTGAATAGCTGATCTAGTTTTTGCTCGTACTCGTGATAACCCAACACGTCATATAGTTCAGTGCGGGTTTGCATGCGATCAATGACGCCTTGCTGAGTGCCCTTGCTTCGTATTTCAGAGTACACAGCCAAAGCCGCTTGTGACATCGCGCGAAAGGCCGACAGAGGATAAAGCGCCAAGGAGACGCCTGCGTCAGCCATCTCGGTCACTGTAAACAAAGGCGTTTTACCAAACTCGGTTAGATTGGCCAGCACCGGCACCTTCACCGTTTGGGTGAATTGACGATATTCGGCAAGGGTGGTTAGCGCTTCTGCGAAAATCATGTCGGCACCCGCCTCTACATAGGCTTGAGCACGATCGAGCGCGGCTTGCTGCCCCTCCACCGCATGCGCATCGGTGCGCGCCATGATGACAAACGAGGGATCGACACGACTGTCCACTGCGGCTTTCAGACGATCAACCATCTCCACCATCGAGACCAGCGCCTTGCCGGGGCGGTGACCGCAGCGCTTTGCCTGCACTTGATCTTCCAGATGCATGCCGGCGGCACCCGACTTAATCAAATCAGCAGTCGTGCGCGCGATATTAAAGGCAGCACCCCAGCCAGTGTCCGCATCCACTAACAGTGGCAAATCGGTGGCAGAGGTAATTCGCCGCACATCTTCACAGACATCGTTTAACGAGGTGATACCCAGGTCAGGCAAGCCAAAGGAGGCATTCGCAACGCCGGCACCTGACAAGTAGAGCGCTTTAAACCCTGATTTTTCAGCGAGTAAGGCGGTGTAGGCATTCACTGCGCCCACCACCTGCAGAGGTCGTTCTTGCTGCACAGCGGCTCGTAGGCGTTGCCCGGCCGTGGTGAGCGTGCTTTTTGCTGGGGTTGCCATAGTGAAGTCTCCGAAATATGAGACGCAATGCTATTGCGTCTGTTGGGTAACGTGCCACGATGTGCGTCACGCAAATCTCCCAAAACCCAGTCATATAGTACGCTAGCGAACGACTCAGGTGCCACTCAACTTAGTGGTCCCGGTGCGCGTAGCCCAAGAGATAAGTCCCTGAACATTCAGGTCGATGTCTAAATCGAGCACCTCGTGGCGCGTTTTGACATCGCTCTGGTCACCATGCGCGTCAAGCTCGCCAGACAGCCACTCGAAAAGCTCAGCACACATCCTAACGGTACGATCAAAGCCCGCGGGATGCCTATCGGCGATCGCCACATAAGCATCCACGCCCCGATGGAGATCTTGGGCCAGCCGCTCAATCTCCGTCACCTGACCATAGTGGGTCAGGTAGACCGCCGCCGGCTGCAAGGCAGCGATACGATCAATGGAGCGGTGCATCTCGCTCGGATCAAAATGGGAGGGCGTGGTGGCTGGCATCACAAAAGCGCGACCGGATACGTCTAGCTGCCGGTAGGACACACCAAAATTGTCGCCCGCAAATACCGCACGCGCCAACGGATCCCACAGCACGTAATGATGCAAAGCATGACCAGGCGTATGCAAGCATTGATAGGTGCGATCAACCCAAAGCAAGGGTACGCCATCTTCACTGACCTGCAGTCGATCCGCCGGAATAGGCAGAATCTCACCATAAGTCGCTGCAAAAAAATCTGCGCCATAGACGCCAATGGTCGCTTGAATCAACTTGGTTGGATCAACAAGGTGGGGCGCACCCTTAGGATGAACCAGCACACGGGCATTCGGTAGGTGCTTAAGCAATGCGCCAGCGCCACCCGCATGATCCAAATGAATATGCGTCAAAAAAATCCAATCAACCGCTTCTGCGCTGAGTTTTTTCTGATCGAGCGCCGCAAGCAAATGGGGTACCGCAAGCGCAGTGCCGGTATCGACAAAAGCGGCTCGCCCGTTACGAATCAACAGATAACTGGCATCTAACGCGGGTCTAATATGATGCGTATCGATGGCTGAGATCCCATCGGCAAAATCGGTGATCCCTGACACACAAAAGCCGGCTTGCGCCGGCTTTTGTGTGTCAGATACCGTCGCGGTCACGAGAATCAGTGTGTCGCGTGTGGCACCCAAAGTGCCGGGCTCTGATTAGAAAAATACACCGCTACCGCGTGAATATCTGAATCCTGAAGGGTCGCAGCGAATCCTGCCATGATGGCATTTTGGCGCGTACCTTTACGATAAGCACGTAAAGCCTGCTCTATATAGTCCACTTGCTGACCGGCAAGCGTTGGATATTCTGGAAGAATGCCTACGCCATCCGAACCGTGACACGCGGCGCAGGCTTGGGCTGCGGCTGGCAGTACACCCACTGATTTTCCTTGCGACGCCACCGGCGTCTGGGTTGCGAAGTGAGCAGCGATATCGCGGCTGTCTTGCACCGTCATACTCGATGCCTGAGCGCGCATGGTCGGATGCACGCGTGCACCGCTGCGATACTCGGCCAAAGCCGCCACCATATAGTCAGCATGCTGACCGCCAATTTTCGGCACTCGGTAGGCCGGATAGGCGTTGCGATAATCGGCAATCCCATGACAGCCAAGGCAGGTATAGGCCAGTTTGGCGCCGTGCGCGGCGTCGCCCGCGGGCGTTTGTTCGGCATGAGCCGTCACGCTCGCCATTAAGGCCAGCGCCAACAGACCCGAAAACACATTAAATCGCTTATTTATCAATAACATAAGTCTCCGCACGCCTCGTCAGGCTCGTCTATCCACCAGACCAAGTGGCGAAATGGTACGGACACCCATTAGAAAATGCCACCACAGAAAGCAGCCCTTTTAAATTTAGGCCCCCGAATACGATCGAACCCGTAGCGCTCACCTCATGAGAATCGTGTCACGCCCATCTCACGCATCACACTCGCAACCGCCGAAACGGCGTTAACCAACACCTCAGGACCGATCGCCCCAATGCAACCAATGCGAAATGTATCAATCGTGGTGAGCTTGCCCGGATAGATAATGAATCCTCTATCGCGGATACGCCGATAAAATTCGCCAAAATCGTACGCCGGATCGGGCGGCGAATGAAAAGTAACAATAATCGGCGCCTGAACCGTATCCGGTAGCAGTGTCTTAAAGCCCATTGCACGCATTCCTGACACCAGCGCTTGGCAGTTAGCCTGATAGCGTGCGAGTCGCGCCGGCGCTCCACCGGCACGCAGGTACTGATCAATCGCAGAACGCAAAGCGGCCACCACATGGGTAGGCGGCGTGTATCGCCACTGACCGGTCTTTTGCATGTATTGCCATTGATCACACAGATCGAGGGCGAGCGAATGACTATTACCAACCGACGCTTCTAGGCTTTTCCGATTAGCCAGCACCAGGCCCATGCCTGGCACGCCTTCCAAGCATTTTCCCGATGCAGCAATCAACCCATCAAAGGGCAGCGTTTTGGCATCAATGGGCAGAGCGGCGTAGGAGCTCATCGCATCGATAATCAATCGCCGACCATGACTGGCTACCAGTGTCGCGATCTCTGCTAGCGGGTTCAATATGCCGGTGCCCGTTTCGCAGTGCACTTGCGCAACGTGTGTGATGGACGGGTCGGCACGCAATGCCTCATCGATGCGCGTTAAATTGGCAGGCTCCGTTTCCGCATGAGCCAGTACCACCACTTCACGACCAAGATACTCAAGAATTTTAACGATGCGCTTGCAGTAGCTACCGTTATCTGGAACCAGCACTTTCCCTTTTTTTGGCACCAACGTCCCGAGTGCCGCTTCTACAGAGAACGTGCCACTCCCTTGTAGTGGCACACACACATGCTCAGCACTGGCATTCGCAATAGACAATAAGTCGCTACACACGGAAGCAGTCAGGGTATTAAAAGCCTGATCCCACGATCCCCAATCGGACTGCATCGCCGCTTTGGTCTCCGCCGACGTCGTCAGCGGTCCAGGCGTCAATAAAATAGCATCTGTCATGGCGTGCACCCTATATCGGTTGCGGTCTGAGCAAGCGCGCGTATCATGATGCAATCATCCTTATGATAATAAGTCCGAAATCAGTTCTTCGCCGATGGCAAAACCCGTTGACGCCCCGATGCCACTGGTGACGATCGCTAAGCGAACATTATCAGCTGGCGAGTCCATAAATACAGGTGTATTTGCCAAATAAGCATAGGAGCCCATCCAGCGCTCACGTACCGCGGGCGCGGGTCGGCCGGTCACCCGCCCAAACTCTTCTAAAATCATCTGATCAACACTCTCTTGGGCGAAAGGAGACACCGCTTGATCGTAACGATGACTATCCCCCACAACCAAACTGCCATCCGCGCTCTGCGCGATGATTAAGTGAATGCCCTGATCCAGAAACTGCGGGAGCTCCGTTGATACTCGACTACGCAGTGCGTGCGCCGCTGGCTGCATTGCGAAACCACCGTACCGTAACAGGCTTAAATCTGACATCACGGTGCCCGGCAGTCGATAGCCTGGGCTGTCCAGACGAAGCATCTGCAATTGGCACCGACTGATCGCGCCCATACCCGGCCGATCGGAGTAAAGGCTAATCGTGTCCTCCCCCGGACAAACGATTGCCCGCTCAGCCAGTACTGGCCCTTGAGCCGTGCTCACTACGGGTAGATCAATGGATTTGACTGCCGTGTTCCACAAAAACACGACGCCATAATGGGCGCTCAACCAACGGGCCAACTGAGGGATGGCGTCGACCGACTCAACGCGTAACTCATGCGGACTCCACAACACTGCGCCCACGTGGTCATGCGTTAACCAAGGACAGCGTGTCTTAGCCTCCGGTTGCGTCAACAGTTCACAGCCTTCCGACATATCCGATGCCATGAACTGCTCAAGGACCCTTGTGGCCTCAGGGCGCTGTGTGGTGATCCACGCACCCGTTTGGGCAATGGGAATGCCGGCTGCACCCGCAACCTCCAACCAAATCTCCCGCGATCGGCGCGCCCGCAACCACGTGTGCTCGCGATCTTGACCCGTGACGGTCACAAATCCGAAGTTACGAACCGACGCGCCCATGGCTCGGCTGCTGCGATCGAGCACGACCACCTTCAATCCTCGCTTAGCAGCCGCCAAGGCAGCGGATAAGCCGAGAATGCCGGCACCAACGATCGCTAAATCATATTTCTGTGTGCTCACTGCGTGCTCAGTTGGTATGCTTACAAGGCACTTAGTATAGCGACCAATGGCACGAGTGAACTATGGTCTATGCGCATTCCAGCCAAGTCAGCAATCTCCACCGGCGCGATATCAATCGGCCTGTACGATCACAGTGTCATCATCGTGTTATCTCATAGCCTCATGGCGCACGAGCCATGGCGGCTTTTATGCCATTCATGAGTACTTATTTTCGCCGCTACCTTGAGCGATGCAGCCCTCTCGCATTTAGCATCATTGCGGGAACGGCGGCATTTTCTGCTTACTTTGCAATGTACGCTTTCCGAAAGCCCTTCTCGGCCGCCACTTACCCACTGGTCTCCGGATGGGCTTTTGCGATCGATTTTAAGATCGCCTTGGTGCTCGCTCAAGTGGCAGGCTATGCCTGCTCAAAAATGTTCGGCATCAAGTTCATCTCTGAACTTGACCCCAAACGACGATCCATCACATTCATCTCTCTGATTGTCATGGCCTGGCTTGCGCTCGTTCTTTTTGCAGTCACACCGGCACCTTGGAATGTACTCGCACTGTTCTTAAACGGCCTACCACTTGGCATGATCTGGGGCTTAGTCTTTGGCTACTTAGAGGGGCGTAGAACGTCGGAAGTACTCGGCACGGTACTCTGCGCGAGTCTCATCGTATCGTCCGGAGCTGTTAAAACCGTTGGCAAGATTGTCATGGATGGCTGGCACGTGAGTGCTTTCTGGATGCCAACCGTGGCCGGCGCGCTGTTCTTTCCATTACTGTTTATTTCCGTCTGGATATTATCGGCGCTGCCGCCCCCTGATGCGCTTGATGAGGCGGCGCGAGTGCGGCGCGTGCCGATGAACGCGGCCGCAAGATATGGCTTTCTTGCGGTCTACGGTCTTGGCATCGGTCTACTGGTGACGGCGTATATTTTTGCGACAGCACTTCGAGACTTCCGTGATAATTTTGCGGCTGAACTGTGGAGCGCGTTAGGACATGGCAATGGAGCAGCGATCTTTACCGCCAGTGAGTTGCCAGTGGCTATCCTTGCACTGGCGACCCTCGCACTCATCATCATGGTGCGTAACAACACGCGTGCCGTGATGATCATTCACGCGGTGATTATCGCCGGCTTTGCTCTGATGGCAGCGTCCACGCTGGCCTTCCAGGCAGGTTGGCTCGGCCCCATCACCTGGATGATTCTTAGTGGTGCAGGTCTTTACATGGCGTATACGCCGTTTAACGCCATGCTGTTTGATCGTCTAATCGCCTTCAGTGGACGCGCCGGTACTGCAGGATTTTTAATTTATGTGGCAGATTCATTTGGCTACGTCGGTAGCTGTGGCCTGCTTATCTGGCGTAACTTTGGCCTCACGCAACTAAACTGGTTGCAAGTATTTACCGTCGGCATCTACACAACGAGCCTAATCGGCACGCTCTTGGTGGTGTGCTCCGCGCTGTTCTTTCTAAAAAAATCCAAAGAAGTGCGCCAAACGGCAGACGTCGCTGTCTAAGTCACAGCAGAGTCGCAGGCGCTATGCAATCTGAGCAAGTCATCGGCAATATGCAGAACGAAGTGAAACCACTCATATGAAAAAAACATTCAGTACCGTGCTAGCGCGTCACGCGCTCATTATCAGTACGGCCGCAGTGGGCCTGTTCGGGTCTGCCAACGCGCTCCCCGCATCCACGGCGGCAACACCGCAACTCATCGTCGTGATCTCTGTGGATCAATTTAGTGCTGCTGTATTTAACCAGCACCGATCCAGTTATACCCAAGGTCTGCATCAGCTTATAGACCAAGGCGTGGTGTTCCCAGAGGCCTATCAAAGTCACGCGGCTACAGAAACATGTCCTGGGCACTCCACGTTACTGACCGGCCGCCACCCATCGGCTACTGGCATCGTCGCCAATAATTGGGTGGATCGCGCCACGGAGTCAGCAATGTACTGCGTGACGGATCCGACTCATCCCGTACCCGGGCGGCCCAATGGCCCACGCGGGCCCAGCAATCTCAGAGTCAGCACCCTCGGTGAGTGGCTTAAACAGGCCAACCCACAATCACGCGTCTTTGGCGTATCCGGAAAGGATCGTGCGGCGATCACGATGACGGGCCACAATCCAGATGGTGTCTTCTGGTGGGACGATGAGCGCGGGTTTACGACCTCTGTGCCAGCAGGCAGTGATGAGCAGACGCGACTTAAGCCTGTGACTGCTTTCAATAAGGCCTTGTTTAATCGTTGGAGTCAACAGAGCCCCTCGTGGGATATCGCTGATCCACGCTGTCTGGCAAACACCGGCATGCATCGCTACGGTTCACTGAGTATCGATCACCGCGTGCCCCCACCGGGTGGCGCCATGGCGAGTGGGCAGCCATTCACGCTGAATGGCTCACCCAGCATGCAGAAGTGGCTACGCGCCTCTCCTGTATTGGATCAAACCACACTCGACTTAGCCACTGATCTAATCCATCAATTTCACTTAGGTCAAAGTAGCGCACCTGATTTATTAACGATTAGTCTGAGCGCAACTGACTATATCGGGCATCGCTATGGCTCACAGGGCCCTGAGATGTGCGATCAGATCGCTCATCTGGATCAATCGCTCGGGCGATTCATGGATGAAATCTCTCAGTTAAAGGTGCCTGCCGTTCTGGTGTTAACAGCGGATCATGGATCGGTCGATGCAGCCGAGCGCGTCACTGAGCGTGCGTTCCCCGCAATCCGCATTGAACCTACGACCGTGATGGCTTCCTTGAACTTTGATCTTCGCAAAAAACTACATGTGGATTTCGACCCAATAATTGGCGATGGCCAACAACTGTATCTCTCCTCCAAGATTCACCCTGACGCGCTGCGTCAGCGCGTCATTCACATGGCGGTTGAACGTCTTCGGCAGATGCCAGAGGTAGTTGATGCTTTTGCCAGCACACAACTGGCACATGTCCAAATACCACAGAACAAACGCGCAGATGAGTTAACACTGGCGGAGCGCTTTGCTGAGAGCTTCGATGTGACACGAAGTGGTGATATCAGCGTTGCCTTCCAACCCGGCGCCTCTTTTGGCGACCCTAAATCAGTCGGTGATGCCATTGCGGGACACGGGTCGCCGTGGAACTATGACCGACGCGTGCCCTTGGTCTTCTGGCGACCAGGGCAGGCAGGCTTTGAGCAACCGTTGCCGGTAGAGACCGTGGATATCGCGCCCACGCTGGCAGCCTTAATCGGCATAAAGACGCCCATCGTCGATGGGCGCTGCCTTGATTTGGATGGGGGTGCTGCCAGTACTTGTTCGGTCACTCGCTGAGTACCTCAACTACTCAGGCATCGTTTAACCTGATGAGGTCGCCTGCTCGAGCGCTTCAGCAATGTCTTGCAGCACGCCATAGTCCTGTGGCTTCACGGTGGGTGGATAGCGCTTAAGTACGCGCCCATCGTGACTGATCAGGAACTTTTCAAAGTTCCACTCGATATCCCCAGCATGTCCCTGAGCCGGGTCCGTTAACCATGCATACAGAGAGTCTCGGCTAGGACCATTCACGTCAATCTTCTGCGACATCGGGAACGTCACGGCAAAACGCTGCGTACAAAAAGCAACGATGTCGGCGGCGGTGCCCGGCTCTTGCGCACCGAATTGATTGCAAGGGAAACCCACCACTGAGAATCGCTCGTCTACTAAGTCCTTTTGTAACTCTTGAAGGCCCGCATATTGTGGTGTCAGGCCGCACTCACTGGCGACATTGACCGCTAAAACCACACGGCCTGCGAGTGGGCCTAAGACATCGGCGGTACCTTGCAGAGAATTCATTTTAAAGTCGAAAAAATTGCTCATGGCTGCCACTCCAGATCCTTGGTGTAAGTCACATTCATACCATTGTCGTACCAGCCTCTGATATGTCTAGAGACCAGATGCTTATTCACGTAGTAGTACAGTGGAATAATGGGTGCATCCTCCAATAGCTGGCGTTCAGCGGACTGTAACGCCGCCACACGATCGGGCGATGATACAGATCGATTCGCTGACTCCAAAAATGTATCGTAGGCTGCGTTACTGTATTTAGGCAGATTGATGCCAAATCCACTCGACATCACTTCTGCAAAAGTCCACGGATCGTTGTAATCGGCAATCCAGCTCGCGCGAAACATCATCGTGTCACCGCGCGTAATTCGTTGTAACAGCGATTTAAATTCCTCGCCGCCTAAGATGACGTCGACACCCAGCGCCTCTTTCCACATGGCGGCAACCGCCAAAGCGATGCGCTCGTGGGTGCTGCCGCTCGGGAAGTTCAACTCAATTTTGAGAGGCTGAGAGACCGAGTATCCGGCTTGGCTGTACAGCGCGCGTGCGCGCGCAAGACGCTCTGCTGGCGGTAGAGATTCCCACGCAAAGTGCTGCGCCTCGTAACTCGCCATTCCCGGCGGCACCCAAGTGTAGGCGGGCATCTCCCCCAAGCCGGTCACACTGGACACCAGGCGCTCGCGATCCACCGTCATCGCCAGCGCCTGTCGGAGACCCTTAGCATCTTTAAATGGCGCCTTATCTAAGTTGAACCCATAGTAATAAAGGCCCCACTGCGGCGCACGATGAACGGTGGCTTCCGGCGTCGCCTCTAAGTGCGTGATGGGTTGCAACGGCAAGGTGTAGGTGGAATCTAGCCCACCGCCTCGAAAGCGCGCGTACTCATCATTGGCATCCACAATGTGCACATAACGTACCGTCTTGAAGGATGCCGCGGGTGGTCGCCAGTAGTAGGCATTACGCTGAGCGGTGACTTCGCTACCCACTACCCAAGCAGTTGGCACATAGGCACCGTTTGAAATGACTCCCCCGACCCGAGCCGGCACCTGTCCGTGATACGTCGGATAAGTACTCCAATGCGCGAGCAGCCCCAGAAAGTACGCAACCGGTCGCACCAAATGCACACGTACTGTCTGTCCATCCGGCGCATCAACACCCAAGGCTTCGAGCGGCTTCTGGCCGGCCAGAATCTCAGCTACACCAACGATGGGACGCAAAGCCTGCGCGTAAGGCGCGCCGGTGCTTGGATTAATTAGTCGCTGCCACGATGCAATAAAGTCCTGAGCGACCACTGCGTCACCATTGGACCAACGAGCATCCGAGCGCAAGTGAAAGGTATAGAGCAGACCATCAGCACTGACATCCCAACTGGCTGCAACCCCAGGCGCAGGTCGCGCTTCGTGGTCTAAGCTGATCAAACCCTCATAACAATCTCTGAGAATCTGCGCAGCGGAATCCGTGCGTGCCAGCTGAGGATCCAACGAGTCCGGTTCTGGCCCGTTGCCCCGTCGCAGCACCTGCGGATCTTCCATCAGATGCTTCGGCACTTGGCTCGAATGACAAGCGGCCAATAACAGCAGTAACAGTGCACCCACCAGTGGGCGCGCCAATGATGGCCTCATCCCGTACGGCCGAGTTTCTTCAAATGGACGAGCAACAGTGACACCGCGGCAGGTGTGAGCCCTGGAATACGCGCTGCTTGGCCCAACGTGAGTGGCTTCACTTCAACGAGCCGCTGATAGACTTCGTTTGACAACCCTTGGATGCTCCCATAATCCAAATCCACTGGTAACGAGGTGCCCTCATGGCGCGCAAGCTTCGACACTTCTTTTTGTTGTCGCGTCAAATAACCAGCGTATTTTGACTCTACTTCAAGCGCCAAGGTCACCTGTTCGACCAGACGACTATCGGTCTCATGAACACAGCCGCCTCTTTGCATGGCGGCACGCTTGGCCTCAAAGAACGCCCAGCGCTCATCATCAATCAGCGAAAGCTCACGGCCCTGTGCCGTCAGTCGAGTATCCGCGTTGTCTTCGCGCAAACTCAGGCGATACTCAGCTCGACTGGTAAACATTCGATATGGCTCAGGCGCACCTTGAGTCACTAAGTCATCAATCATGACACCGATATACGCCTCAGAGCGCTTAGGCCACCAAGGCGCCAAGCCGCGCGCACGACGAGCGGCATTCAGACCGGCGATTAGTCCTTGCGCACCCGCCTCTTCATAACCGGTCGTGCCATTAATCTGCCCTGCAAAGTAAAGACCCGGCAGTGAGCGGGTCGCAAGCGAATAATCTAAGTCACGCGGATCGAAAAAGTCATATTCGATGGCATAGCCTGGGCGCGTCAGATGAGCTTTTTCAAAGCCCACAATACTGCGTATGAATTCTAACTGCACATCAAAGGGCAAGCTGGTAGAGACGCCATTTGGATAGAGCTCTTGTGAGTCTAGTCCCTCGGGTTCGACGAAAATTTGATGGGAGGTGCGCGCGGCAAAGCGCACAACCTTGTCCTCAATCGAGGGACAGTAGCGCGGGCCGCGACCTTCAATGAGACCAGTAAACATCGGTGACCGATCCGCGGCTGCTCGAATCAATTCATGCGTGCGCTCATTGGTATGAGTGATATAGCACGGAATTTGTCTAGGGTGATCACTTGGTCGCCCAAGGTAAGACATCACAGGCAACGGATAGTCGCTGTCCTGCCGCTGCATCACAGAGAAATCGACTGACTTGGCATCGATACGCGGCGGTGTGCCTGTCTTTAGACGCGCAACGCGCGGCATCAGTTCACGCAAGCGATCAGCTAATCGATTAGAGGCCGGGTCACCGGAGCGCCCACCACTGACATTTTCGAGCCCGACGTGAATCCGGCCGCCTAAGAACGTACCGGCCGTAAGTACCACGCTGGCGGCTTTAAAGCGAACACCCGTCGCAGTGATAGCACCTACAAGCTCTCCCTGCTCAATCCACAGATCGGCAATCTCTTGCTGAAAGATAGACAGGCCCGGCGTGTTTTCTAATAGAGAGCGAATCGCGCGCCGATACAGGGTGCGATCAGCCTGCACGCGCGTTGCGCGCACTGCAGGTCCTTTGCTGCCATTGAGTATGCGCAACTGGATCGCCGCCAAATCGGCCGCTTTCGCCATAGCGCCACCGAGCGCGTCAATCTCGCGCACAAGATGACTCTTGCCGATACCACCAATGGCTGGATTACAGCTCATGGCGCCCAAGGTTTCTGCGTTATGAGTCACCAACAGCGTGCGTGCGCCAGTGCGCGCGGCCGCAAGCGCAGCCTCGGTGCCGGCATGGCCGCCGCCGATCACAAGGACATCAAAATGATCCGGATAAAGCATGGGCGTAGATTACGATACTTTTGAGGCCACCCGAAGATTCTCAGCGAGCGTGTCGCAAAAATCAGGGCTCCATCACAGGCGAGGGACTGCCTATTAGGAGCAATTCAGCCAAAACTATGCAGTGAGATGGCCACTTCTAAAATCGCGCACCGCTTGCTCAATCTCGGCGGCGGTATTCATGACAAATGGCCCGTAATGCACCACAGGCTCGCGTAAGGGCTTGCCACCAATGATGAGAACCCGCGCCGGTATCGGTCCTGCCGTGAGGCAAACAGCATTGCCCTCACTGAGTTGTGCGAGCTCGTTCTGATGCAGCACACGCTCACCAATGCTCACCGCTCCCTCGAAGGTATAGGCCAATACACGATGGCTTTTGGGCGTCGCAAGTGTGAGACTTGCATGCGCACTTAAGGCGACATCCAAATAAAGCGGCTCGGTCGCACCGCCGCCGTGTGCCCCTGCGATCAGCGCATCAGAACCTACGACCTGGCACTGTCCTGCAATCACTTTGATAGAGGCATCCGAGAACACTTGCTCAGGAATATCCTCCGGATCGATGTCGCGATAATCAGCCGGTTTCATTTTTTCAGACCCCGGCAGATTGATCCACAGCTGAAATCCGCGCATGCGACCAGCGACCTGTTGGGGCATTTCAGAGTGAATGATGCCGCGTCCCGCCGTCATCCACTGCACAGCGCCTGGCTTTAGATCGCCGCGGTTACCTAGATGGTCCTCGTGCAGCATGTGCCCATCGAGCATATACGTCACCGTCTCAAAACCACGATGTGGGTGAGCTGGAAAGCCAGCCAAGTAGTCACTGGCCTCGCTCGAATCGAACTCGTCGAGCATTAGGAAAGGATCTAGACCCTGCTGCGGTGTA
Source organism: uncultured Pseudomonadota bacterium (assembly GCA_903929455.1). GTDB lineage: Bacteria > Pseudomonadota > Gammaproteobacteria > Steroidobacterales > Steroidobacteraceae > CAIKZZ01. The sequence continues at coordinate 34,995 of CAIYVA010000151.1, read as the reverse complement.
ATCAATCGAGTCAAGCGCACGCCACCACCATCTGAGGTGGGCCGTCCCCGCGTCACTTCAACCACGACTCGACTATTCATTGAAATTCCTCCGACTGCTCATCTGATGTCAGGCAGGCAAACTAAAAATCAGGCGTCTTCAGCCACGCCATATCGGTTCGGGCCATCCGTGCTCGGTAAAAGCAACAACACCATCACAATGAGACCACCCACGTAGGGCAGAAAACCCAGTAGTAACCACCAACCCGACTTGTCACTGTCATGCAAACGGCGAACCGATACAGTCCAATTGGGTAAGGCCATCAGTAAAGCAAACAGGGTGGCCATCGCTGTCGCAAAGATCACACTATTAGGCAGGGCAAAACCCAGCAGCGCCAAGCTGCTGTCGGCGCCCCACCAAAGCGCACCGAGCCAAGCGCCTAATATTACTAGGAAAATCAGCGCGATTAGATTAAATAAGCTGAAATAAAGGTACTCCGAACGAGACGCTCGACCGCGCAAGGTAAGGTACTGCTGCAAGCACGTATGTACCGATCTTTTAAAATTCATACCTAATCCCTGACATGTGTCACCAGTGAAGACGCGCCCTCATAGGGCACTCATACCTACATACTCTCATTCTGCGCGATCTGGGTGGCTCCCCCATCAGGAACCATACTGCACTCGACGGAATTGGATTACTCTGCTCCCTCTTTGATCATCTCGCTTGAGGCTCCTGCCGTGTTTCGTTTCTTTGAGCAACGCGTCTGCCCGTATCCAGACACCCCACCGCCTGAGTTGCCGTCTGGTCTACTGCACTTTATGTGGGCCTGTACTCGCGGCGTACGCGGTTTCATTGCCACAATGACGCTCGCAACCGCAGCCATTGGCATATTCGAGGCGCTGCTTTTTAGCATGTTAGGGCGAGTGGTCGACTGGCTCGCCGCCGTCGAGCCCAGTCAGCTATGGGTAACCGAGCGCCGCCATCTGCTCATGCTGGCAGGGATTTTGGCAGCGAGCAGTTTAGTAGTGGCCGTGCAGACTCTGGTGCGCCGGCAGTCACTGGCCGGCAATTTTGCGATGCAGCTCCGCTGGGATTTTCATCGCAAAATGCTGGCGCAGAGCTTTAGCTTTTATCAAGACGAGTTCGCCGGCCGAGTAGCCGCCAAAGTGATGCAAACAGCCTTGGCGGTGCGCGACGCCTGGATGATCTTGGCTGACATTTTGGTGTACGTGCTCATTTACTTCACCACCATTGTTTTGGTGGTCGGCACTTTCAGCGCTTGGTTACTCATTCCTTTTATGGGCTGGCTATTACTGTATGCGGTCGGCGTATGGTATTTCGTGCCGCGACTGGCTGCCGTCGGTAAAGCCCAGGCCGATGCGCGCTCGATGATGACCGGGCGCATTACAGACGCCTATACCAATATTAGTACCGTGAAATTGTTCTCTCATACCGACCGAGAGAGCGACTATGCCAAGCGCGGCATGGCAGAATTTTTAAAAACCGTCTATCGACAGATGCGCATGGTGTCGGCTTTTGAAGTGGTCAATCATTTACTCGGCATGGGACTGATCGCCGGAACCTCTGGTGTCACGTTATGGCTCTGGAGTCAGCATGCCATTGGCATTGGGAGTGTTGCGGCAGCAACTGCCATGGCCCTACGGCTTAACGGCATCTCCCATTGGGTGATGTGGGAAATTGCCTCGCTCTTCGAACAAGTAGGCACCGTTGAAGATGGCATCACCACACTGGCCACGCCATTGGTTGTCGTGGATGCTGCTGATGCCAAGCCACTGATCGTCACGCGCGCTGAAATCGAATTTAATAATGTGACTTTCAACTACGGCGACGATCGTACAGATGCAAAGCCTCCGGTCATTGATCGACTCAATCTGAAAGTGCGCTCGGGCGAGAAAATCGGTCTTGTTGGTCGCTCTGGGGCTGGCAAGAGCACCATCGTTAATCTGCTACTGCGATTCTATGATGTTCGGAAGGGTGAAATTTTAATTGATGATCAGAACATCTCTGGCTGTCTGCAGAGCAGCCTGCGCTCGCAGATCGGCATGGTGACTCAAGATACGTCACTACTACACCGCTCAGTGCGCGAAAATATTCTCTACGGTCGTCCGGAGGCGAGTGAACAAGACATGATCAGCGCGGCTCAACGCGCTGAGGCGCACTCCTTTATTTTAGGGCTGCGCGACGCCAAGGGCAGAACTGGCTATGACGCACACGTCGGAGAGCGCGGGGTCAAATTAAGCGGTGGTCAACGGCAGCGTATCGCCATTGCTCGCGTGATGCTTAAAGACGCGCCGATTTTGCTACTAGATGAGGCGACCAGCGCATTGGATAGTGAGGTCGAAGCCGCGATTCAAGAGAGTCTCTATCGCTTGATGGAGGGGAAGACGGTGGTTGCCATTGCGCATCGTCTATCGACCATTGCAGCCATGGATCGTTTAATTGTGCTCGACAAGGGCACTGTGGTGGAAGAAGGCGATCACGCCACGCTGATCAAACAAGATGGCCTATATGCGCGCTTGTGGGCGCATCAAACCGGCGGATTTTTAGGCGAGCAAGTGAGTGACGAGCCAGCTTTTGATGCCTCATAGCATCGCGGCCGACTCATCACTGAACGATGAAGGTCGATAGTTACTTGACCGGGTTCATATAGCCCAATAGATCAGTCTGATGAGCGATTACTTTCCACACACCTTGTTCCTGACGGAACACGGTGGAAGAGCGTAGCTGCACAGTCTCTGTTTTGCCATTGACCACATTGACGCCTTTTTCAATGCAATTGATTAAAGCGAGGTCAGAGCCCACGATCGTGTTGACTTGCTCGGCAGTGACCTTTCCGCCTAGTTTGCTTGCGGTCTGGGCATTCCATTCTTTCTCAATCGCGTCCCAACCAACGAGATAGCGCCCACTAGGACCCATATAGGTAATGTCCTTGGATTTAGACCACGCATCTTTCATTGGCTGACCATCACCCGTAAACATGATATTCAGCGCGCGGTAAAAATTGTCAGTGGCAGCGATTACGGCTTGGTGATTGGTCATCTGTGGAGTCCCCTGGTGATGGTCCGGCATGGCTGCCTGAGCGGCAGCAGTCAGTTGAATCGTGATTGAAAAAAATGTCAAACAGAAAACGGCGATGGTGCGCGTCCGCTTGGATATGATTGTCATTGTGTAATCCTCGTGCTGGCAGCTGTGCGATTGAAACGCGCTGGACCGATTCACTATACACGCGGATTCCTTGCTCTATGTCGCTCTTAGTCAGGCTGGCTCGCAACACAGTCGGGCAGAGTCATCCTACTCTCCAGCTCAGCGGTCCCAGGATTGACACCTGATGGTGCCAACTCGAGTCTTTGAGTGCGAATCTTGCACCGCAGTTCTGGTTAGTGTATTTAAACGATAGACTTGAGTGAACTGCTCATTGCCATAGGATAGAGTCATGATTGAGTTACATCATTTAAATGAGTCCCGCTCGAGACGCGTCACCTGGTTGCTTGAGGAGCTTGGCGTTGAGTACACAGTAATTAATTACCAGCGTGACGCCAGCACGCGGCTGGCTCCACCCGAACTGACAGCAGTGCATCCTTTAGGCAAAGCACCCGTGCTTCGCGACGGACACCATACGATTATTGAATCGGGCGCGATTGTGGATTACCTCGTTCGTCACTACGGCAAAGGCGGTTTCGCGCCCGCAGCCGATTCCCCTGATTACGAGCAGTATGTGCAACTGATGCACTATGCAGAGGGTTCTGCTGCGCTGCCGCTGTTGTTAAAGCTCTATGTGGGGCGCTTAGGTGAGGCCGGTGCACCACTAAGCCCGCGTATTGAAAGCGAAATCGCAAACCACATGGGCTGGCTTGATCAGCTACTGGGAGATCGTCCGTATTTCATTGGCGATCGCTTGAGCGGTGCTGACGTGCAACTGTCGTTTATTGCTCAAGTGGCGGTTCGCATGCAAGGCGCTACCGCTTTTCCCCATCTCACAGCGTTTGCGGCACGGATGGAGGCTCGGCCTGCCTATCAGCGTGCAATGAAGAAGCACGGCGTTTAGGCATCGCGAAAGAGAATGGGGCGGTTTTCGCTAGGGGAATAGCCCCCGCCATTGCTTGCCCATGCGAACGCGCTCAATGCCAATGGCGGTCGCGGCGACTCGGTGCGATACCTGATCCACTTTTGCACGGTTAATCACGGCATTAAATGTTGTTTTGAGTATGGTCTGCAGGCGATCACGAACCTCTTGCTCTGTCCAAAACAGTCGCTGCAGGTCCTGCACCCATTCGAAGTAGGAGACGATCACCCCGCCGGAGTTACATAAAATATCCGGTACGATAAATAGATCGTTACTTCGTTGATCCAAAATACGATCAGCCTCTGGAGTAGTCGGCCCATTGGCGCCCTCCGCTAAAATTCGACAGCGCAGTTGCGCCGCATTCTTGCCCGTGATGACGCGCTCAACAGCTGCAGGCACCAGTACATCGCAGGGCAGTGTCAGGAAAGTATCTGGGTCTGTTTCGGCTTCCGTAGACCAACCCTTTAAAACGCCATGCTGGGTGGCGTAGGCGGCCATCTGGCTAATCGGGAGACCCTTCGCGTCATAAAAGGCTGCGGTGTGATCGCTAATGCCGGTCACACGCAATCCCATTTCGTTGCTCAAGATCAGGGCGGTTGAGCGGCCTACATTACCAAAGCCTTGCACGATGGCGGTGCACTGACTGGCGGATAATTGGCAGCACTTCAACGCTTCTGCCACTAGGAATGCGACGCCACGGCCGGTCGCTTCGCTACGCCCTAAGGTGCCTCCCATCGCCACCGGCTTGCCGGTCACGATCTCGGCAACGGCATTTCCTTGGTGCATAGAATAGGTATCCATGAACCACGCCATGGTTTGTTCGTTGGTCCCCATGTCAGGTGCCATCACATCGATCTGCGGACCCACGAACGGGATCATCTCTTGCATGTAGCGCCGAGTGACTGCTTCCAGTTCGCGCCGAGAGAGGGTTAAGGGATCACAGGCGACACCGCCTTTAGCCCCACCATACGGAAGACCCGCTAATGCGCACTTCCAACTCATCCAAATGGCTAAGGCGGCTACTTCGCCTATGTTGAGATCAGGCGAGAAGCGAGTGCCGCCCTTAGTAGGGCCTAGCGTGAGGTGATGCTGCACGCGGTAACCCTGAAAGACGTGTGTACGACCATCGTCTTTGTGAATGGGCACCGATACCGCGATCGCGCGCTTCGGTAGCAGCAACCGAGGGCGCTCATCCTCTGGAATACTCAAGTGATCAGCCACGGCCGCAAATTGCTCGGCGGCCATCTCGAATACGGGTCCACTGAATAAGGTCATTGCCGTTCTCCGTTGGTGAACGCAAAACCAGCTGCGACTGATGGTAGTAACCAGTGCGCTCGATGAACGAGCTAGACCGCTACTGATGGGCTTAGTACGCGCCTAACGGCGGGCTGTTGCAAGCACTTTGCGACACCGCGCTGATAACGCCAAATACCAAGGGTTACAGCGGACGTGTTGCTGTCACGGTATGCAGATCACCCGATTCGGCTGTACCGACGTAAATACCGGTGACGTTAGTGGCGCGTTCACGCTGATATCGCTCCAGCATCATCCGCTCCGGCGAACTGGCGATCTTTTCCCAAGGAATGTTATCTAGTGAGAAAACACGTAGCGACCCTACCCATGGCTGGTGCGCCAAGTCACTCGGCGCCTGCCGAATCGCGGTGCCCCGATGAATGACAAATTGCGTATCCGCTTCCTCATACACAGCGAACAGAAAGGGCAGTGTGATGGTGTAGCCCGCTGCAGCGCAGTGACCGAACAAACCCCCTTTTGCACCCGAACTCCCGAGGCGCGTAGCGGCGGGAACCGAGAAGTGGCCGGTATCCGAATGCTCCTCAAGCAACAGGCCTTCGGCGCATTCGAGTATTGCTCCCACCCGAACACGGCCATGCCGATGACTCGACTCTACTGCTTGCTGCAGAAGACCAAAGCGTAAATAACCGCCGCCGCAAAAGCCGAGCGGGGCTCGATTCTCGTAAGCGTAATCAACAATTCGTCCGATCAGGATGGTGTGATCACCCGCCAATATTCGTTGGTGAACTTCGCAGTCAAACCAGGCTGCCACGCCCTCAAGCAGTGGGCTTCCCGTGTGACTAGCGCGCCACTGCACGGCCGCAAACTTGTCAGCCCCGCGTGATGCGAAAGTGCTGGAAATTTCTTGCTGGTCATCGGCTAGAATATTCACCGCGAATCGCTGGGTCTGCTCGAATAATGGGAAGCACCGCATGCCGTGCGCCAAGCACACCAGCAGCAATGGCGGATCAAGAGACACTGAGGTGAACGAGTTGGCGGTAAACCCAACCGGACCACTGGCGTCGGATTCAGTCGTCACTACCGTCACGCCGGTCGCGAATGAACCGAAGGCCTTCCTCAGGTCTTTGGCATCGATCAGCTTCATAAGCGTAACGTCAGCGCATCACGAAGGGGTTAGCCATCGGATCGCTTGAGGTATTAAGCCACACCGTCTTGACGCGCGTGTAGTCATAGATCGCTTGCATACCACTCTCACGTCCATAGCCGCTGTTCTTAAAACCGCCAAACTCAGCGACTGGTGAGACCACGCGGTACGTATTGACCCAGACGATGCCGCAGCGCAACGCCTTGGTCATACGCAGCGACCGCGCACCATCGCGTGTGAAGATACCAGCCGCCAATCCGTAAGCAGAATCATTTGCAAGCGCAGTGACTTCCTCTTCCGTACGAAAGCGCAATACACTGAGCACAGGCCCAAACAGCTCCGTATCCATGATCGCGGTTTGCTGAGTCGGACACTCGAGGATGGTGGGCTCAAAAAACCAGCCACTTTTTTGATCGGCAGGCGCCCGTCCACCGCAACGTATCGTTGCGCCTTCCGCACAGGCGCGTGCAATCTCTTTTTCAATCTTGGCCAGCTGACCGCGCGTGGCGAGCGGGCCCATTTGAGTCTTATCTCCCAGCGGATCACCGATACGTATCTGCGTGGCGATAGCGGTCAGGCGCGCTAGAAATTCCTCGGCAATGTTCTCGTGTACATACAAGCGAGAACCTGCCACGCAGCTTTGCCCACTGGCGCCAAAGATGCCGGCCACCACACCATTGACGGCGCTCTCAATATCAGCATCCTCGAATACGATGACAGGCGACTTGCCGCCGAGCTCGAGCGATACCTCTGCAAGATTTTCTGCAGAATGTCGGATGATGTGTCGCGCAGTCTCAGGTCCACCGGTGAAGCTGATACGCGCCACCTTTGGGTGCGTCGTGAGTGTTCGACCGCATGGCTCAGCAAGCCCAGATATAATGTTCACCACACCGGGCGGGATCTTCGCCTCGGCAATTAAACGACCAAACTCCAGCATGGCTGCTGAAGCATGCTCCGACGCTTTAAGCACCACGGTGTTGCCTGCCGCGAGTGCCGGCCCCATCTTGACGGCCGTTAGAAAGAGTTGTGAGTTCCAGGGTACAACGGCCGCGACAACACCCAGTGGCTCACGTAACGTCATGACCAATAGATTCGGTTTGTCGATCGGCAGAGTGTCGCCATGAACCTTGTCGGCTAAGCCCGCGTAGTAATGAAAGTACTCAGCGATGTAGGCGGCCTGCCAGCGCGTTTCGTTATAGAGCTTGCCGGTATCGATCGACTCGATGCGGCCGAGTGCCTCGGATTGCGCCGCCACCAGATCGCCTAGCCGTCGCAGGCAGCGGCCCCGTTCGGTGGCCGTCATCTTGGACCAGGGCCCACTTGAGAAGGCGCGTGCCGCAGCCTCCACAGCACGGTTGACGTCGTTAGCGCTAGCGTCCGGGATAGTGGCCCAGGCCGCGCCGGTGGCGGGATTGATACTCTCGAAGCGCCGGTTGTCCTCTGCGTCAACCCACTCGCCGTCGATCAGCATCTGATATTGTTTGAGTTCGACCATCCGCTCACTCCTAACTTCACGACGCCGGACAGCCGGCAGACTCACGAGGCCTACGGTGGCTAAAAAAATTCCCAAACACAAGGTCTCCGCCAAGTTCCAGGAAGGGCTCGCCATACGACGCGCGGTCGTTGGTGACGCCTATGTCGACCGAGCGCTGGCGGCGGCAGACGAGCTCACATGGCCCTTGCAGGAACTGGTCACTGAATACTGCTGGGGCAGCGTCTGGTCACGGCCAGGACTCGCCCGCCGAGAACGAAGCCTGCTGAATCTAGGCATGTTGACCGCACTGAACCGCCCACACGAACTGCGCACGCACATCTTGGGCGCGTTAAACAATGGGGTCACACGAGCAGAAATCATTGAGGTATTCCTACAAGCGGGCATCTATTGCGGCATACCGGCCGCTGTGGACAGCGTCCGGATCGCTCAAGCGGCGTTCGCAGAACTCGACGCACCCGCTGAAACAGAGCCTAAATAATGCAAAAAAAGGCTCGTGTCATTGGCGCTCCGCTCTCGATCAACGGCCGAGTCCTGTCGCTGTCACGGGCGATCCGTGCAGGGGATTTCGTCTTCCTGACGGGCCAAGTTCCGATGCGCGAGGGCGCTGTGGTCACCACAGGCACGATCGAAGAACAGACCCGCATCGTGCTGGAACTGATCCGAGACACGCTCACGGAAGCTGATTGCTCGCTCCGTGATGTCGTCAAATCCATGGTCTGGCTACGCGAACGCGCCGACTTTCCCGGCTTCAACGCGGTGTACGCCGAATACTTCCCCATCGACCCGCCGACGCGTTCCGCCGTCATCAGCGAACTGTTGGTCGATGTGCGCGTTGAGGTCGAAGTGGTGGCCTACAAACCCCTCTAAAGGGCCGCCCCGAGGCATCTTTCTCGCGTGAACTTGCGGTTACGGCAACGGGAACCTGTGATACCGTTTACTTGTTTTCCGCAAGTGCGGTGTAATGAATTTCGTGGCCGCCCGCCGTTGGTAGCTGCGATATTTATCCTTATCGGAGCGGGTTCTCATGAAGTTCGATCTCGTCATCAATCTCGAGCGCATGGACGACAGTGACGACATGCGCGAGGTCTCAAGCCATGTCACCGAAATGGTCGAAATGGCCGATGCGGGCGGCTTTGCCATCGCCTGGGCCGCAGAACACCACGCCCTCGAGATGACCATCGCACCAGGGCCTTTTCAGTTACTGGCGCACTGGGCCGCCCGCACCACGCGTATTCGTCTGGGGACCGCCGTGGTGGTCGCCCCCTACTGGCACCCGATCAAACTTGCAGGCGAGGCCGCGCTATTTGATCTGTTGTCGGGCGGTCGACTCGAATTCGGCATCGGTCGTGGCGCTTACCAGCGCGAATTCGATCGCATGATGGGCGGTATGGATCAACATCTCGGCGTGCCCATGATGCTTGAGATGCTACCTGCCCTCAAAAAACTATGGCTCGGCGACTATGCCCATGAAGGCAAATACTGGTCCTTCCCAGCCGCCACCTCATGCCCAAAACCCCTACAAACACCGCACCCCCCGATCTGGGTGGCAGCGCGCGACCCTGGCACCTTCAATGCGGCTCTGAAAGAGGGCTATCACATCATGACCTGGCCTATGGTGCGACCAGACGCTGAACTCGAAGAGTACATGCGTCGCTTTGAAGCAGGTCTCGCATTGGCAGGCCCCGGCGTCAAACGCCCCCGCTTCATGACCATGCGCCATACCGGCGTCTATGCGAAAGCCGGTGGCGAGACACCTTTTATCGCAGCGATCCAACGTCAAGGCAGGCAGTTCGAAAATCTGTTCCGCGGTCTTGGGCCCGTCGTCAATGGCTTCCCGATGGATCCAGATCCGTCGCTGTTCACCAATCAGGCCGAATACGCGCACGACAACCTCATGCAGCATCTACCGCTCGGGACACCCGAACAAGTGATCAAAAAACTGAAAGTGTACGAAGCCATGGGCGTCGATCACTTCTGTTTCAACTCAGCCTACGGCTTGCCGCTAAAACACCAGAAATCCTCGCTCAAACTGTTCATTGATGAGGTCATGCCTGCCTTCGCTGAGAGCGGATCGGTTACTGGTTAAGTATGGGACTCATCGATCCACAGGGCACGCGATATGAGGTCACCGGTCATGGGTTGCCCGTTGTTCTGGTGCATGGCCTGGGTCTTCATCACGCGATGTGGCAGTGGGTCACTCCTGCACTAGCGCGTGATTACCGTGTCATTAGCTACGATTTAATCGGTCATGGTGATAGCTACCGCAAAGCAGCCGATCTCACCATGGCCGATTTGGTCGCGCAGTTAGCTCATCTCATCGATCACCTCGGCTTAACACGCGTGGGCGTCATCGGTTTTTCCCTTGGTGGGCTGATTGCCGAAGCCTTCGCGCTCGCGCATCCGACGCGGACTGCGGCACTCGGAGTGCTGCACTCGGCTTACAACCGCAGCGACGAGGAGCGGGCAGCCATCCGCACGCGCGTTCAACTTGCCCGCACAGCAGGTCCAGCGGCTACCATCGGACCTGCCCTACAACGTTGGTTTACAGCAGACTTTGCCGCACGAAGCCCCGAGACCCTTGAGCAAGTGCGCACTTGGGTCACCGCCAATGATCCCGCCTCATTCGCCGCGGCCTACCACGTGCTAGCCGAGGCGGATGCGGAACTTGTCAGCGCCATAGGCGCCATCCGTTGCCCGACGCTCGTGATGACCGGCGGTGAGGATTTTGGCAACTCGCCTGAGATGGCGCAAAAGGCTGCGGCCAAGGTGCCAGGCGCTGACTGCGTTATCCTACCGGGACTTCGCCACATGGCACTCGCGGAGGACCCCGATGCAGTGCTTCGTGCGCTGCTACCCTTTTTAACTCGTACTTACACCTAAACCGGCCTGATCCGGAACCACTGAGGACCCCATGGATTTTTCGGTCAGCGAAGAACAGCAACTGATTATCGACGTCGCCCACAACTTCGTTCGCAGGGAACTACTGCCCCATGAAGACGTGGTGGAAGCACAGGACTACGTGCCCGATGATCTATTCGCTCAAATCCGCCAGCGCTCTATTGAAGCGGGCTTATTTGCTGCGAACATCTCCCAGAAACACGGCGGTGGTGGCCTTGATGCACTGACGTTTGCATTGGTCGAGCGTGAGTTCGGATGGGTGTCCTACGCACTGCATTACATCGTGCATAGGCCAAGCAACATTTTGGAAGCGGGCTCACCCGAACAGATTAAAACGTATCTTGAGCCAACCGTGCGCGGCGAACGTCTCGACTGCATCGCCTTCACTGAGCCAGGTGCTGGCTCCGATCTGTCTGCGATGACCACACGCGCCGTCCGAAAAGGTGATGACTATGTCATCAACGGGTCCAAACACTTCATTAGCTTTGGCATGCGTGCTGACTACGTGCTGCTGTTTGCAGTGACCGGCGAAACCGAGTCGGCGCGCGGCAAGCGCGCGGAGATCAGCGCCTTCTTGGTGGATAAAGGCACGAAGGGCTTTACAGCGCGTCGCGGCCCCGTCTGCACCGCACATCGCGGCTATGATCACGCGGAACTATTTTTTGATGACTGCCGAGTGCCGGCGCGGCAGATGTTAGGTGCACCTGGCGAGGGCTTTCAACTGGCTAGCAAGTGGTTATCACCCGCCCGACTGTCCATCGGCGCCCTCGCGGTTGGCCGAGCAAATCGCGTCTTTGAGATGGCCTCTGAATGGGCTGGCACCCGCAAGCAGTTTGGGCAGACCATCGGTCGCTTCCAAGGCACCGGCTTCAAACTGGCCGACATGGCCGTCGATATCGCCGCAGCAGAGATGCTCACACTGAAAGCCGCCTGGAAGTTCGATCAAGGCCTCATGACGGATCAAGATGCGGCCATGGCTAAACTGTTCGGGGCTGAGATGCTCTCGCGCGTGACTGACAACGCAGTGCAGATCTTTGGCGGTATGGGATTAATGAACACCCTGCCGATTGAACGCTTCTGGCGCGATGCGCGTATCGAGCGCATTTGGGATGGCACGAGCGAGATCCAGCGTCACATTATTTCGCGTGCGATCTTACGGCCTTATGAAAAATGAACACCCTGTTGAGGAATAATCTGTCATGAGTCGCAAAGCACCAGATCGCGTTACGCGCGTGGGCATCATCGGAACGGGCGTGATCGGCGGTGGCTGGGCCTTGCATTTTCTTGCACAAGGACTCGACGTCATTGCTTATGACCCGCACCCAGACTGCCGTAAGCGTTTCCAAAAGATGTGCGACAACGCATGGCCAACACTCGTCAGACTGGGCTTGCGACCCGGTGCATCGGTTGATCGCATCCGCTTTGTGGACACACTCGAGGCAGCGGTCGCCGACGTCGATGTGGTGCAAGAGAACAGTCCTGAGGCACTGCAATCTAAAATAGACACGCTCGCTCGCATCGACGCGGCGGCACCTAAAGACATCGTTCTGCTCTCAAGCACCTCGGGGCTTAAGATGACCGACATGCAGGTCAAATGCCAACATCCCGATCGCACCGTGGTAGGCCACCCCTTCAATCCACCTTATCTGGTGCCATTGGTGGAGGTGGTTGGCGGCGACAAGACAAATGCTGACGCGGTCGACTGGGCGGTTGCCTTCTACACGGCTTTTGGTAAGCGTCCCGTCAAGCTTGATCGCGAAGTGCCTGGATTTATCGCCACACGTCTTCAGGAAGCCATGTGGCGCGAGATGCTACACATGGTGAACGCAGGGGAGGCCACCGTGCAGCAGATCGATGACGCCATTACCTATGGCCCGGGGCTTCGCTGGGCGATTACCGGCCCTGGCATGAACTATCATTTGGCTGGTGGTGATGGCGGCATGGCGCACGTGCTTGACCAGTTCGCGCCGTCACTCAAATGGCCGTGGACGCGCCTCGAGGCGCCGGAACTTACCGCAGAGCTGCGCGCCAAAGTGATCGACGGTTGCGTAGCGGAGTCGGCTGGTCGCAGCATCAACGACATGATCCGCGATCGCGATGCGTATCTCATCAGTATTCTGAAAGTGCTGCGGGCACCGCCGGAACTCACTTAAACAAATACCAGTCGGGAGATTAGGATGACGGACGAAGTACGGGTTGAACGCCGTGGCGGCGTGCTTGAGGTCACCATTAACCGACCACCGGTGAATGCCATCGATCTCGCCACTAGCCGCAAGCTAGGCGAGGCCTTCGGCGCACTGCGCGATGATCCGACGCTCCGCGTCGGCATCATCACCGGCGGTGGCGACAAAGTGTTTTGTGCCGGTTGGGATCTAAAAGCGGTGAATAGCGGCGAGATGGCGCTCAACCGTTGGTGGGAAACCGACTACGGCACGGGCGGATTCGCTGGACTCACCGAGTTCTGGGGTCTCAATAAGCCTGTGATTGCTGCCCTTAACGGCAAAACGATCGGCGGTGGGTTCGAGATCGCACTGTCCTGCGATTTACTGATCGCGGCTGACCATGTGCAATTTCGCCTGCCAGAATTGCCACTCGGCCTAGTACCGGACGCCGGTGCTGTGCAACGCCTGCCTCGACGCATTCCACGCAACATTGCGATGGAAATGCTCTATCTCGGTCGTTGGTTGAGCGCACAAGAAGCGGCTCACTATGGTCTGGTTAACTTGGTGGTGCCGGCGGCCGATCTAATGACTAAGGCGCGCGAGTGGGCTGACCAAATCGCCGCAGCGGCACCGCTCGCGGTCGAGGCCATGAAAGAAGTGACTTCGGGCATCGAGGGGCTCTCGCCACGTGCCGCGTATACGACGATGCGCGCGGGTCAGTTTGCGGCCTATGAACGGATGCTCGCCTCGGGCGATGCCAAAGAAGGCGTGCAAGCTTTCGTGGACAAGCGCACCGCTGATTTCAAGAGCCAATAAAATTAAATAGACAGGCATGAGCAAGATTCCACTGCAAACATCGGCGCCCTCGCATTCGCGACTCCATCGACTGCTCGCGCCACGCAGCATCGTCTTTATTGGCGGAAAAATCGCCGAGATGGCGCTCACCCGTTGCCGTGAGGCGGGCTTTAAGGGTGAGTTGTACATGGTGCATCCATCCAAGAAAACGGTGGGTGGGGTACCTTGCTATCCCAGCATTGAGGCACTCCCGGTTGTCCCCGATGCCGCGTATGTTGGCGTCAATCGCAGTGCAACCATCGAGGTGGTGCGAAGCTTAGCGGCTCTGGGTGCTGGTGGTTGCGTGTGCTACGCCGCAGGATTCGCAGAAGTGGGCGGCGAGGGGATCGAACTACAGCAGCAGCTCATCGAGGCAGCAGATGCGATGCCCTTGGTGGGCCCCAACTGCTTCGGGTTTATTAACTATGTCGACCAACTCGCGCTGTGGCCTTATGTGTTTGGCGGCCGTCCGGTGGATCGTGGCGTAGCGCTGATCTCACAGAGCGGCAACGTCGCCATGAATCTCACAATGAACGAGCGCTCGGTGCAGTTCACACACGTTATCTGCGCGGGCAATCAGGCGGTGCTGGGTCCCGCGGACTACCTAGAGGCATTGCTCGAAGATTCTCGAGTGCGCGCGATCGGTATGCTGCTTGAGGGCCTTGATGATCTCGCCGCATTCGCGCGCATGGCGCAGCGCGCACTCGAGCGCGGCATTCCCATTGTGGTTATGAAGATTGGACGCACGCTAGCGGGTGCTGAGCGTGCCAGTTCACACACCAGTTCACTGGTCGGCTCAGATACGCTATACGACGCGCTCTTCGAACGTCTCGGCATTATCCGTGTTGACTCGCTTAACTGTCTGCTGGAGACGCTAAAACTATTCGATGTGGCACCACTGATCAAAGGCACGGACATCGTGACCCTGTCTTGCTCCGGTGGCGAAGCGGGTATTCTCGCCGATCTGTGTGACACCTACGGTCTCACCACCCCGCCTTTCTCAGCGACACAAACACAATCACTTGTGGCCATGTTCCCAGGTTACGTGACGGTGTCGAATCCATTTGACTACAACACCTCGATCTGGGGCGACAAGGCCGGGATGGAGCGTTGCTTCACTACCTCTTTGTCCGGTACGCATCATGCGGCACTGCTGGTGTATGACCATCCGACCATCGATGCCCCGGAAGTCGCCGAGTGGATCGACTGTCTCGAGGCTTTCATCGCCGCTCATGCAGCCACCGGCATGCCCGCTTTTTTGGCTTGCACGGTGTCGGAGTTGATCCCAGAGGCGCTACGCACCCGACTCATTGAGGCAGGTGTCGTACCCTTACAAGGACTCGACGACGCACTGTTTTCGATCGCCGCCGCGGGACGCTATCACACACACCGTCAGGCGCAGCTCGCCACCCCACTGCCAAAGTTTGCAGACGACGCGCCAGTAGGGTCTGCCGGAACTTTCTTGGATGAGTGGGAGAGCAAGCAGCGCTTAAGCGCTGCCGGCCTTACGGTCCCGAGCGGCCAGTTGGTTGCCCGCCCAGGCGTCGGTATCGCCGCATGCGAGATCGGATTTCCGGTGGCGCTCAAAGCCTGCGGGAGCGCTTTCATACACAAGTCTGAACTGGCCGCTGTTCATATCGGTCTAACGAGCGCTTCTGATGTGGAGGCGGCGGCTGACGCCATCATGAAGGCCGCAGCCGCACGCGGTCTTCAGGCAACTCAATTCATTGTGGAGTCGATGGCCACCCCTACCGTGGCAGAGCTCATCGTCGGTATCCATCGTGATCCGCAATTTGGTCCAACGCTAGTGATCGGCTCCGGGGGAATCCTCGTTGAGCTGGTAGGCGACAGTGTGAGTCTGCTGCTACCCACAGACCGCGCCGCGGTTGATCAAGCACTGAGCCGACTCAAAGTGGCCACCCTAATAAAAGGCTTTCGTGGCCGACCAGAAGGGGATCGCGCCGCTGCCATAGATGCCATTTTGGCCATCGCCGCCTTTGCCTGTGCCCACTGGGGCACCATTCAAGAACTTGATGTCAATCCGCTGATCGTGCTGCCTAAAGGGTACGGTATCATTGCGGTAGACGCGCTACTTCGATTTTCAGAACCCCAATGACTAGTGTGGAGACCGGATCATGAACAGAGATGTGATGATTACTTGTGCGGTGACAGGCTCTGGCGACTCGATCGGCAAGCACCCTGACCTGCCCGTGACGCCAAAGCAAATTGCCCAAGCCTGCTTCGATGCCGCCGATGCCGGCGCTGCCATGGTGCACATTCACGTCAGAAACCTTGAAAACGGTAAAGCCAGTCGTGATCCCAAACTATTTCGCCAAGTCGTTGAATTGGTGCGCGCCAAAGGAACCGACGTCATCATTAACTTAACCGCCGGTATGGGAGGTGACTTCGTGCCGAGCGCTGAAAACCCAGCCATCGGCGGCCCGGGGACAGATATTGTGGGCGCGATGGAACGCCTCGCGCACGTCGAGGAGTTGCTGCCCGATGTGTGCAGTCTTGACTGCGGCACGCTCAACTTCGGTATGGGCCATGAGGTCTACATCAATACCAGCGCCTGTCTCGCCGCGATGGCGAAACGAGTGCAAGAGCTCGGCGTGAAGCCAGAACTTGAAGTGTTCGATCTCGGTCAGATTCGACTCGCGCGCCACCTGATCGATCAGGGCTTGATCGACGCGCCGCCACTTTTCCAGGTCTGCTTAGGTCTGGCGTGGAGCGCCGGCGCTGACACCAACTCAATGATGGCGATGACCAATGCACTCCCCGCCGATGCCAATTGGTTCTCCTTCGGCCCAGGCACCATGCAAATGCCCATGGCGGCACAAGCCATGATCTTAGGCGGCAACGTCCGGGTCGGACTCGAAGACAACTTATATCTTAAGAAAGGCGTGCTCGCTTCCAACGGCCAGTTGGTGGAGAAGGCCGCGCATATCATCGACCAATTAGGCGGTCGCGTGATGTCAGCTAAGGACGCGCGCATCAAAATGGGTCTTAAGCCACGCAGCTAAACCGTGATGCGTTCTTTACAGGAGGCTTAGTGGCTAATAACCCGCTCATCGAGCAACGATCGATCGACTATGTGCCGATCCGTGAGCGGCACGGTAAGCTTTGGCATCTATGGCCGGTATGGTTCACAGGCGGCGCTCATTTAGCGACCATCGCTAGTGGTGCAGTCGGCATCCTAGCGGGCGGTAACTTGTTTTGGACTGCCATCGCAGTGATTATCGGCTGCGCGTTCGGCACCTTTTTCATGGCCTTCCACTCGACGCAAGGCCCGCAACTCGGTCTGCCGCAGATGATCCAATCACGGCCGCAGTTCGGCTATGTGGGTGCCCTCTTAGTCTGGGGGGTAGCACTGATCACCTTCATCGGCTACTGCGCGTTCAATCAGGTACTGACCGCCGATACGCTTTATACGCTCGGTGGCTTTAACCGCCCACACACAATGATCGCAGTCGGCTTATTGGCGGCGGCACTTGCAGTGATTGGCTATGACGTTATCCACACTGCGCAACGCGTCTTAGCGTATCTGCTACTCGCCACGTTTGTGGTCATGACCGTCGCTGCATTCGGGGCGCACTTTCCCGCAGAACAATTTAACGTCGCTGACTTTCGCTTGGTGCCTTTCCTGAGCCAACTGCTGACCACCGCCGGTTACCAATTGTCTTGGTCCATCTTTGTCTCTGATTATTCGCGCTATCTACCAAAAAACGTCGGCGTGCGCGCTTCTTTCTGGTGGACTTATGTCGGTTCGTTTATCGGCACGACGTGGCCCACACTGATCGGCTCCGTAGCGATTGCGCTATTTCCGAAAATGGAATTAACCGCAGCGCTTAAAGCTGCCGCAGACTTGATTCTGCCTGGATCCGGTGGCCCCTTTTTGATCGCATCAGTACTGGGCCTCATCACCACCTCAACACTAATGTTCTATAGCGCATCGCTGACACTATTGAGCGTCGCAGACTCCCTTCGTCCGCTACGTCCTGCGCTCTGGCATCGCTTAGTCACGTTAATTATTCTACTCGCCGTATCATGGGTGCTGGCGCTTGGCGCTTCCAAAGACTTTGCCACTGAGTTCGGTGAGTTCTTGGTCATTCTTGGCTATCTATTCACACCTTGGACCGCCATTAATTTAGTCGACTTCTACTACTTGCGACGCGGTCATTACTCCGTACGAGAGATATTTAATCCGCGCGGCATGTACGGTCGCTGGAACTGGCGCGGGCTCACAGCTTACTTCGGCGGATTCCTCGTGATGGTGCCGTTCTTTAGTACCGGCGTCTATCGAGGACCGGCGGCAGTGGCACTGGGCGGCGCGGATTTCGCCATGCTGGTGGGATTGCCGGTGTCGACTTTAATCTATCTGATCGCGTATCGGCACTTTGATCTCAATCGTGAGATCCAACTAGTGGCCGTGGCCGATGCGGGCCTTGATCCTGACGGGTAAGCTCGGCTTCAACGAACAGTCCGATCGGAGGAATAGCGCAGACGGGCATCCCACGCCCCTGACTTGACTAACTTCGCTATCTCCTCGCGAGTCAATGCGATCACTGTCTGCGTCGCACGCGACAATGTTGAATCGGGAATACCTAGGATTAAATTACGCGTGACCTTTGGCTCAATAAGCGGCGCGTACGTCAGGCGTTTCTGGGCTACCTCTCGCGATACCGCAGACAGTGGCAACGCACTATAACCAAGACCCTGCTCAACCAAATCAACTAGCACACGAAAGGAGTCGGCTTCAAAACGCACCTCTAGCTTGGTCTTAGCACGATGAGCAGCTAATTCGACGACCACCCGCAGACCGTGTGGACGACTCGGCAGCACCAAGGTCAAGTTCGCAAACGCGGCCATCGACACGGGGGTGGCCGGATCGAGACCGGCATCAGGTGGCCCAACCACCACCAAATCCTCAAGCAGTAGCTCTTCGGCTCGCATGTGAAACTTCTCGCCGGGGCCATAGACGATGGCCGCGTCGATCTCACCCCGCTGCAGCCACTCCACCAGATGGCCTGAGTAGCTCTCGACAATTCGCAGCTGAACATCTGGAAAGTCAGCGGCCACTCGGCACGCTAGGTGGCGCGCCAGTACATAGCTCACCGTCGGCACCACACCAAAGACCACCTGACCCCGTGTAGCCCCCGCATGGGTACGCACGTCTTCGTACACCTGATCGAGTTGGCGGATCAGCCCTGGCACCCGGCGTAACAGTTCCTCACCGGCCAAGGTCAGGCGCATACCACCCCGATGGCGGTCAAACAGCACCACACCCACCTCCTCCTGCAGCAACTTCATCTGACGGCTCAACGCCGGCTGCGCCACCCGCATGCGGTCCGAGGCTTTGCTCAGCGAGCCTAGCTCCGCAATGCGGATGAAGGTTCTCAGTTGTTGCAGGTTCATGGTGTTAGCTATATCAGAAAAGCATATTTGGTAGCAATTTATTATATTCATAATATAGCTAGACTCGGTATGCGGGCCCCCTGCCCGCCGTATAGGAACGACGCTGATGCCACTCGATGACGCCTTTCAAGACATCCGCGACGCCGTACGCGCTCTGTGCGCGCAGTTCCCGGCTGAGTACTTTCGCAAGATTGACGCCGAGCGTGGCTATCCGGCGGCCTTTGTTGATGCCTTAGCCACCTCCGGCTGGCTAGCCGCGCTAATCCCGCAACAGTACGGTGGATCCGGCCTGAGTCTGACTGCCACCTCGGTGATCCTCGAGGAGATCAATCGGTGCGGTGGCAACTCAGGCGCCTGTCACGGCCAGATGTACAACATGGGGACGCTCTTAAGGCACGGCTCGGAGGAACAAAAACAACGCTATCTCCCAGCCATCGCCTCCGGCACCCTACGTCTGCAATCGATGGGAGTCACTGAACCCACCACCGGCACGGACACCACCAAACTGAAAACGACCGCCGTCCGCAAAGGGGATCGGTATGTAATCAATGGTCAGAAGGTGTGGATCTCACGCGTTCAGCATTCAGATCTGATGATCCTACTGGCGCGCACCACACCGTTGGCTGAGGTGAAGAAGCGATCGGAAGGCATGTCGCTGTTCATCGTCGACCTGCGCGATGCGATTGGTAAGGGTCTCGAGGTAAGACCCATCATGAACATGGTCAATCACGAGACCAATGAGCTCTTTTTCACTGATCTTGAAGTGCCTGCTGAGAACCTGATCGGCGTGGAGGGGCAAGGTTTCAAGTACATTCTCGATGGCTTAAACGCAGAACGCGCATTGATTGCTGCAGAGTGTATTGGTGATGGCCACTGGTTTATCGACAAAGTGACGCACTACGCCAATGAGCGCATCGTGTTTGATCGGCCGATCGGCAAAAACCAAGGCGTACAGTTTCCAATCGCACGCGCGCACATCAACATCGAAGCGGCCAGTTTAATGCGCTTTAAAGCGTGCGAATTGTTTGATGCCGTCAAGCCCTGTGGTGCTGAGGCAAACATGGCCAAACTGCTGGCAGCAGATGCCTCTTGGGAAGCAGCCAATGTGTGTCTGCAGTTCCATGGTGGCTACGGCTTTGCCTGCGAATACGATGTCGAACGCAAATTTCGAGAAACCAGGCTCTATCAAGTCGCACCCATTTCCACCAACCTGATCTTGTCATACGTCGCCGAGCACGTGCTCGGGCTGCCGAGATCATTTTGAGTCGGCCACTCGAGGGCTTGCTCGTGCTTGCCTTAGAGCAAGCAGTCGCCGCACCCTACTGCACCTCGCGCTTAGCAGATGCCGGTGCACGCGTGATCAAGGTGGAACGCGCAGAAGGCGACTTCGCGCGCTATTACGACCGCGCGGGTGGGGAGCAGTCTAGCTACTTCGTGTGGCTCAACCGCGGCAAGCAAAGTCTCGTCGCCGATATCAAACAGCCCGCCGATGCCACCCTTTTGCGTACCATCGCCGCGCAAGCAGATGTGTTCATCCAAAACTTAGCGCCCGGTGCGGCCGCCCGCGCGGGCTTTGGATCAGATGCGCTCAGGGCATTAAACCCGCGTCTAATCACGGTGGACATCTCAGGCTACGGCGATGCGCCGGCCTGTGCCGATCTCAAAGCGTACGATCTCTTAGTACAAGCGGAGAGTGGCCTCGCCTCCATCACCGGGCTACCGGAAGGGCCCGGTCGCGTGGGTGTATCCGTGTGCGACATCGCCTGCGGCATGTCAGCACACGCCGCCATCCTCGAAGCACTGATAGAGCGAGGTCGTACCGGGCTTGGTCAGGGCATCAAACTTAGCTTGTTCGATGCCATTGCTGATTGGATGAGTGTGCCGCTCTTACAGTATGAAGGTGGCGGGCAGGCGCCTAAGCGCGTGGGCTTAGCACACCCTAGCATCTGTCCCTATGGCGCCTTCACCACAGCCGATGGTGTGGCGGTGGTGATCTCGATTCAAAATGAGCGCGAGTGGCAGGCCTTCTGCACGCATTTCTTACAAGATCAGGCTCTGGCATCACAAGCCGGATTTGAGTCCAATGTCGCGCGCGTCAGTAACCGCCTTCAAGTCGATACGCGTATTGCGGAAGCCTTTGCTCGGCTTGATCGATCGTCGGCCGCACAACGTCTGCAAGCGGCCAATACGGCCTATGGTTTTGTCAACGACATCGCTGCATTTAGCCAACATCCAGCACTGCGACGCATCACCATTGAGACGGTCTCTGGTCCTATGAGTATCGCCGCACCACCCACGCAATCCACGTCGGGCAGTAAACACTTTGGTTCGGTGCCAACCATCGGCGCACACTCAGATGCTATCCGTACCGAGTTTAGTTAACTACCCGCTACACTGACACCCTAGAAGCTATGACCTCATCCACACCACCAATCGACGCATCCGCTTGGGTCGGCCGTGAAATGCACAGTCACGATGAGCTACGCATCGCGTGGGTAAGCGCCTTAGAAGCCACTCTGGATATGGGCGGGGACCCACTTAAAGAGGGCGATCCCTTACCGCCGGGCTGGCACTGGACCTTCTTCCACTCCGTAGCGCCTCTATCGGCGCTCGGCACGGATGGCCATGCGAAGCCTGGCGATTTCTTACCAGCCATCGATCAGGCGCGACGTATGTGGGCGGGTGGGCGCCTAAGCATCCGTGCGCCTATCCGTATTGGTGAACCAGTGACACGGCATTCCACCATCCACTCGGTCAGTGAAAAAAATGGGGCTTCCGGCAAGTTGCGCTTTGTCACCGTCAGGCATCACCTGACCTCGCCCTCAGGTGGTGAGGTGTTAGAAGACCATGACATCGTGTACCGGGCAGTGGCGGGATCCACCGCCTTCGTACGCCGATCAGCACCGTTGCCTGCTGCCTGTCACGACCCTGAGGTCATACTCCGTGTCACCCCGTCGGCGGTGCAGCTTTTTCGTTACTCTGCACTAACTTTTAACTCACACCGCATCCACTACGACGCTGACTATGCTCGATCACAGGAAGGCTATCCCGGCGTGATCGTGCATGGCCCGCTGGTCGCCACTTTTCTATTAGAGCTGCTACGCCAACGCTATCGCGCTCGGGTGTTACGAGAGTTTACGTATCGTGCGCACAATCCTCTGATTCTGGGGGAGACCCTAAATCTCAGTGCGCGCACCGAGGCGGAGCGCGTCCATCTATGGGCCACGGGGCCAACGGGTGATGTAATCATGATCGCCGAGGCGCTGATGTGAATCAGCCGCAAGGCACTGCCTTAGGGCAACTGGCGCGCTGGCTTGCGAGCGCCGACAAGCGGCACAGTCAAGAGGCGCAGACCCGTGCTCGGCATTGTTTTATAGACACCATCGCCTGCTTACTCGCCGGCCACGATCAGCCAGCCGCACGCGCTGCTCGGTGCTTCGTGGCTGAACGGGGTGATGGCGTAGCTACCGTGGTCGGCGGTGGCACTGCGGATCCGTTATGGGCGGCACTGTGCAACGGCACATCCGCACACGCACAGGATTTCGATGATTACGATGCTCCCTCGGTCGCACACGTGGGCGCGGTGCTCGTGCCCTGCATTCTCGCCGTGGCGGAACAAGAGCACAGCAGTGGTGCTGCGGTACTCGATGCACTGCTCATGGGTTATGAGGTGATGGTGCGGGTTGGTGAAGCGGTGAACATGGACCACTATCTACGGGGCTGGCACGCCACGGCGACACTCGGCACTCTGGGAGCCGCCGCCAGTGCCGCACGCTTACTGTCGCTAGATGAGATACAAAGTGCCCACGCGTTAAGCCTTGCCTCAAGTATGGCGAGTGGCTTCAAGTATCAATTTGGCACGATGGCTAAACCACTGCACGCGGGTCTTGCTGCCAAATCCGGATTATTAGCGGCGGGCCTTGCGAAAAGTGGCATCACTGCCTCGGATCAGATGTTTGAGGGCGCGCAAGGACTGCTGGCTATTTGGCGCGGCGGCGGGGGCGGTGATCACGCACAGCGTCTTAGCATGGATCATGCGTCACTAGCGATTGAGCGTTACGGTTTGTATATCAAACGATATCCGTGCTGTGGTTACATCAGCCGCGCCATCGACGGCATTATTGCGCTGCGAGAGCAGCATCGCTTTCATGCAAAAGACATAGGCTCGATCCAAGTGCTGGTCCCTGAGCCTAACCTTCAAGTGCTGCCCTTTGCCGTACCGATCGATCCCATGCAGGCTCGTTTTAGCATGCACTACTGTGCTGCGGTGGCCGCCACCACAGGGCGACTTGGACTCGCTGATTTCACACCCGAGGCGCTGCAACGCGACGCCATCACCGCGCTGCAAACGTGCGTTACTCTGAGCGGTTACGCGGTCGCCACCGATGCGCGCGATTGTGCACCGGAGGATCCGGACACGGTTGAGATACACCTGCGCGATGGCACCCACCTGCGACAAGTGGTAGCTGAAGCGGCCGGCAGCCCAGGAGCGCCGCTGTCATCGCTAGCGCTATATGAGAAGTTCCTCGATTGCGCACGTCCACATTTATCGCAAAACGTTATCGAGACGCTGTGGCATGATCTGAACCACCTGCACGCGCTACCAGACGCCGGCGCACTGTTGCAAGCACTGCGCTACCTGGCATCGCCGCTCTGAATGGATACCAGCGACTCAGCGGTTACGTCCGCTAAATCGAGCGTCCTTGCCACGACACCCGGCTGGGTACTGGCGATGCTCACAGCGGTGTATGCATTCAATATGGCAGATCGATACGTGATGTCGACGCTGATCGAGCCTTTGAAGGCAGATCTCCATCTGTCCGACACCGCAGTCGGTATGCTCACAGGGGTATCGCTCGCTATTTTCTACGTGTTAGCGGGTCTGCCATTATCAGTGCTGGCCGATCGCGTCAATCGGCGTAATCTGATCGCCATCAGCTTAAGCTTGTGGTCCTTAATGACAGCGGCCTGTGGCCTCACGCGCACGTTTGAGCAATTGTTCGTAGCACGCGCACTAGTCGGCATCGGCGAGGCCGGTGGCACACCGGCCTCTCAGTCGCAGATTTCCGATTACTATCCTTGGCATCGTCGCGCGTATGCGTTTTCGATTTATGCGCTGGGCATTCCCGTGGGCTCCGTACTCGCGGCCAGTGCGGGCTATTTAAGCGATGCCTTCGGTTGGCGCAGTGCTTTTTTCGCACTCGGTCTGCCCGGGGTGTTGTTGGGTATCGCGGTCTATACCTTAACCGGCGAACCGAAGCGCGGTCGCCTAGATACGCAACCGGCTGAGGCCCACGCCACCTTCTGGGAAACCCTCACCTTCATCAAGCAACAGTGGGCGTTAGTGCATGCGCTCGCCGGCGGCACTCTGTTCACGCTGTGGTCCTGGGGACTGCTTTGGTGGACGCCGTCTTTTCTGATGCGCTGTCATGGCATGTCCCTGTCCGACTCTGGCGGCATCCTGGCGCTGATTCATGGCATCGGTGGCACCGCGGTGATTCTCCTCACCACGCTGGTGATGAAGCGACTGCAGCACCGACCAGCGCGTTATGTGCCGTTGTATCTGGTGGCCGCTGCTTTGCTAGGTACGGTGCCGTCAGTGCTGGCCTATCTGACTCCCTCACGTACGCTCTCAGTCGCGATGCTGAGCCTCTTCATTCCGCTGTCTTACGCTTCCTTCGGACCGAAATTCGCGCTGATGCAGAACCTCGTACCGGCATCCATGCGCGCCCAGACGGTGGCTGTGATGTTGTTCTTGTCGAGCCTATCGAATCTGGTGGTGGCCCCCGTAGCCGTCGGCTTGATGAGCGATCACCTCGCACCGTCTTTCGGCTCGGATGCTCTGCGCATGGCCTTGCTACCACTGACCTTCGTCGGTCTGTGGGCTGCCTTTCACCTCTGGCGCTGTAGTCTTAGCATCGAGCGCGACCTAGAGCGCGCGGGGAATCTCGCGGCGGTGCCTTAAACATACCGACGATCCCGTCACTTTCACTGTGGGTTATGCGGAGATCGGATAGCGTGCTAGGACGTCTTCGCCAAGCGCCTCTTTGAGTTCATCTAGCATTGGCTCGTAGTGTCGCCAGTGATCAACCGCGGTGGCATAAATCGGCTGGCGAACTTGCTCAGAGCTCGCGGTACGGACCGCGCGCTCAGTCTGATGGAACTGCAGACAGGCTTGCTCAAACGGCAAGCCGCAATAATCCAGTAATCGACGTACTTGTTGCTCTGTATCCTGTGTCATATCCTCGTACTGCACCCGCAGCACTTTACCGGGTAGTACCTCGTCCCAGTGATCCATAAGCCGCAAATAATCGCGGTAATAACGCCCGATGTTAGATAGCCCGTACGTGAAGCTTTGTCCTTGCGCGAACAGCTGCGTAAAGCCACTGAAGCAGGCCGCCATCGGGTGACGGCGGGCGTCAATGATCTTGGCGTTGGGCAGAATCAAATGAATTAGACCGATATAGCGAAAGTTGTTGGGCATCTTGTCGATGAAAAAAAGCGATGACCCACGCTGGATTCTGGTGCGCTCCAAATACTCTTCGCCCAGCAGGCGAAAAGTATCCGGCTCAATCTCGGTTAACAGATCCGGATAGCGCGGCGTCTCTCCCGTGCGCGGTCTACCGGATAATCGGCGGATGATCGCCGGAATATCAATCAGTTCCTTAGTGCCGTCAACCTGCGAGTGGCTCGCCAGAATCTGTTCGAGCAGTGTCGACCCGGAGCGCGGCAGACCAACAATGAAGATAGGATCCCGTGCGACGCAACCAAGACCCGCGCGGCTCGCCATAAACGCCGACCCACAGACTCGGATAGAACGATCGATCTCAGCGGTGGTGCGTTCCGCACTATAGTGCTCCAAGCTAATCTTGATTTGATTACCTTGTTGATAGTGCGTAAAAGACTCGACGTAATCACCCTGTGTTTCCAACGCCTTACCTAGAGCGAAGCGCAGATGAAAGTGGTCTTCTTGTGACCCTGCACCACTGTCGATCTGTGCACGCATGGTCACAATATCGGCATGATCGAAACGAAAAGTCTTTAAGTTAGCAAGGCTCCAGTAGGCATCGCCAAAACTGGGCTGTAGGGCTATGGTGCGCCGATACGCCTCAATAGCATCGCTCTGCCGCCCGACGGTTTTTAGCGCGTGGCCATACACAAGCAAGGTGATAGGCCTTGGCGGGAACTCCGTCAGCAAGCGCTCATACAGTGCAATCGCTTGTGTGAAGTCACCTAACTTGGTGTAAATCGATGCTTTCAAGGTTAAAAATGCGTAGTGCTTGGCATCTGCTTGTAGCAGGCGGTCAACTTCGACTAGCGCCTCGACGAGTCTTTCGCGCTTGCTTAGAAACTGTGCGTAATTCAGCCGTGCCAAGGTAAAGTCTGGTGCGAGCTCTAAGCACCGACGAAATAAGTGCTCAGCCCCTTCAAAGGCACCCACACGCACACCGATATCAGCTAGCAACCGAATTGCGGTGGCATCATCTGGCCGATCGTATAGATAGGCGCGAACGCCACGTTCCGCTAACGCCAGTTGCCCAGCACGGGCATGGCGCACCGCTTCAACCAACCGCACGTCGGTCGCATTAGCCAACGCGAAGTGATCAGCCGCCTCGGTCGCCTCATCGATATTGCCTTCGGCGGTGGCAAGCTCTGCCAGTACTTTCCAGCTCTCCGGCAGCTGAGAATTAAGCGCCAGCGCCTTGCGAAGCGCGCCTTTCGCGGCAGGCACAGCGCCTTGGCTGGCCAAGGTGAAACCAAGCTCCTGCCAGGCAAGCGGAAAGTCCTGAACACGGGAAACCAACGCCTCCAACTGCACGCGGGCTGCGTGATGATCACCTTGGGCACGGGCGATCGCTGCCAGTACAAAGGCGCTGTTGGGTTCGGCGGGATACTGACGCAGGATTTCAGTGGCTTGTTCAGCGGCAAGCGCATGTTGGCCACGCGCGAACAACGCCATGGCGTTACGAACCGCTAAGGTGAGATCGCCCGTCTGCGCAGTGGCATCCGGGCCAGACGATCTATTCACCGTCACAGGTTCCGTCGGTGCGATCGCAGAGTGCAGGTCGATCTATCCCGCGTCTCTGCGCGCACCAACGGTGCTGGGTCATCAGAACGTGACCCATGCCTTTAAGCCAAAGGACAACGGACGGTTCGTCACGACTGAATACTCGTAGTTACGTGGATGCACGTTCAGCTGCGCGGATTCATTGGTGGCGTTATTGATGTAGATCTGTCCGCCCACGTGACCATGCGTCAAGCCGGCTGACAGATTCAGCAAGTTGTACCCGTGCTGGTTGTAGTAGAACTTCTCAGGCGTGATGCGGTTGTAACTGCTACCCACGCTGGTGTCGCTCGCCTGGACGTACGCTTCATATTGACCCAAGGGGAAGTCGTAACGAATCCGTGCGGTCGCCTTAAGCTTAGGCACGTTTGGCAACGGGGTGCCCTTAGGCACTGAGAGCGTCCCGCTCGGCAGTGTGAAATCACCCGTGGTCTTTGCGTCATTATATGAGGCAGAGGCCGCAATGGTCAGGCCGTGGGCAGCAACCCACGTGATATCGGTTTCGGCGCCGCGATTCTGGGCTGAGCTTAAGTTGTAGACGTTACCGCAACAAGCGGACAGCGCAAAGTCGTACACGGTGTACTGAATTTTGCTCCAGTCCATCTGATACACGGCGCCGTTCCAACGCAGACGCTTGTCAAGCCACGAGGTCTTCCAACCCAGCTCATAGTTCGTGAGCTTGTCAGGCTGCCAAGACTGGCTACCCGCTGACGCAACTAAGCCGGGATCACGATTCTCACCACCAGGGCGATATCCCTCAGAGTAGGTCACATACAGCAGATCATCCGCGGTCAGTTTCCAAGCCAAGTTGGCTTTGTAGATCTCGCCTTTAAAGCTAACCTTAGAGTTGGCAACGGTGTCGCGGCAGGTTGGATCTGATGGACAGTACTGGCCAGGACCCCAGCCCACCACGCCATTGACATCACTCGACTCGTCGTAATGTCTTGCGCCAAGGGTCGCGCGCAGGGTCGCGGTCATATCGTAGTAGACCTCGCCAAACACGGCTTTTTGCTTGTCCTTACGTAACTGATCGGTGCGGAAATAGACATTTGACACGTCATAGCCTGGCACCTGTAAGGTGGGCGACATACCGGGCTGCACATACAGCGTGGTGTAACGGTGCTGTGCATCCTGATCAAACAGGCCAATCACGTACTGTAGTGGGCCTTGGAAGCTCGACTGCAAGCGCATCTCGTGACTGGTACGACGGTAGCTATTGTGAGAGGTGATGTACTCGTAAAGGCTGGTGCAATCCGTCGCTGACTGTGTGCTCAGATTTTTACCGGTGGCTGAATAATCACAGGCGTAGTACGGCACATACGAGAAGTCTTCACCGTATTTGCTGTAATCAGTCACGTAATCAACGCTACGATCCAGGTGCGAGCCGGTATAGGTGAGTTTGTGATTACCCAGATCACCGTCTAAGGTCCACGCGGCCTGCGTGAACTCATCTCGGCGATTTTCCGCAGTGAAACGCTGAATCGCGTGGTAGTTGCCCGTGCTTGGCGGATCAGCCTCCCAGATACCATGTGAATGCGTGTTTTGTGTGGTGACGCTGGTGTTGGCAGTCCAATGATCGTTGAGATCAACCTTCAGCGCTGCGCGATAACCATCCTTGCGCGAGTCGTTTTGGTTAGGACCTGTGAGCCCATCATTGGTGAGCGTGGCGACGCGATCCAGATTCCACGGTGGCAAATAGTAGGTGCGCGTACCTGGCACGTTATCGATCCAACCACCGTCTTGAATCGACCAGCCCACGAGGCGGATGGCTGCGCTCTCACCAATGGGAAAGTTAACAACGCCTTCGATGGAGTGACTGCCCGCACCGGAACTGGTAGTGCCAATGCCCACATCCAGACGGCCTTCGGTCTTACCGAGCTCAGGCTTGTTGGTCACGATCCGCACCACACCCGCCTCAGCACTGGCACCGAACAGGGTGCCCTGAGGACCTGCCAAGGCTTCGATACGGGCGATGTCGTAGATGTGGACATCAAGGTTCGATGAAATGGTGGTCACTGGCGCTTCGTCGAGATACATACCGACGCTGGGTTGTGAACCAGACGCATTGCCGTCGCCGCCGTCAGAGATACCGCGCATCAGCACAGTGGCTGTGCCCGGCGTGCCGAAAGACTTAAATGACACCGACGGCATCAGTTGGGCGTATTCCTCAAAACTCTTGGCACCCAACGACGCCAATGCGTCGCCACCGATCGCTTGCACGCTGATCGGCACATCCTGCAAGCTTTCGTCGCGCTTACGCGCGGACACAATGACTTCGCCTAAGCTGTCGCTCGCTTCTACGAAGGCGCTAACCGGGGAGGTATACGCCGTGGCGCCTGTCAATACTGCCGCGATGGCGACACTGAGTCGCGACCGTGTGGATGATCGGACTACGCCCGCACTGTGCTGTGAATTCATTAGATCCCCCCCCTGAATTGTGATTATGTAGACGGCGTCTTTAGCACTCAACCAATGGTGTTCCCACTGTCAGTCACGCACCACACGCCCTCGTCTATCCTCGAATTTAACCTAAATTCACTTTCGATAATTTAACTATATAATATGCCAACAGGTTATAGGCGATTGATCGGCACGTCAGTACCGGAGGCTTGCCGCGACTGGCGTCAAGCACCCAACGACGACTGATTGGCGCCCCGGATGACGGTGAGACTAAGCCGTGACAGGGGCGTCACGTGAAAAGCTATTGACCCATCACGCCCCTTTCATCCAAGGTGGGTCATTGTCGCAACAGATCTCGGGGTAGCCATGGCCATTTTGATTCGCAAAGCAGTCGACTTTCTCGAGGAAATCTACACCGATGGCGACAAGGCGGCACCACGCCCCCTGAAGATTTTCGGTTCCGCCATTGTTCTGCGCAATCCCTGGGTGGGCCGCGGCTATGTAGAGGACTTAAAACCCGAGATTCATGCCCTTGCCTCCGAACTCGGCCGCCTGTTGACGGCTCGCATGGCGGCCCTCGCTGGGGGTGCAGATAAGATCGAGGCCTACGGCAAAGCCTGTGTCACCGGTCTGAACGGTGAGCTGGAGCATGGCTCAGCACTCATTCACACGCTGCGCTTTGGTAACCACTACCGCGAAGCGCTGAGCGCCAAGAGCTATCTATCCTTTACCAACACCCGGGGACCTGCCAATTGTCCGATCATGGTGCCGCTGATGCATAAAGACGATTCCGGCATGCGATCGCACTATCTAACCGTGCAGTTCTCAATACCCGATGCCCCCACACAAGACGAAGTGCTCGTCGTCTTAGGCGGTGCGACCGGTGGGCGCCCGCATCATCGCATCGGCGATCGTTATCAGGACCTCAAAGATCTCGGCAAGGATGTGGCTAACCCAGCCGGCGTCTAATCCGTCATGATGGGGCTGGTGCTTGCCCCATGCGCGATCATGCCCGCCTCCGCCGTCATCCAGCGAATAAAACTTCGCACCGGCGGCGGCGGTTTGTTGCTGCGAGGGGTTACCAGGTAAACCGCCAAGCCCCGCGTGAGTTCCGTATCGAGCGGTTGCACTAGCTGTCCCTTGGCCAACAGGTCAGCCGCAAGGCCAGTAAAACCAAGCGCGACCCCATGACCATCGAGAGCGGCTTGCATCACGTTCGCGTAGCTATCAAAGCCGAGCGTCTTGAGCACCTTAGGTACGCGCACACCGACACGTCCAAGCCACCAGTGCCAATCTTCTGCAACGTGTACTGCGCCGTCCAAATTAATCAACGTGTGTCGCAGAAGATCCACCGCGCGCTGTAGCGGCGGCGCGTGCTTTAAGTAATCAGGCGAACACACCGGAAAAGAGTTGATTGCAAACAATCGCTGGGCACGCAGACCTTTCCATTGGCCATCGCCATAACGCAGTGCGATGTCGATACCATCCGCCACCATATCGCTCGGTGCATCAGAGATTTTCATATGAATTTCTAAATCCGGATGCTTCTGCCGAAACATCGCCAATCGCGGCATTAACCAGTAGGAGGCAATCGCAATGGTGGCGGATACCGTAATCCCATTGGAGCGCTGATGACTCTGTATGGTCGCGGCACCATTCGCGATGCTCTGCAAACTCTCCTGCACAATCGTCTGAAACGTCCGGCCTGCTGAGGTCAGCTCAACACCACGGTGACGCCGATAGAACAACTTAATGCCAAGATATTCCTCGAGCACTCGGATGTGGCGACTGGCGGCTTCGCGACTCATGCGCAGTTCCTGGGCAGCCCCCGTTAGACTCGCATGGCGCGCCGTCGCCTCAAACGCGACTAGGCTACGTAACGGTGGCAGTTTAGTTGCGAGGTGCGCCATGCAAGCTAAATAAAGACACGCTGCAACACGTCCCAATCCGCCCGATTGCTGGGTAATGCCAGAATGGCTTCCACCAGCTGCTGCGCGGTCTCTGTCGCTAAGCCACCATGACGCATCAGCATCAATGCTTTATCTACCATCTCCTCACGACTGAGCGCGGCATCGGGGTCTCCTTTGCAGACACGTCGATCAACAGTAAGCGTTGCGCCATCCTGTGTCGTCACACGGACCGCCGCACCCCAATAACTATCAGGATAAGCAGACCGATACGGCTCAGCCACCGTTGCAGAAATCTGGCGGCGAAGACCAGAAAGACGCTCACGGCTCGCTGGATTAAATGACTCGAAGGTCACCTGACCATCTGCAAGTGCAGCGGCAATGCAGTGATAGAGGGAAAACTTAGCCTCGTATTCACTCTGTGGGTTCGGTCGGTCACACACATCGATGGCAGCCTGATAGACCAACGCGTGCACATCACGAATCGCACGCCCAGCCAGCTGAGTGTGCAGCTCCAAGCCTGCGTCAATCGCTGGATGCGTGTGGCGGCATGACGGCCATGGCTTAATGGAGGTGCCGACCAATTGCCATGGGGCCTTCGGATCCGCGGTGACTCGAGCCGGGATCGCATCGGGACAAGCGCCTACGAAAAATCCTTTTTTGCCTTCCAAGATCGCCGGTGGTCCTGTGAATCCGAGGGCGGCCAGTTCCGCGGCAAGCAATCCCGACTCAGCCGCACGTCCGGCATGCAAGTGCTTACTCATTGCACCCGTATCTAAAAACTCCCACAAACCACTCGACTGCGTGCCCGCATTGCCAAGCGCATGCTGAGCCTGCACGTCCGTTAGCTGCAGCAAGCTGGCGGCCGTCATCGCAGAACCGAAAGGGCCACACGTGGCCGTGTTATGCCATACCTTATAGTGCGCCGGGCCTACCGCATTGCCCACGCGACACATGGCTTCATAGCCATGCAATACCGAATGCAACAGCTCTACACCGGGCACCTGGCGTTTGGCACCTAGCGCCATGGCGACCGGAACAGCAACACAACCCGGATGCGTCACCGAGGCACGATGTAAGTCATCGGTCTCAAGGATATGGGTGAGCGCACCTGTGACGAAAGACCGACTGGACGCTTGGATCGGGTGATCAGCGCTCCAGCGCAGCAAAATGCGCCCAGCCTCTGTATTGCGCCCACCAATCGCATTGGCGCACGCATCCAATGTAAAGAGCGCCGCTGCCTGTAAATCAGTCTCTGTGATGGCTTTATGGCGAATGAGACCAATCAGTTGACCGGTCAAGGTGTCGATTACTGCATCCATGAATTCTGATTCTCTGCTGACGTCACGAGGTGAAGAGTATCGCGGGCGCAGAGCACGATGTCGATGAGTAACCGGTACGTACCAAGCGACGCTATCCCGTTGCTATAACAATCATCGCGAAATGTTATGGGATAGCCGCCATGATCGCGCGCGTCAGGTGGTGAATTTTTTCCCCATCGCGCGCGCCTTAGTGAGCAAAGACTCGGCCATGCTGATGCTCGCCATATCAAGAAGTCTGCCATCCAAAGAGACCGCTCCCTGTCGATTACGTACAGCGGCCTCCATCGCCGCCACAATACGGGCAGCCTCTTGGAGCTCTGCGTCTGTTGGCGTGTACACCGCATTGGCAAGCTCAATCTGCGCTGGATGAATGACTAATTTACCCTCGTAGCCCATAACCGCCGTGCGCAGTGCCGCCGCGTTAAAGCCCGCGGCATCCGTAAAATCACCGAACGGCCCATCGATCGGGCGCAAGCCATAGGCTCGGCAAGCAACCAGTAGCCGCGTCTGCGCCGCATGCCAAGGATCCGTCATAAAAGACGCGCGCGTGCCATCCGAAGCCGCATCCGCCAGCACACGGCTATCCGGATGTATCCCGCCAATGACCGTGCTGCGAGCGCGCGTGGAGGCAGCATAGTCCGCAACACCAAAGCACATGGCCTCTAAGCGACGGCTGGATTGTGCGATCGCCTCTACATTCGCCATGCCTAATGCGGTCTCTATCAACACTTCGAAACCGATACGCTCGGTACGCCCCACCGCGGATTCCACTTGGGACACCAACATATCCACTGCGTACACGTCAGCGGCAACACCCACTTTAGGGATGAGAATCATGTCGAGGCGTTTACAGGCTGTCACGATGTCGATGACATCTCGGTACATATAAGGTGTGTCGAGTCCGTTAATACGGACCATCATGGTTTTTTTGCCCCAATCGATCTGATTGAGTGCCTCAATGGCATTTAGTCGGGCCTGATCCTTCTCTTCCGGAGCCACTGCATCCTCTAGATCTAAGAAAACCACATCGGCACTAGAGGCGGCGGCTTTCGCAAAAAAGCGTGGGTTGGAGGCAGGCACGGCCAATTCGGAGCGGTGCAGACGCGGCGGCGCCGGTGTGATTGAGGTAAAACTCATGTCATCTCCGTCTTAAATCCAATCGTAACCACAAATCATCTCAAGCCCAAGGAGAGTCTACTCTCTCATCTCGTCCGAGCGAACGGGTAGGCCCTCGATCCATCAGGCATAACTTGCCACCACCAGCAAAGCCGCGACGATGACGGTCAAGAGAAGGCGCAGTGACCGCATCCACTCGCTAATCTGCCTTCGTTGGTCAATCCATTGATCGACTCGTAGCGCACTCAGGATCATGAGGGCGTCTAAGCGTAAGCCACTCGGGGTAGGTAACTGTAAGGCGATGACAGCAATAAGCGCTGGTAACACACTCCATCCATAACGAAGCCAAGCGTCTCGCCCCTGGGCACCCTCTTTAACGGCATATCCCCAATGCAGCGCACCGACAAAGGAGACAATCACTGCTGCGTAGTGCGCCAGTACCAAAAGCCAGTCGCAATGAGCGAGCGTCGGTGCCACCAAGGCAAGTGTCGTCAAGGCTATAAAAGGAAGCAGCCCACCTAAACCGAACACCAAGGCGGCCCTCGGGGCATCACACAAATCGGACCAAAATGCTCTGATCATTGATATCTCTCTCGGCGAGTACGTCACAACATCTTGCGGTATTGTAAAAAACCAGAGCGGTCGGCGATGTTGTCGTACAACTTCATCGCGTCTGTATTGGTTTCGTGCGTCAACCAGTACACACGTGAACAGTCACGCGATTTAGCCAACGCATACACCTGTTCGATCAGTTGTCGACCGATGCCCGCATTTCTTGTATCCGGTGCCACGAATAAGTCTTGTAGATAACAATAATCTCCGACGGTCCAGCACGATCGATGCAAAATCCAATGAACGATCCCCAATGCGCGTCCCTCGCCAGAACGAACGATAAAGCCACCCATCGGCTCGTGACC